>CAYMUE010000083.1:0-16358 GCA_964393505.1 uncultured Polyangiaceae bacterium
GCCCGAGGTCGTCGATGCGCTTCGAACGGGCAAGGGCGCGTCGCGCCGCGCGAGCGCCACGCTCGGCGAGCCCACGCTGTACATGGCCGTGCCCTTCGGCGAGGGCACGGAGCGAGGTGTGGTCCGCGCGGCGATCTCGCTGCGCGACGTAGACCGCTCGGTGGCGCACCTGCGTTCGCGACTGCTGGCCGGCGGCGCGATTGCGATGTTAGTAGCCGCCGCGATGAGCCTTCTGTCCGCGCAGATGCTCACCACCGCGATCCGTCGGCTCCTCGGCATCGCCAGGAGCGCGGCTGCAGGGGATTCCAAGCTGCGACTCGAGGCTGCTTCGGGCGACGAGCTCGGCGTGCTGGCCGGATCGGTTCATCAGCTGGCGAGAGCACTCGAGAGCACGGTCGCGGATCTGGCGCGCGAGCGGGACCGGGCCGACGCGGTGCTCGAGGCGTTGACCGAGGCGGTCGTGGCGGTCGATGCGCAGGGGCAGGTGATCGTGTGCAACGACTCGGCCCGCAGGGTGATGGCGTGCAGAGCCGAGGCGGTGGGGCGCTCGCTGGCGGAGATGGTGCGGCAGCCGGAGCTGCACGAACTGGTGGCGCTGGCTCGTGATGAGGCGTCCGGCCCTTCGGCCGAGCTGCGCGTGGGCGGCTCGACCGTGGTCGTGCGTGGGTCGCGGCTGCGGTATCCGGAAGGTGCCGTGCTCCTGGTGATGCGCGACGTGACGGAGCTGCGCAGGCTGGAGGGGATGAGGCGCGACTTCGTGGCGAACGTTTCCCACGAGCTGAGAACGCCCGTGTCTGTGATCCGCGCCAATGCCGAGGCGCTCGCTGGCGGCGCGCTGAGCGATCCGGTCCACGGTGAGCGATTCGTCTCCGCGGTGCTGCGCAATGCCGAGCGGCTGTCGCGCATCATCGGCGATCTGCTCGACCTGTCTCGAATCGAGGCAGGCGAGTACGCGATCGACCTGCAGCCGATCTCGGCCCGCGCGGCGGCGCTCCGGGCGATCGAGGCAGTCTCCGAAAAGGTCCGGAACCGCACGGTGAGCCTCGAGGCTCCCGAGGCCCTGCGCGTGGTCGCCGATGAGCGGGCGCTGGAGCACGTGCTGGTGAACCTGCTCGACAACGCGGTG
Source organism: uncultured Polyangiaceae bacterium (assembly GCA_964393505.1). Lineage (GTDB taxonomy): Bacteria > Myxococcota_A > Polyangia > Polyangiales > Polyangiaceae > JACRCQ01. The sequence continues at coordinate 1,127 of CAYMUE010000083.1, forward strand.
AAGTACACCGCGGAGGGGGGCACGATCCGGGTGCGAGCCGAAGCCGATGACGGCCGCGTCCTCATCGAGGTCGAGGATGACGGACCGGGGATCGAGCCTCGCCACAGGGAGCGCGTGTTCGAGCGGTTCTACCGAGTGGATCCCGGGCGATCGCGCGAGCTCGGAGGCACGGGGCTCGGCCTCTCGATCGTGCGCAACCTCGTGCTGGCGATGGGCGGAGCAGTCGGGGTACGCGGCGCCGAGCCGAGGGGGGCCGTGTTCTGGCTCACGCTGCCCGGCGGCCACGAGCCCTCGGCGGCAGATGTTACGTCGCCGTCACCGTAGTGTCACACGCGGTGAGCATAACGGCACCGGGCGCGATCGGCATCCGATCGCACCAGGAGGACGGGATGGGAGCGGCGAGGGTGCTGGTGTGGGCGGGGCTGCTGAGCGCGATCGCGGAGGGCACGGCCTGCTGCAGACACGCTGCGTCCGACCAGCCTGCGTCGATCGTGGGGGCGGGGGCGACGTTTCCGTATCCGTTGTACGCGAAGTGGGGCGAGGCCTGGCACCTCCAGACAGGGGCAAAGCTCAACTACCAGTCGATCGGCTCCGGGGGCGGGATCCAGCAGATCAAGGCAGGAACCGTGGACTTCGGGGCATCGGATGCGCCGCTCGAAAGCAAGGAGCTGGATGCGGCGGGGCTGATGCAGTTCCCGCTCGTTATGGGTGGCGTGGTTCCCGTGGTGCACTTGCAGGGCGTGCCGCAGGGGACGCTGGTACTCGACGGCGAAACGCTCGCGGGGATGTACCTCGGCGAGATCAAGAAGTGGGACGACAGCAGGCTTCGAGCGCTGAACCCCGGGCTGTCGCTTCCATCGAAGGACGTGACGGTGGTGCATCGCGCGGACGGCTCGGGCACCACGTGGATCTTCACCAACTACCTCTCCAAGGTCTCCGATGACTGGACGGCCCGCGTGGGCGCGGACAAGTCCGTCCGCTGGCCGGTGGGGGTCGGCGGCAAGGGCAACGAAGGCGTATCGGTGTACGTGCAACGCGTGGACGGTGCGATCGGATACGTGGAGTACGCGTATGCGATCCAGAACAAGCTCCAAGCCGCGAGACTGAAGAACGCCGCGGGACACATCGTGGAGCCGGGGCTCGAGAGCTTCCGGGCAGCCGCCGAGAGCGCGGACTGGAAGGCCGCACCCGCGTTCCACATCGTGTTGACACACCAGCCCGGACCCAAGGCCTGGCCGATCACCGGCGCGTCGTTCATCCTGCTGCACAAGGACCAGCGCGATGCCGGCAAGGCGTTGGCGATGCTCCAGTTCTTCGACTACGGCTTGCGCCGCGGGAGCGCGTCCGCGGCCGCGCTGCACTACGTGCCCATGCCCGAGAACGTGGTGCTGCTCGTCGAGCAGGCGTGGCGCGAGCAGGTGCGCGCGGGCGGCCAGCCCGTCTGGAAGTCGAAGTAGATCTGCATGGCGATCGCGGAGCGAGAGCAGTTGAAGTGTCTGACGACGCCGATGGCGAGCGCCGGGCGCAAGCCGTCCCCCGCGCCGCGTCGCTCGTGGGGCGACGCGCTGCTGCGAAGCGCCACGCTGGCCGGTGCATCGGCCTTGCTGGTCGTCGTGGCCGGGATCGGAGTGACACTCCTCCATGGCTCTGCGTCTTCCTTCGCCCGGTTCGGTCCGTCGTTCCTCTGGAGCCGGGACTGGGATCCGGTGCGCGATCAGTTCGGCGCGCTCCCCTCCCTGGCCGGGACGCTCGTTTCCTCGGTGCTGGCTTTGCTGATCGCGGTGCCCCTCGCGATCGGTGTGGCGATGTTCCTTACCGAGCTAGCGCCCGCGTGGCTGGCGCGGCCCGTCTCCACGGCCGTGGAGGTGCTGGCTGCGATCCCCTCGATCATCTACGGGATGTGGGGGCTGTTCGTGCTCTCTCCCGTGGTCGCTACGGTCCTTCAGCCAGTGCTCGCCAAGACGCTCGGCTTCCTGCCCCTGTTCCGGGGCGCGCCGATGGGGATCGGGATGCTGACCGCGTCGATCGTGCTGGCCCTCATGGTGCTGCCGTTCGTCGCCTCGGTCGCGCGCGATCTGTTCAGCATGGTGCCGACGCAGATCAAGGAAGCAGCCACCGGGCTTGGGGCCACGCGCTGGGAGGTGATGTGGCGAGTCGTGGTCCCCTACACGCGGTCGGGGCTCGTGGGGGCGGTGATCCTCGGGTTGGGGCGCGCCCTGGGAGAGACGATGGCGGTGACGTTCGTGATCGGCAACTCGCATCGGATGGCCGTTTCGCTGTACGAACCGGCGAACACCATCGCCAGCACGCTGGCCAACGAGTTCACCGAGGCCAGTGGCGAGGTCTACCTGTCGTCGTTGATGGGCCTTGCGTTGGTCCTGTTCCTGCTGACCTTCGCCATCCTGGCGATCGGGAGGCTGCTGGTGATGCGCAGTGCGCCGTCGGGGAGCTGCCCGTGAGCGCCCTGGTGCTGTTGAGACGCAAGGCGATCAACGCCCTGATGGTGGGGATGGCCACCGCGGCGGCGCTGACGGCGCTGGTGCTCCTCGCATGGATCCTCTCTGCGCTGGTGGCGAGGGGAGTGGAGGGACTGAGCTGGGCGTTCTTCACGAAGCTCCCGAGGCCTCCGGGGGAGTCGGGGGCCGGGCTCGCCAACTCCCTCGTGGGCACCGGGCTGGTCGCGTTGATGGCGATCGTGATCGGCGTGCCGACGGGACTCCTGGGCGGTGTCTACCTGTCCGAGTACGGCAAGCGCGGCCGGTTGGAGCGCGCCGTGCGGTTCGTGTCCGACGTGCTGCTGGGGACGCCGTCGATCGTGGTCGGCGTGTTCGTATACGGTCTGCTGGTGCGACCGCTCGGGCACTTCAGCGGGCTCGCGGGCGGCGTCGCGCTGGCGATTCTCATGCTGCCGATTGTGGTCCGGACGACCGACGAGATGCTGCGGCTGGTACCGATTCCGCTTCGCGAGGCGGCGCTGGCGCTGGGTGCGCCGGAGTGGAAGGTGGTCACACGGGTGTCGCTGCGGGCGGCGCTTCCGGGGATCACGACGGGGATCATCCTGGCGATCGCGAGGGTGGGGGGTGAGACCTCGCCGCTGTTGTTCACGTCGCTCAATACCCCGTACTGGAACGCCGATCCGCTGGCGCCGACGGCGACCCTGAACGTCACGATGTTCAACTACGCGATGAGCCCCTACGACGACTGGCGCCGGATGGCGTGGGCGGCGGCGCTGGTGATCACGACAGCCGTGCTGTTGCTGACCATTGCGGCGCGCCTGGTGCGCAGAAGGGTGCGATGACCGATGGCGACGCTGGCTGCGGACAGCGCGAAGATCAGAGTGGAGAAGCTCGACTTCTTCTACGGGCGGCAGCAGGCGCTGCGCGACAACAACCTCACCATCGCGGAGCACCGGATCACCGCGTTGATCGGGCCATCCGGGTGCGGCAAGTCGACGCACATCCGGGCATACAACCGCATGTTCGAGCTCTACCCGGGGCAGCGCGCAACCGGGCGGATCATGATGGACGGGGTGAACCTGCTGGACCCGCGGAGCATCGACGGCATCCGTCTTCGCAGCCGGGTCGGGATGGTGTTCCAGAAGCCGACGCCGTTCCCGATGTCGATCTGGGACAACGTGGCATTCGGCTTGAGTATGCTGGGGCTGCCGACCTTGGAGCTCGAGCAGCGCGCCGAGCAGGCCCTGCGAGATGCGGCGCTGTGGGACGAGGTCAAGGATCGGCTCCGAGCCTCGGGCCTCTCGCTCTCGGGGGGGCAGCAGCAGCGACTGTGCATCGCGCGTGCGCTCGCCCTGCGCCCGGAGGTCCTTCTCCTGGACGAGCCGGCATCGGCGCTCGACCCGATCGCGACGGCACGGATCGAGGAGATGATCCGGGGGATGCGGGGGAGCATCACCGTGGTGCTGGTGACGCACAACATGCAGCAGGCGGCGAGAGTGAGCGACTACACGGCCTTCTTCTACATGGGCGAGCTGGTCGAGCACGCACCGACCAACGAGCTGTTCACACGTCCGAGAGAGAAGAAGACCGAGGAGTACATCACGGGCAAGTTCGGTTGAGCGAGGTGGACCCGAGCGGGCTGGGACACGGCATGGCGATGACGACTCACACGGACCGGGAGTACGAGAACGACCTGAAGCTGCTTCGGGAGAGGCTGCTGCTGATGGCGGGGAGGGTCGAGGGGATGATCGCCGACGCGGTGCGAGCACTGATCGAGCGCAACGCGGTGATCGCACAGCGCACCATCGAAGCCGACCACAAGGTCAACCGAGCGGAAATGGAGATCGACGAGCTGTGCCTGCTCATCCTGGTGAAGCGCCAGCCGATGGCGTCGGATCTGAGATTCGTGACGCACTCGCTCAAGATGGTCACTGACCTGGAGAGAATCGGTGACCTGGCCGTGAACATCTGCGAGCGAGCGATGGACCTGTGCCGCTTCCCCCCTTCGGAATCGAGCGGGGACATCTCCCGCATGGCCTCCGCGGTCCAATCGATGACCCGCGACGCGATCGAGGCGTTCGTGCAGAGATGCTCGGAGGAGGCGGAGAACGTCATGCTCCGCGACGACGAGGTGGACGAGCTCTATCACCACGTCTTTCGCGACATCCTGGCGGGCATGCTCCGCGACCCCTCGGTGGTCGAGCGCGGGATTCACCTGCAGTCCGTGGCGAAGTTCCTCGAGCGCATCGGCGATCACGCCACCAACCTGGCCGAGCAGGTGATCTTCATGGTGCGAGCCGAGGACGTCCGGCACACGGGCAAGTTGGACGGCTGATGGCGAACATCAAACGAGGCATTCGGCGTGGCAGCGACGGCGCCCCAGCGTGCAGCCACGAGCCGGTGCTTCGAGTCAACTCCCGTGCTAGGGCAGTGTCCCATGCAAGACACGATGGCGCGTAGAACCCCGTTCGCTCACCCCCTTCGCCCGCTCCGGCTCCTGCCCCTGCTGTGGGTCACGCTGGCCGCTGCGTCGTGCGGCAGTGACGATTCCCCGGGCGAGAGTCCGGGCAGTGATGTCGACGCCGGGTCCGACGTCGCCCACACAACCGACGCTGCGCCGCCCGACTCCGCCATCGGTGAGGACTCGGCAGCCGTCGATGCCGAGGTCTCCGAGGCTTCCGCCGACGTCGCGGCGGACGCAGTCCCCCTCGACGCGGGGGCGGGCTGTGAGGAGAAGGCGAAGAGCTGCGCGACGACCTTCGGCTCGCTGTTCACCAAGGCCAACGGCCGCGCGGACGGCACCCTGGTGGCGCTGGTCCGTCCGGTGGATCAGCAGTGCGCCATGGCGAACAACGATCACGCCATCGTTCAGCTCTCGATCCTCGGTCAGGTGCAGCGCCTGGTCGTGTCGGTGGACGGCATCGCGGTGATGAGCAAGTCGGCGCCTCTGATCGGACCGGCCTACACCGAGGGATGGCACACCGGCATGAACCTCGACTACCCCATCGACCTGGGAGTCCACAGCACCGACTTCACGGCCGTGTCGATGGAGGAAGCGGTCGGCTTCCTGTGCGATCACCTGACCGTCGGTGCACCGGTATCGGTCTTCGCGTACTGCGATGGGCAGTACCCGGCCAGCGCCCACCAGATTCACTACAACGACAAGTACCCCGACGGCGCGATCGTGGTGGATCCCACCTCGACGAATCCGACGTATCTGCTGTTCCGGTATGCGGACCAGACGTTCTGAGAGGCTGTTCGGCCGGACCGTCCGAGGCCGCGCCCAGGCCGTTTCGGTGCGCGGTCGGCTCGGTGAGGCGCCTGTCCGATGAGAATGCCGCTCAGAGGCACTCGCACGCAACGAGCGCCATCGCGCAGTTGGAACAGCCACCGTGGCTGCCCAAGTCGCCGAGCTCGCAGCGTGTCCGCGTATAGCCCGCGGGACAGGTGTAGTCGAAGATGCCGGAGCAGGCAGCCTGGGACCAGCCTTCGATCGAGGTTGGGAGGCTGTTCTCCACCGTCTCGGTGAGCTTGAACGAAGCGACGTCCTGGGTGGGTTGGCACGCGGAGGCATCCGCCCCGGCATCGCTGCCCCCATCCTTGCCTACGGCACCGCCTCCACCGGCCTTGCCGGCGGCCCCCTCCAGTCCCCCGTCCTTCCCAGCCGAGGAATCGCCTGCATCCGACGCTCCCCCGGAGCCCGCCGCCTCGACGAACTCCTCGCCGCCACAGCCGAAGGCAAGGAAGCACCCGAGCACCGCGTAGCTCACGCTCACCGCCACAGTGATCTTCATCGTCAATCCCCGTAAACGTTCGGCCCGATGTAATGCCCGCTCGTGAATCCCAGGAAGTGCGAGCCGTCCGTCATGTCGACGTGGAAATGATTGTCGTGCGCCGAGTTGTATTCGGGCGTCAGAATGATGTTCCAGATGTGCTTGTCATACCAGCGGTGCGCCGCCTCGTAGAGGAACTTGCCCCCCGCGGTCGACGGAGTGTCGTCGTCGTGGACCCAATCGCCGACCACGGTGTAGACCGCACCGCCTGCGAGCTCGAACCCTCCGAAGTCGATCGCGTCGCCCGAGGCGTGCTCGCTGAGCTTGTCCGTTCCCGAGATGACCCGGCAGTTGTAGGTGCCCATGTGCTGAATGGCAATCACGTCCAGGGGCTTCAGGTCGTCGGCTGTCGAAACCAGGGCGTTCACCATCCGGCACGATCCCAGCAAGCGTTTCGTCTCGTTTCCGCCGCTCTCGAGACGCACCCCGTGCACCGGTGACTCGACATAGAGCGGGTCGATGACGTGGCAGGTCAGATTGGGATGGGTGTTCGGGCTCTCGTCCTTCATCACGGTCGGCTCGAAGGCGACGCCCCGCGCAGCGAGCTCGGTGTAGCAGGCGGGAAGGTCGGAGCTCTTGTTGGGCAGGCAGACCCAACGCACGGTGGTCGGATCGCCAGGGCGAGCTGCCTTCACGCAACCGTATCCCTCTCTGCATCCCGTTGCGGGATAGGGGCCGAAGTTGCAGCGCGACACGCACAGCCCATCCGGGAGGGAGGTCGCTTCGGGGACCTGCGACGGCTCGACGCACGAGGTGACTGGGTGGCCGTCCTGATCGGGACACGAGGTGGTGCACGCCAGGGAGCAGAACCCGTTGACGGCGCCGTGGGTCACGCACACGGCCTCGGCGTACTTGCAATCTGCAGCGCTCGAGCAAGGGCTTCCGATGAATCCCTGGAGCTCTCCGGCGGCATCCGGGGCGTCTTCGGTGGGAGCGTCTTCGGTGGGAGCGTCTTCTGGCGGTGGGGTGTCGGAGGGAGCATCCGCTGCAGATGCCTCGGGCGACGCTTCTTCGGCGGCATCGGCGAACAGCGCGTCCTGACCGCCATCGCCGGTAGCAGGGCCGCCGGTCCACTCGGGGGAGGAATCGTCACCACAGCCGATGAGAAGGGTGGCGCACAACAGGATGCCGACTCGCTGCATCGCGCCAGAATACCACGGGTGACGAAACGTGGCCCTGGACGATCCGCTGTCGCAGGCGCCCACGGCGGGTGCAGCTCAGCGGAGCCGACATGCCGGTCCATCGCGTCGTACGCGCGGATGTGCTGCCTGATCACTTCTGGAAGAGCATATTCCATATCCACCCTGAGCATCGTTCTCCGACCTGGGGCCAACTCCGGGTGTGAGCCCCCAGGCTGCCGCGCTGGTCCTAGGTTATGAGGGGCGAAGAGGGGCGTTCAGTTCTCGAGCTCGAGACCGTGAGCCAGGATACTGCCTGGATCGCCTCGACTTCGTTGCAAGGGCCACCCACGGCCGACTCCGTCGTCCAGCTCGCTGCCGAGAGCGCGGAGGTCCGGGCGTCGTGACCCTTTCGTGACCCTTGCCGCAAGCCCCGGGTTGATGCCTGATCGGCTTCGATGATCGAGGGACGACCGAGCCAGACCGCCGCCTTCGTCGCCGCCTGGCGCGCGCTGGGCGACTGCCTTCCACAAGAGGTCAGGCTCTGCCACGATCCTCTCGGGTGGAGCTTCTCGCCGACGATCGTCTCCAGCCTCCGCCCCGTCGCAACAAGATTTCCGGCGACGCTGGGGCGTGCGCTGCTCGCGACTCCGCTCAAGCGGTTGCTGCTTTGGATTCAACTGCGAACGCGGGCGATCGACGACATCGTGACCACCTTCTACCGGGGCGGTGGCCGGCAGATCGTGATCCTCGGCGCGGGCTACGATTCTCGCGCCACGCGCATGGCTGCCGATCTCGCCGGAGCGAGGTTCTTCGAGGTGGACCACCCGACGACCCAGGCGAACAAGGGCGCAATCCTGGAGGCCATGCGCGTCGAAGCGAATGCGAGCTGCGTGCCCTGGGACCTCGAGCGCGATTCGATCGAGGAGCTCCCGTCGAAGCTGAAGGCGCAGGGGCTCGATGCCAGTCAGCCGACGCTCACGATCTGGGAAGGCGTCATTCCCTATCTGACCGAGGACGCCGTCGGTGCGACCCTGTCCGCGGTGCGAGCGTTCGGCGGCGAGCGGTCCCAGGTGGTGCTCCACTACATCGAGCGCCGCCGCATCGAGAGCCGGACGATCTGGCACTTCGCGGCGTCGCGGTTCGGAGAGCCCTTGCGCTTCGGCTGGAACCCGGCCGCGCTGCCGGGGTGGCTGCGGTCGCGCGGCTTCGAGCTGGTGAGCGACCGCGACGACGACGACCTCGCCCGCGAGTTGTTCCCTCCCGGAATCGCCGGCGCGTTCCACTTCCAGGGAGCCGGTGGTCGGATTGCCGTGGCTGCGCCCGTCTGAGCAAGGACGGCGGGGGGAATGAAGACCAGGGGAGGCATCGAGGTTCCTGCGGGCGTCGCATGGGCGACCGCCATGGACGCCCGGGTCTTGGGGGCCCGAATCCCGCTCACCGGCTCGGACACCTCGCGGCATCGCGCCGGCACGGCCTCGACTCCATCGCTCGCTCCCGCTCCGCTCGCGCAGGCCCCAGGGACCACAGCTCCTCCAGAGTCCGGTCCATCACGTTGCCAATCACCGGTCCCCAGAAGTCCGCAATCCGGACATCGCCGTTCGGGTCCACGCAGGCATGCTCCCATATCGCACGACACGGGTGGATCCGGCTGCGATTCGCGTACTCGTCGTCGGCCAGGAACCGCGTCGCCTCCGGAGCGTCGCCCAGCCTGCAGATCCACACCGGCGGCGGCGCCACGTGCTCGACCACCACCAACCCGAGCTCTCTCCCTCGCTGCGCGGCCCGCTGCGACGCCTCGAGCGCCTCCTGGTCCCCCACGCGCTCCCTTGCAGCCAGGGGCGACTTGACCACGAGCTCCTCGAGCTTGACCCAGTCCACGCCGATCGACGCGGCCAGCTCCATCAGCTCCGTCAGCTCGGACAGGTTGCGACGCATCACCACGCACGACAGGCCGAGTCGCAGGTTCCACCCCCGGTCACGTCGCAGCCGCACCGCCTCGCGCAGGTGACCCGCGACGACCTCGAGCCGGCAGCCGACTCGGAGCGAATCGTTCGTGCCCGGGCGGGCGCCGTCGAGCGACACCATCACCGAGCTCCCCCCGAGCTCCACGAAGCGCTCGACCGCGGTCGCATCGAGCAGCATGCCGTTGCTCAGCAGGTGCACCGTGGTCGGCAGGCCGTCGCGCGCCTCGCGCAGCACCTGCAACACATCCCAGAAGATCGGCGCCGAGAGCGACTCGCCGCCATGCACGAAGCCGACGTACGATGCGTGCTCGAAGTCGTCGCGCAGCCGCTCGAGCACCGCGCGGCTCATCCGACGCGCCGAGCCTTCGTGCGTGTGGCGCGGGGATTCGTTGATGCAGTGCTCGCAACGCAGATTGCACTGCTCGGTCACCGACAGGTCGATCCGCACCGGCCGCGTCCCGGGCGCGGGCACCGAGGCCCGGAACCGCTGATCGAGCAGGGCGAGGTTGGCGCGCACCCGCTCGCGCACGCGCTCCGATCTCGCCGACGACCGGCTGCGCCGCAGGATCACGCCCGCGTCGGGTCCGATCACCACGGACTGCCCCCGCACGACCACGTGGCCGACCGAAACCAGCGGCTCGATCCGATCGAGGCGATCGTCGTCGAGATCGAGCTCGACCGGCTCGCTGCCGGCATGGATCACGACATCCACGGTCTCGCCTCGCGCGGAGCGACGCAGGACCATCAGGTGGCCTTCGGCGAACTCGATCGACAGATCCCCCTCACGCAGGGCGAGGCTCGAGGCACGCGCGGCCAGGAGCCGTCGCACCAGGGCGCGGAGCCCCGGATCGCGCGCGTCGTCGGTCCACGGCATGGGCGCCCGGTCGCGCCACACGGTCTCGGGCTCGAGCTCGGCCACGGGCGACGACATGCCGATCTCCTCGCCGTAGAGCAGCGCGGGGACGCCGGGCATGGAGAGCAGGAAGAGCAGGCCGAGGGCCGTGCGCTCTGCACCGCCACTCATCCTGGCCAGGGTCGAAAAGCGCGGGTGGTCGTGCGTGGACAGGAAGCGCACCGACGCCGCGGCCTCGGCGCCTCGGAGCAGCTCGGAGTCGAGCAACCTCCGGGCCGCGTGCGGAGCATCGATCGTTCGTGTCGCGATCCAATCCCCTGCAAGCGCGTGGAACGTGAAGTCCGTCGCAGCGTCGACCGCCCCCTCCTGCCGCCACCGCCACGCGTGCGCCGGAACGACCTCCCCGAGCACGATGCCGTCGGACCGCACTGCCCGCAGACGCTGCCTGATCGCACGCGCAAGCTCCCAGGGGACCTCCGCCGCCGCGTCGAGGCGGAACCCGTCGACCCCCGTGCGCGCCCATCGGTCCGCGACCTCGAGCGCAAGCTCCCGCACCTGCGGATGGTCGAGATCAAGCAACGGAGCGTCGTGGCGCTTGCCGTAGTGCCGCATCACCGGCGGGTCGCCCTCCCACAGGAACCACGGCGCGAACGGCGAGGCCCGGCCATGCTCGAGCACGTGCTCGTAGGGGGGGAATCCCCTGCCCGCATGGCAGAACGACAGATCGACGAGCACCCGCATCCCGGTGTCGTGGGCATCACGCAGCAGGCGATCGAACGCCTCGTCGCCGCCGAGCGCGGGGTCCACGCGCAGCGGATCCACCAGATCGTAGCGGTGGCAGTTGGCGCCCACGTGCACGGGCGTGAGGTACAGGACGTTGACGCCGAGATCGCGCAGCTCCGGCAGCGACCTGCGAAGCCCTTCGAGGTGACCGCCCGCCGGCTCGTCGGGACCGAGCGCGCGGCACCAGTCCGCGCGATCCTGCGCGGGCCGGAAGCGGTCCACGAACACCGTGTAGATGACCGCGTCCCTCCACCAGGAAGGGAGCTCACAGCGAACCTCGCGCAGCGGCAGCTCGAACGCTGCGCCCTGCTCCGAGACGACGCGCCTGCCCGCGTCGAGCTCGAAGGCGAGCCGCACGCTCGACGACGAGACCGGCAGCCGGGCGCGCATCAGGACGTGCTCGTCCTCTTCGAAGACCGCGGAGGCTTCGAGCGCGTGGTCGAGATCGCCGCGCTCCCCCCACAAGACCCGCAGCCGCGTCGAGGCCCCCTTGCGCAGAGCCGCGGTCACCACGAGCGCGCCGTCGAGATCGACGAAGAGCCAGGGCGGAGCGGGTGCGAACAGCAGCGGCTCGGGGGTGCCTCCCACGCTCACGATCTGATTGCGATGCCCCCAGCGTGCACGCGTGCGCGCTGCATTGCCCGCGAGCTTCCAGTCGCCGTCCGCGCGGAACTTGAAGGAGTACACGCCATCGGAGAGATCGAGCTGCGCGACCCAGTCCGAGGGAGGGTCCGCGCTGCGTCGCATCGGGATGGGATGGAGCCAGTCGTGGGGTTCACCGAGGAGCTCGACGTGTCCCACGAGGTGGTCCGCCGGGTCGTGGAACCGGAAGGTGACGGGGCGGGAGCGAGGGGGCACGGGGGAAGGTTGCCAGATTGGGCGGAGCGGGGCCATGGGCGGATCCGAGGGAATTCGGGCTGTGAAAGGGGCAGAGCCGGGGGTGAAGGAAAAACCTCTTGCGCAGGCGCCCACGTTGTCCTACAACCGTGACTCACTTGGTAGTCACCACACCGTCGCGGGGTGCATCATGATGAAGGTCAAGGTTCGCAAGGTCGGCGCCGTCGTCCTCGGCGCTTCCAGTCTCCTCGGAGCCACGGAGACCCTCACTGGATGCAGCGCCGACACCACGTCGCCCGACACGAGCGGCGAGCCCGACGGCATCGCGCTCGGTGAGGCGTCGAGCGCGTACTCGATCACGAACCCGGGCAGTGCGTTGCTCACGCTCAACGGCACCTACGGCGGCTGGGAGTACGAGCTGATGCTCAGCAACTCGACGACGGACGAGTTCGTGCGTTCGGGCGAGACGCTGAGCGTGATGATCCCTGCGTGGTTCGTGTGGCAGCGGCTGCATCCCGATCAGTGGGAGGAGCCGGCGCTCGAGCGGGTGCAGAAGACGAAGGCGCACCTGGCGCTGCACTACTACCGTGACGGGCACGAGGTGTCGTCGCAGACGCTGACGACGAGCGGGTACACGGGTGAGGCGTACTGGATCCTGTACGCGACGACGGAGTCGTTCGTGGTGCCTGCGGGCGTGGACGAGATCCGGGTCGGCTTTGCGTTCACGGACGACGACGACGCGGCGGCGACGGGTTCGATCGACGTGAGCGTGGTGCGACCGGTGACGGTGTTCGGCGGCGATCTGCCGGACAAGACGGTGCTGTTCGACAACGATGGCCAGACGCTGCGTCAGCGGATCCTGGAGGGTGGCGCGCCGGTGCGCGGGGCGGATCTGGCGGTGGGCTACACGGACTACCGGGCGGACACGGTGGTGGACGCTTCCAAGCTCGATCGCCGCATTGGCAAGCAGCAGGCCTACACGCGGTTCGGCTCGGGCATCGCGGACATGTTCGGCATGCTGGTGCACGAGGTTTCGATCGGCGTGTACTTCGACGACGGCCAGGGGTGGCGCGAGGAGCAGCTTCTGACAGCGAAGGCGAACTCGACCTTCGCGCCGCAGAACTGGCGCACGTCGTACGAGGGGCGCGTGGCGATCCCGTCGAACGCGACGAAGATGCAGGTCTACTACCACGTCAAGACGTGGTTGGTGGCGGACTACTCCCGCTACGGCGGCCAGGTCACCGAGAAGTGGTACCAGGACGGGCAGCGCATCCTGCTGGCGGAGAAGTGGGACAACCCCGCGGGGCCGAGCTCCAACTACGAGCTCGGCGTCGAAGCGCCCGAGCAGAACGACGAGATGCGTCGCACGGTAGTGTTCGTGAAGGCCGAGACGGAGCCGGGGCAGGACCTGTTCCTGCGGGGCGGCATCGACCACGCGGCGGCGGCGGCGCGTGGGCTCCACTGCACGAACGGCGACGGCACGGCGAACTTCAAGTGCGCGCTTCCGATCACGCACCTGAACCACAAGAACCCCACGACCAACCCGTGGAAGGTCGGTGACAAGTTCCTCGACTGGTACGGCCAGGAGGGAACGCAGACCGGCGCGTCGCACGGCTGGCTCGCCCAGGGGTCGGCAGCGGACTGGACGACGAACGCGTGGCCGCAGGAGTTCGGCGTCGAGAAGACGGTGGCGAAGGACGGCTACGGGCTCGAGCCGCTCAACACCTACGGGCTGCACTACTGGATGCTCGACGTGATGATGGACTGCTCGAAGGCGTACGAGGGCACGGACGGCACGCGCTGGTTCGAGGTCAAGTCGTTCGTGAGCAACGGTCCTGGCTGGGAGCCCGACGTGCAGCAGGCCGATGCGCCGTATGCTTCGCCGAACCACTTCGCGAAGTGCGGGCAGGTGAGCGTGTTCGAGCGCGGCAGCGCCAGCGCCGTGTACGTGAAGCTGCCCTGACAAATCTTGCTTCGGGCTGCGGCCTGGCGGCGTGGCCCGTCCTCTCTCAACCCGGTCGTCGGGGGCGTCTCGTGTGGCGACGACCGGGTTCTCCTATTTTCGAAAGCCTCGCGGGGGAGCCGTCGCGATCGCCGCGATTGCTGCTACCATTTCGTCTCTTCTTACTCCCGGAGGACTTCATGCGATCGCCCTTCCAGGCTCCTCTCCGCCACCCTGCAGTCACTCGGATCGCTGCCCTGACCCTCTGCGCCTTCGCCCTCTGCGCCTGCGGTGAGACCGACGAGGGTCCCGCGAAGAAGCCGGTCGTGCAGATGACCGACACCGACAAGGACGGCGTGCCGGACAAGTGCGAGCCGTTCTTCGGCACCGACCCGAACAAGGTGGACACGGACAACAACGGGCTCGGCGACGGGCAGGAAGACCACGACGGCGACGGCTACTCGAACTTCCACGAGATGGTGCCATACGCCGATCAGGACATGTGCCCTCCGGAGCCCGACGGCGGCAAGACGGACGCGGCCGCGGACGTCGCTGCGGAGGCTGCCCAGGAAGCGGGCGAGGACGCAGCGGACGACGACGCGGAGTCGGACGCCGAGGGGACCGAGACCGGGGACGACGCCGCGGTCGCCGACGATGCTTCGGATGCCGAAACATCCGACGCAGCGGCGGAGTAGAGCCCCCCGGCGCCTCGCCCGCGGTTTCCATCCGCAACACGGCACCGGAACCCCACAAGAAACACCCCCGCTGCGGGGTTGCGCCGCCCCCCCCCACGGGACTAGATTCCACGCCCGTTCGCGTCCGCTCGAAGCATGGCGACGCGACGGTGCTCTTGGTTCGTGCGCCCGCGAGGCGGGCCCTCGATTTTCGGACGGAGGATGATCATGCGTAGCGCTTTCCTTTCCTGGTCTTTTGCTGCAGCTCTCGCTTGCGGTCTCGCCATCGCCGCTTGCGGCTCCGACGATGAAGACACGACCCCTGCTGCAACCGGCGGCTCCGCCGGCAGCGCGGGCTCCGCTGGAACCGCCGGCACTGCCGGTACTGCCGGAACCGCGGGCGCGGCAGGCAGCACGGCCGGTGCGAGCGGAGAAGCGGGCGCGGCTGGGGAAGCCGGCGCAAGTGGACAGGCAGGCGCGGCAGGCAGCGTCGACGACGCAGGTACCGATGCCGAGGAGCCGACCGACGCGCAGCCCGAGGCCGCTGCCGGCAAGAAGGTGACCGTCACCTACAAGACCACGACCGTCGAGGTCGACATCAACCAGACCCAGGTCGTTCAGAACAGCGGCAAGGACTACTCGCTCGTGTCCGATGTCATCCTCCTGGCGATTCCGGGCGGCACGCTCGCCAACCTGCAGGCGAACTTCGAGGCGAGCGACGGCTACAACCCGATCAGCAAGGCCAACTGCGCGTCCGTGGTCCCGGTCG
>CAYMUE010000083.1:16458-26680 GCA_964393505.1 uncultured Polyangiaceae bacterium
ACGCCGGCGGCGAGGATGCCTTTGACGATCTCGAGGATCAGCTCCTTGTTGGAGCCCATGGTCGCGCCCTTCTGGGCCGCGATGCCGTTGACCTTCACGGCGACCTTGTCGTCGGGATGCACGAACTTCGCAAAGGCCTTGCCGAGATCCTGCTCGCCGGTCAGCTCCGCCATGGCGCGGGCCAGCAAGACGCGAGCAGCATCCTCGGTGGGCCACAGCTGGTTGGGCTGCAGGGTGTTGGACTTGCTCACGCGGATCACGCGCCCTGGCGCGGACCAGGGCACGAAGCCAGCCGGAGGATTGGCCGCCCAGCTCTTGGGCGCAGCCTTCTCCTCGCCGCCTTCGGCGGCGGCCTTCTTCTTCTTCGGCTTGGCGATCGCCTCGGCCGCGGCCAGCGACGCCGCAGCGCCCACGGCTCCACCCACGAAACCCCGCCGGGAAAGGATCGTTCCGGACTCGTCGCTCGACCGATTCGACATCGTTCACCTTCCGTGCGTAGCGTCTCGCCACCTACCACGTCGCCACGATCCGGGCAAACGCGCGAGGAGCGGGTCGCTCCGGGCCTGCGCTGACACAGAACGTGCGCGCAGCCAGTGTGGGGACCGAATCCATCTGGGGCGGTCGGAGGAAAGGACAAGGGGGCGACGAGAGCGTCGCTACCTCAACGAGGCGGATTCTTGCCTCGGGTCGGATCCGGCGCCCCCTGCGCCGAGGGAGAGGGCGGTGGCGGGACCGACGACAAGCGGACGACCTGCGAGAAGCAGGCTTCGCTGCAGTACAGCTCGTTGGCGTGCTGAACGGCCTTGTCTGGGACGATGACCTGGCCGCAGCCCGCACAGTGCGGTTTAGTGCCGATCAATGACTGCCAGAACCCCATGACTCCCCTCCTGCCGGTATGGATCGTGCGGGACGACGCAACGCAGGATCGGACGCGGCCCAACGCCTGCCCGTGCTCCCCCGGAGCCCCCCGTACAGCGCACAGCCTATCAGAACCTGGGCGTGTCGCCAGCCTGCTCGGAGCAGGAACGACTGGCGGCCGCGTGCGAGCTCCACACTCACTGCAACCACGTAGGTTCCGCGGCGGATCAGGGCAACCCGAGCAGCTCGCGCAGCCGTTTCGAGGCCTGCCGCGAGACCTCCACGCGCACCCCCTCGGCCACGACCGCGAGGTATCTGCCGCCTTCGAGACGCTCGAGGCGCACGACCCGATCGAGGTTCACGATCGCCTTTCGGTGAGCGCGGAAGAAGTGATCGGGATCGAGGCGGGATTCCAGATCCGAGAGCGTCATGTCGGTGGAGTAGGTCGCGCCGGCCGTGTGGATCGCGACCATCTCGTGGTTCGCCTCGAAGTGCGTGATGCTCGCCACGGGGACGAGCACGATGTCCTTGAGCCAGCTCACGGGGATGCGCTCGAGCCATCGCGGCTTGTCGAGCGACACCATCATGCGCGGATAGCCGTCCTGGAAGCGCTGCGCGGCATTGCGCTCCATCGCGCGGTCCATCGCGCGCGCCAGCTCCCGCTCCCCGAACGGCTTGAGCAGGTAGTCGATCGCGCCCACCGCGAAGGCGTCGATCGCGTACCGATCGTAGGCCGTGGTGAAGACCACGTAGCGAGGAGGGTGAGGCAACTGCGCCAGCACCCCGAACCCGTCGAGGTCCGGCATCTGCACGTCGAGGAACACCAGCTCGGGCGACAGCTTTCCTATCGCCGCGACGGCCTCGATGCCGCTGGCCGCCTCGGCCACGACCTCGACGTCGTGCCATTCCTCGAGCATGCGCACGAGCCTGCGCCGCGCGCGCTCCTCGTCGTCGACCACGATCGCCCTGAGCCTGTCTCCCATCACGCCCCTCCCGCCGGAACTTCGAGCACCGCGACCGTGTGCTCGCCTTCGTCGGCGGTGCGCACCTCGAGCCGCGCGCGCCCCCGAAAGGCAAGCGACAGACGACGTCGCGTGAGCTCCAGGCCGATGCCCCCCTTGCGCTCCCCGAGGAACGGTCCAGGGCTGGTCACCGACACGCGCACGGAGCCGTCGCGTGCGCTCGCCGCGACGCGCACCTCGCCACCCTGGGGTCTTCGCTCGACGCCGTGGCGCACGGCGTTTTCGCAGAGCACCTGGACGGCGAGGGAGGGGACCTGAGCCTGCTCGCAGGCGGGGTCGCGATCGAGCGCGACCTTCAGGCGATCGCCGAAGCGGGCCCTGCACAGGTCGAGGTAGTCGGCGCACAGGTCGAGCTCGCGGCCCAGGGCGATCATCGGCTGATCGGCGCGGTCGAGGGCGGCGCGCAGCAGGCTGCTCAGGCGCACGACGCAGCGTTCGGCCTCGGCGGGCTCGTCGCGGCAGAGCTCCGCCACGAGGTTGAGGGTGTTGAACAGGAAGTGCGGGTCGAGACGCGACTGCATCGCGAGCATGCGCGCCTCCTCGAGGGCGTTGCGCAGCGCGATCTCGCGCTCGTCGCGGATCTCGAGCCGCCGCTCGAGCTGCAGGTGGCGCGCGATCCCCCAGCCCGCGGCCACGAACAGCGGGATGGAGATCAGCACCGAGCTCCAGGCGTACAGGTGCGGGATCGCCTTCCACACGATCGGCTTGCGGATGGGGTGGAGCCAGTCGATCAGCGCGAAGTAGATCGAGAAGCCGGCAACGACGACCACGGTGGAGAACGCGAGGATGGCCAGGGCGCGGAGGGCCACCTGCCAGGGCGGGAGCTTGCGCCCCCATGGCAGGGCGACGAGCCACGGAAGCGGCGCGATGAGCAGCGCGGCGAGCCCCATGGCGATGCCGAACACGAAGCCGACCGGATGGCCGAGGCCGAGCCACTCGGTGACCCCCATGGTCCCGGCGACACCGAATGTCACGATCAGGCGACGGGTGCTCACCAGCTCCCGGAGGGTTCGCAGCGCTTCTGCTCGATCGAACGTCATGCGGGGTCCTCTATCGGCGCAGCAGCATCGCACGGACACCGCGGCTCACGCCACGAGCGGCAGCGAGCCCCGGTCCTCTCCATCGCTTCGCAGCTCGCATGGCGGCGTTGCGAACCGCGCGCGAGCGCTCCGCCCCATCCTCCAGTGCAGCTCGACCAGGGGGTTCCAGACGGCGTGGGTCAAGCGCATCGGGACCAGGGCCCTCCACAGCAGATCCCACTTCTTGTACAGCGCGGTCATGGCCAGGTAGGCCCCGGCGCGAACCACGCCGGGTGGCCTGCGCGCAGCGACCGTGGGCCACGCGTACAGCGCCCGATAGGCGCGCCGATACCCCTCCTCGAGCTGCGAAGGGGTCATTCGCGCGGGCTGGAACACCACGTGCGCCGTGTCGTATCGATCCCATTCGCGCGTGAGAATCCTCCCCTCGCGCTCGAGCTGCTCGAACATCGGTGTGCCAGGGTACGGAGTCAGGATGTGGAACGTCGCGCACTCGAGACGCTGGCGCACGATGAACTCCAGCGTGCGATCGAACACGTCGGGACCGTCGTGATCGAAGCCGAACACGAAGCTGCCGTTGACCTCGATTCCGTGGTCGTGGAGCAACGACACGGCGCGCTCGTACTCGGAGGGTGGGAGGGTGCGCTTGCGCTGCTCGCGCAGGTTGTCATCGCTCAGGGTCTCCAGGCCGACGAACACCCCCTGACACCCCGAGGCGGCCATCTCGCGCACCAGCTCGGCGTTGCGCGCGACATCGATGGTGACCGCGGCGCTCCAGAGCAGATCGCGCGTGCGCAGCGTGCGACACAGCTCGATCCCCCAACGCGGATCGGCCATGAGGTTGTTGTCGGTGAACACGACATAGCGCTCGCCGATGGCGTCGATCTCGGCGAGGATGTCGGCAAGGGGACGCTTCTGGTAGGGGGCACGGACACCGCGCGTGGCGAGGTAGCAGTATCCGCAACGCTGGGTGCAGCCGCGGGTGGCGATGATCGAGGCGCGCGTGAGGAAGGCCCCTCGAGGAAGCAGCTCCCTGCGCGGCCATGGTCCGTCGGCATAGGCCGGGGAGACGAAGCTGCCCCGCACGATCGCACCGCCGCCGAGGGAGCCGTCACGAAGGCCCTGCAGCACCGATGGCCACACGCTTGCGCCTTCACCCGCGACGACGACATCGGCGTGGCGCGCGGCCTCTTCCGGGAGCGCGGTGACGTGCAGCCCGCCGAGGACGACGCGTGCGCCTGCGGCGCGGTATCGCTCCGCGAGCTGGTAGGCCCTGGGGGCAAAGGCGGTGTGCACGGTGATGCCCACGACATCGGGGACCGGAGACGCGGGGGGCTCGCCGAAGCAGAGGTTCTCGTCGTGGAGCTGCACCTGCCAGTGGGCCGGAGTCGCCGCGGCGATGGTGGGCAACGCGAGGGAAGGGGTGAGCGCGTGGCGGCCTGCGCTCGAGCAGGGGTTGCGACGGTAGCGCGGGTTGATCAGCAGGAGGCGAGGGGGACGGGGGGCAGTGTTCATGGGAGGCTCCGTTGGGGGGCTGCGAGGCCCACGAGACGAGCCTGCGCTGCTTCGCGGAGCCGCGCCGCAGCGAGTCCGGTCAGCGGCCCGGGAGCGGAGCCAAACGGTCGGGGCGAGGGGTTGAGTGGCGTCGGGGGTCGAGAGCAAGCAGCTTCTCCTGGCACTGACGGCGGCTGGACAGCCGCGATCGGCCATACTCGATTTCGCCGCTCACCAACTCCCCGGCGAGCCCTCGGCCCGTTCGCCCCCGGCGCCCGCCGGTCTGGAGATTGGCGGCATTCCGAACCAGGCTGATATGCTCTTTTCTTGGGAGGAGGCCGTCCGCTGAGAAGGCTTGTCATCCCGGCTGTCGCGCTGATCGCGCTGAACCTGGCCGGTTGCCCCGAGGAAGACGAGGACATGATGACGCTGGGCGAGGCCGGCGAGGCGCTCTCCGAAGCCGGTGCGTCGACCCAGGCTGCCGAGCTGAGCTCCACCTCCGTCGAGATCTCGACCAACTTCACCATCGGAAGCGCGGTCGAGGCCGCCGCGGACGAGCTGCGCACGCTCATCGAGAAGCAGCTTCCCTGTGCCGACATCTCGCTTCAGAACGCGACGCTCTCGATCACCTATGGGGCGAAGCCCGGCAACTGCCTCTATCGGGGGCACCAGTTCTCCGGAGTGCACACGGTGAAGGTGTCGCGCAACGACCAGGCGGAAGTTCAGGTCGACCACACCTGGACGAACCTCTCCAACGGGCGCGTGAAGGTCACCGGCACGGCGACGGTCACCTGGAACTACCCGGACAAGACGCGGCATGTCGTGCACGCCCTGAACTGGACCCGCATCACGGACGATCGCAGCGGCAAGGGGAGCGGGGACCGGACGCAGAGCCTGCTCCCCGGTGGACTCGACGAGGGCATCCAGGTCCAGGGCGCTCGCTGGTGGGACGGCCCACGAGGGCATTGGGACCTCTCGATCCAGAGCGTGGAGCTCCGCTGGGACGATCCGGTACCGCAGGCGGGCTCCTACGTGCTGGTCAACCCGGCCTCCAAGAAGCTCACCCTGGCGGTCCAACGCCTGGACGAGGACACCATCCAGGTCACCGTGTCCTCGGGGAAGCGGTCGTTCGACTTCAAGGTCAACAAGGTGACCGGCGAGTCGGAGTAGTTCGCATTCCGAAACATCGCGTCGCGCCCTCGTGCCCCGGGGCGCGAGACTCGTTCACCCCATCAGCCGTCGCACCGCCTGGATCACCACAGGGTCGCTCCTGCTCAGACGATGATCGTCCTGCAGCTCGATGAGCTCGACCCCCGTTCGCTGCGCGTAGCTGCGCGACACTTCAATCGGCACGATGTCGTCGGAGAGCCCGTGCAGGATGATCGTCGGGGCTACCGCGCGAAGCTGGTCGGGCTCTTCGACCCGGTTCAGGGCCGGAGCGCACAGCACGATTCCCGGCAGGCGAATCCCCGCGCGCATGGAGGCGAGCACGGCAACCGCGCCGCCGAAGCTCGAGCCGACCACGATCGGCGCGTGCTGGGTCATCAACGGCATGACCGCCTTCACGCGCTGCAGCAACGACATGCCCTGGCAGTCCGGAGATACCACCTCGAGCCCTGCCTGCACGAGCGCTGCGTACTTGCGTCCGAAGGGCCCGGTCTCGAGTCCGTGGAAGAACAAGACCTTTGTATCCATTACGACTCCTGGCGTCGGGACTCCGTCCCGTGCCGCGGCTCGCACTTCAGAACAACCAGGCAGCCGAAAGGCGCCGGGCCATGCTTGCTTTGCGACCGGACTCGCCTTGACTCACCCGTTCGCGAAGGAGCGGAATCAGGAACGTGTCCGGCAGGGTCCCGCCCCCCCCCGTCGCCAACTCCGCTTCCATCCGGGCTCGATCGGCAAGGATCGCGGCCCGGGAGAGATCGAGATAGGCCAATTCCGCGCCCGGCGGGATCCCGATGCGGACATCCGACGTTCCCACGCGCAGGGTCAGCGTGACAGGCGCGCTGGCTGTCGCCGGCAGCGTGACCACGTCGAAGATCCCGACCTGATCGGAAGTGCGCACGCGTCGCTCTCCCGTGGGCGAGGCGATGACGAGCGTGTTCGTGCTCGAGACGCTGATTGGGATGCGAAGCGATTCGCCCACCGGGTGCTGGTCGAGGTAGCTCTTCGCAAGCTTGTAGCGCGCCCGGGCGGCGCCCCAGCGCCGGGTCGCGACTTCCTCGAGGAGCAACATGCCTGGCGGCGGACCGGCCTTGGACACCATGGCATGCCTCCACGACTCGTCGCGATGGAGAAACCCGTCGAGGTGGCGAGCCAGCGACTCGGCCCTCCACGCCTCGGCCCTCCGGCCCAGAGAGAGCAACTCCGTGCGCAACAGCTCGCGTTCCTGGTGCGATCTCTGCTGTGGATCAGGTCCGTCGAGCGCCCATTCCTGCAGATCGCGCCACACGGTCGCGACGAAGCCCAGAGAACGTCGGGTCGTCTGCAAGGAGAGCCGAAGGGTCGAGATCCGGTCTTGGAGAGACGGGGCACAGGACGGCTGGGACAGCGCGGTGAAGTAGACAGCCAGCGGATCACTCAGCAGCGTGGCGCCTGCGAGTCGGAAGGTGTCCGCCGCGCGTGGCGAGCACAACGCGAGCGGACTGCCGACCGCGTGACGCAGGAACGCCCAGTCGATCGGATCCATGCTCTGGGGACATCGCGTCCCGTAAATCGTGTCGTCGAACGGAACAGCGGCGGCCGACGCAGAGGGAACCGGGAGCGGCGCCGGTGAAAACGACGCGGGGGGGGGCGGACTGGCGCTGACCACCACGGCCGGGGTCGGCGCAGAAGCCGCGGGGCTCGGAGGCGCCGGGTTCGCGCAGGCAGCCAGCCCCACGCAGACCGCGACCAACGGCAGCGACCGGTCTTCCCACGCCGGGCGATGGCAGTGGCGGCCGTGCCTCCGCTGAAGCCAGCACCCACCCGAGCACGCGGTCGCATGCTCGCACTGTGCGCACGCCCCGGTCGGGACCCAGGCGCGGAGCGCTCCGAATCCTTCTCGCCACAGCTCCGTCAGGGGCCGGTCCATCACGTTGCCTGCAGAGGTCCCCCGATCCAGCGTGGTGCAGGGCACCACCTCGCCGTCCGGGAGCACGACACAGTGCGTCCGGCCCGCCCCGCAGAAGAACGGGCTGTCGCGCAAGAAAGGCTCCCATCCCCCGCAGAACCCGATCTCGTCGGCCATGTTCACGGGGAATACGGCACGACGCCGCGCGACGAACCGAAGGAGCGAGCGAGCCTGCGAGGCCGTCAAGGCCAGACTCCTCCCGCGTGCCGCTCGCCCCTCCGGCACGGTCAGGTGCAGTCCCCACGAGGTTGCGCCGCTCCCGACCACCAGGGCGAAGGTCTCGTCGAGGTGCGAGACGTTGAACGACGTGACGGTGGTGCCCGCTGCCACGGCCTCGACGCCGCACTGACGGAACCAGCGGATCGCGAGCACCGCATCGTCGAGCGCGCCGGCCCGGCCACGGAACGGATCGTGAACTTCCGCCGGGCCATCGATGCTGACAGCCACGAAGGTGGGGGGGTGACGCTCGATGGCCGCGCGTGCATCGGGACCAGGGAGCGCGGCGGTGTTGAGAGACCACGGTATGCTGCGCCGGGAGATCTCCCCCAGGAGCCAGGGGAACTCGGGGTGCTCCAGGGGTTCGCCTCCCGTGAGCAGCAACTGCGGGACCGCCATGGCTGCGACCTGGTCGAGCAGCCTGGCGGCGAGCCCCCGCGAGGCGTGACGCGGCTGGGCGTCTGCGGCCGAGCAGTGCGGGCAAGAGAGCGAGCACGACGTGGTCAGGATCCACTGCACCAGGAGCGGAGTCTGCGCGTGCCCGTGAGCGCGGAAGAACGCGATATCGGTGCTGTCGATGGCGTCCCGAAAGCCCGCGCGGTGGGTTCCCATGGCGAGGCATGGTAGCCCACTTCCCGGCCCGTGGCTGGGGGAGCCGGACGGAGTTCGGGCTGAGGCAGGACTGCTGCTGGGGACAGCGTACTTCGCGCCCAGGCACTTGGGCGCGCTCCTGCAGTCCGAGTCGGCGCAGTCGATGCTTCCGTCGCAGTTGTCGTCCACGCCGTCGGTCCAGTTCCCCTTCAGCGGGACCAACGTGAACCAGACCGAAGTGTTGGTGCGCCGGAGCTTGAGCGTCGAGGAGGTGAGCTTGTGCTGGTATCGCATCATCGAGACCTTCGGCCCCGCCACGGGCGTTCGCAGCATCACCATCGGCGCGCTGTCGCTGCGCGGCATTGCCGTCGTCACCAGGGCGGCCCCTTCGGTTGCCCGATCTGACCGGCAAGGGACTTGCCTGCATCGGGGCCGACGCGCGGCTCACTTCGGGTGACGACTGCGGGCCAATCCGGAGCAGCCACGCTGACGCGGGGTCTCATCGCGTTTGGACGGCGCACTGCACCTCTGGTCTGTCATTGGTGGCGCGGGGCAAGGGTTCCCTCCCGCCTGGTCTCGCTCTACACTTCCACGCCATGGCCAATCACGCTCTCGTCACTCCTGCCGCATTCTGCTCCCCAAGCCAGGTTGCCCACGTCGTCAGGGAGCGAGCGCTTGCTCACCGCGGCGTTTCCACAATAGGACCGCCCCATCGACGCCAAATCGTTCAATGGTCTCGTATTCCTCGACAAACGACGCGGACGCCTCCGGTGGGCTACCACGAGGACCGGGTTCCGCGTCCCATGAAGGCTGGTGAGTCACGACGAACCGCGGGCGCTGGTCGAGCCACCAGAGGGACTCGCCGCGAGCGATGCGCGGCAGTGCCTCCGGGTGAATGAGGCCATGAATGTCGATCACGGGGCGATCGGAGAAGTACCCAATGTACCCGATTTCCACTGCAGCGACTCTATCACCGACGGATGAACGAGTTTTGACTGCTGCAGCTGCCTGCTTGTAGAGTTCGGCCTGGCGATAGATGCCACCCCGTGCAACCGTCACCGATACGAACACACCGACAATTGCGGCAACTGCAATCGTGGACGCCGAGGCGAGGGCGCCGCGCCTGGACACCGACGCAGCGAACTTGCGCCGCATATGAGCGATAAGACAGATTGCGCCCCAACCAGCTCCAAGAATCAGTGAGAGGTGCAAAGGGACAAAGTACCAGAAATACCCGGACGGTGCCCGGATGACCGTATACGCGATCGCATGGACGATTCCGTACGACACCATGATCCGCGCGCCCAGCGGCATTCGAGCCGACATCCGGGGCGCCAGAACCACTGCCGCGATCGCGACTGCCAAAGCGACCAGAGGCCAACCATCGTGAAGCAGAGCCGAGAAAGCGAAGGGAGGTTGCTGTCCCCACCATCCCAGAGACGACTGAATTGTCTTGGCCTGGAGGGTGACCGGCACGACGCTCCCGAATTCGTGATGCGCGAACATCGCCCATGGCGCAACCACCAGTCCTGCGGCCACCAGGGTCTGCCACAGGACCTGGCGTCGGCGCCACAGCGACCACGTAATCAGCGTGAGACCAAGAAGCCCAGCGTCCGGCCTGCCAAGGATGGCAAGACCCAAGAGCACTCCGGCGAGCCAGACGCGATTGCGGCTGTAGGCCACGATGGTCCATGCCACCAATGCCGCTTCCAGGGCTGTTTCCAGTCCCACCGAGTCCCACAAGGTGGGGCAGGCGGCACAGACCGCAGCGAGCAGGTAGCCGGTGAGCTTCGTGCACGAGTGGGCCCAGAACGAGGCGACCGCGGCGGAGAGCAGAAAGACGGATAGCCCGAACAGGACGGCCATCGTTGGAGATGTGATCGGCCCGAGTG
>CAYMUE010000084.1:0-16604 GCA_964393505.1 uncultured Polyangiaceae bacterium
TCGTGCGAAGGGGGGGACTTGAACCCCCACGGTGTTACCCGCTAGCACCTCAAGCTAGTGCGTCTGCCAGTTCCGCCACCTTCGCGGGCTTGGGAGCGTTGGCCCGACCGGCCAACCTGGGGGGGCACCTTAGCCGCACGGTCCCCAGAGTCAAGGACAAATTCCCTTCAACCTGCCAGAAATCACCGCCCTTCCCCCGCCACCGCGTCCACCACTTCCTGAACCTCGAACGGCTTGCGAATCCACGCGTTGGCACACGCCATCGCGCCACCGGGCGGCAACACCGCAGCCCCCGAGATCAATACCACCCGCATCCCTGGGTACTCGCGCCTCATCGCACACAACACCCTCTCCGCCCCGTCCCCCAAAGGCGACAAGTCGATCAACGCAGCGTCGTATTCCCCCTCCGACAACGCATCGCGCACCCCCTCCGTGTGCCGCGTCGTTACCACCTGCGCCCCACGCGCCTCCAGCCCGAGCTGCAACAGACTCAGCACCGCGTCGTCGTCGTCGAATACCAGCACCTTGCGGCCACGCAGCGACGCCGAATCCTGTCCCGGGACGGCCTCGCAGTCGCACTCCTGCGCCAACGGCCACCGCAGCTCGAACCGCGCCCCGGCCTCCGATTCCACGAGCTCCAGCGACCCACCGTGACGCGCTGCAAGCCCACGCGAATGACGCAACCCGATCCCGTTGCCGCCGGGCCGCGACGATGGCCCGCCCTCGAACAACCCCTCGCGCAGCAACGGGTCGATGCCCGGCCCCTCGTCGGACACGACCAGCACGGCCGACAGCTCCGACGTGCGAGCGCTCACGCGAACCGATGTCGATGGCGGCGTGAACGCGACGGCGTTGAGCAGAAGGTTCGTGAGCGCCTGAAGCGCCGCGGGCCACGCCTGCAATCGAAGCGACGCGGCATCGGCAGAAGCTTCCGTGATCAGGCGGACCTCGCGTTGCGCGGCTTGCGGAGCCGCAGCCGCCAACGCGTCACGCAACAGCGAAACGACATCGTCCGGGCCAACATACCCCATCGACCTCGCTCCGCCGATCGCTCGCAACGCGATCTCCTTGCCGTGCCTCGCCCAGCGCCGAGCCTTCACCAGCGCTTCCGCTGCCGGACTCTCCCCTGCCCCCTCGCTCTCCGCATGCTCCAGCCATCCCAGCACCACCGTCAGCGCGTTCGCGACGTCGTGCAGAGCTCCACGGAGCTCCTGCGGATCGCCTGCCGCGGGGAACTCCTGCGGCAAAGAGAGGGGCGCTCGGCCGTTTTCGGACACGCCAGGAGTCTAGGCGATCGAGGCGGCCTGCGGTACCTCGAAACACAGCAGGATTGATCCAATCCGCCATGTTTGAACGCGAGCCCCCGAAGGTGCCCCGATCATCCGCTCAACGCACCGACGCCGGCAGTAGAAGCCGGAAGCGCCCCGATTCGTTCGATCGGGTCTCCGCCACCTGGAGCGCACGCCTCGCGGCCTCCCCCTTTGCCACCACGCCCCCCTTCGCTCCCACCAACCCGAACGCGCGCAACCGCGCACGCTGCACCAGGTTGCCGTCGGGGTCCCTCAACGTCCCCTCGATCATCACCGGATAGGTCGCGCTCAACGTGCCCAGATCGAGATCCGCGGTCCCCCCTACCTCGACCTCGATCCCGCTCCTTACCAACCACGGGAAGCCGCTCTCCTCGGGTGTCCTCACGAGCAGCGCGACCAGTCCGGGATCGACCGGCAACAAGAACTCCCCGGAGCTCCCGGTCTCCGCAGTCAGGCTGCGAGGCGACGACGCGGCCGCACCCAGCGCGATCTCGAGCATCCCCGGCGTCGGGGCGATCGGAACGATTTCCGCGGGACTGCTCGACAAGGGGGAGCCCCCCTGCGGCTCCACCGCGATGCCCGTCAGCCGCCGCGCGGATCTCACCGTCAGCACCCGCCCCGCCTGCACCGCCGGCTCGGAGGCCACCGTCCAGGTGTGCTCGGTCATCGCGTCGGCGGCACTCTCGGGTGTCACGATCACCTGGTAGTCCCCCGGCACCAACTGCGCCTCGATATCGCCCTCGGCGTTCGAGCGGACCGTGGTCTCCCATGAAGCCGTGAGGCCTTCGGGTGCCCCCGCAAGACGCTTGCTCCGCAGCACCACGGTGGCTCCCGCCATCCCCTGGCTCGACGCCTCCCGCTCCACCCGCGCTCGCACCGTGGTCACCGACCAGGTCAAGTGCGACAGATCGAGCCCGACCTTGCCGTCGTTGTCGAGATCGACAACCGACAGATCCCAGAGCACGGTCGGGGCGACTACGCCTTGGGGCGGTGCGACCTGCACGAGAGGCGTGACCCCGGCTCCCGGCGGCACGTAGTACAGCAAGAAGTTCTCGAGGGGCTCGTCGACGGTCGAGATCGGAAGCCCGCCGGTCGGCTCGATCAAACGGATCGTCCAGTCCTTCAACGACACCGAATCGTCGAGCAGGATCTTGCCGGAGAGCTCCGCCAACGAAGGGACCTTGAAGGCCGGATGGCTGTACGTGCCGGAATCGAACTGCACGTTGCGCAACCAGACGGGTGGAAGCATGCAGCCGTTGAGCAGGGTCAGGTACAGGTCATAGCTGTCCGCCGGCAACGAGAGCTTGAACTCCCATCCCCCATCCCCGCTCTTCGCCGTCGCCACCGAGCTCCAGATCGGCAGTCCCGCCGGACGCCCGGAACGCGACACGGAAACCTGCACGCCCATCGAGCCGTCGGGGCCGCGAACCTGATCGCACTCCGGTGTCGATGAAAGCACGTCCCAAACCTGCGGCTCGAACACGAGGCGAGCCTCGACCGTGGCATAGCGAGGGAGCGTGATGTCCCGAGCAGTGCTTCGCGACCGGTCCGAGGGGTTGTCGATCTCCACCAGGAAGGAGTCGCCGGCGCCGAAGTGGGACGAGGCAGGAGGGACCACCTCGAGGATCAGCGGGTCGAGATCGGTCCCCGCCGCGACGCACCTTCCTGCCCCGCACACGCCGGGATTGCAGTCGCTGTCACGCGAGCAGGTGTTTTCCGCGACGGTTGGAGTGGACGCGGCTTCGGTTGCCGGGACAGAGCACGCGGCGAACAGCGAGACCAGAGGCAGGGCGACCCAGGCCTCACGACCGCGGCGAGGACCGGCGAAGAGCATCATCGCACGGCAGCCTCCAGGCCTGCGTCGGCGGGGGCGGTGTCCCGCCCCGGCGGGCACTGCGCCGCCGGATACTGCTCGGTCCCGGGATGCTCGATCAGCAGCCACCAGACGACAAACCCGGTGTCCTCCGGGTAGACCGGCTGGAAGGTGTAGTTGTCGAACAGGTGCGAGGCGACCAGGGCAACCTGGTGACAGCCGCGCGTCCCCGGTCGAAGCTTCAGTCGCGCGCGGATCGTGCGGATGTCATCGAACGAGCTCGGGTCGAGCTCGTCCCCCCCCCCGAACTGGCCGTTATCCGCGATCTTCCAGTCCATGAACACCCGCGCGCTCAAGGGGCGTCCGTTGTCTTCGGACTGCAGGTCGACGCTGAACGAGATCTCCGGGATCTCGGCGTCGGGATCGGGACCAGGGTCGATGAAGATCATCCTGGTGGGGGGGACACCCGTCGCGTTGGGTCCCGGTGAGGCGAGCGCCGTGTTCGGATCGAGGAACGGAGCTGTCGGCACCGGCGGGGGGAACTCGGTGGCATGCGTCACGAGGCAGGTGGGGACGCCGAACAGCATCGTGACCATGAACGACAGCGAGAGACGTGCCAACGCGGGCAGATCCGCCAGAGTCCAGTTGTGCTCCGCGTGGGACCGCGACAACCGCGTCGTGGTGGGCCCTGCCCGCATGCGTCAGGCTCCCTCCGGGCGTCCCGACGTCCCGCCATCACGCCACCGGGCCTCCGCATACTCCGCGCTCGTCGCGAGACGGACCAGATCGGCCGCCGAGCCGGAGAGCTTGCAGAGCTGCGACATCGCGTCGGGTGCCGAAGCATCGATGGACGCTCCGATCCCCGGATCGTTGAGTACGTCGCCCAGGGCGGTGCGCAGGTCGCCGACGACGAACAGTCCGGCTCGCCGGGCCGACTGCAGCGCCCTCGGCCATAGCTCCTCGTAGCGGAGCGCATCCGGCTGCGAGAGGATCTCGTTCATCCTGCGTTGCACTCGCACGGGAAGAGCATGCCACAGCGCACCGGCGAGCTGTACCGTTCCGCTCTCCGCACCGCGACTCGCTTCGGGTGGACCAAAGGCCGCCTCCATCCCCCGCAACATCCCCCGCATTTTTTGCTCAGGGATCGCGAACAACATCACATTCGCGGGCATCGTCGCCGCAAGGATGAACGCCATCCGGTAGCGCAACTCCGGCGACTCCTCGATCTGCCCGGTCACCACCACCGACGGAGGCGCCGTCGCCACCACGGCCGTCTGGATGGGTCCTGCCGTGAGCCTGCAGTACACGTTCACCCGACCGAGCCCCAACGCCTTCACCGGCTGCGCCCATGCCCGTCCCACCGGAGAATCGGCGCCGAACGTCACCGCCTCCATCGCCTCCAGGTCGTACGGGCTCGGCTCTCGTCCGATCACGTGAGGAGCGTGAGTCCAGAGCAACCCAAGCGCCTCCGAGCCTGCGGCGTGGACGCCTCGAAGCAGCATCGAGACGACACGCTCCGGCTGATCGTGCTGCACGAGCGGCTCGGGCGAGCGCGGCGTGCCGCCCTCCAACACGAGCAGCACGTGATCGAGCGCCGCCGCGTGGACGAGATCCCGGTCCGCTACGGCGGCATCGCGCAGCATCCTCACGAGCCCCGCATCCCATGGCGCGAGGACCACCTGCCTGCGCCTCACCGCGCACAGATCCCGAGTGCGTCCCGGCTCGCGCGCCAACGCTTCCGCCAGCACGTGACCCGCCTCCATCGAGCCCGCCGCAAGCTCCCGGTACAGCCTCTCCTCGTCCACGCTCCCGGGCGCGCTCGTGAACACCATCGACACAGGCGAGCTCTCGCGAACTCGCTGCAGATCGCGTCGCAACGACTCCGCAAGCTCCGATGCGCCGGGTTGCGCATCGACCACCCCGACCAGCTCGGATGCGCGCTCGATCGCCCCAGACTTCAACGCGGCCCTCGCCGCCGCGAACGCCACCTGCGCGACGCTCCTGACGCCGCGCAGCTCCGGCGAAGCGAGCACGACCTCGAACAGCGGCAAGGCCTGATCGGCGCTGCCCAACTCCGCCAGACGCTCTGCCATGCCAAGCGCTATGAGGGGCTTGAGACCGAGGTCGGCGTGTCGCAACGCCAGCACCGAGAGCGCCTCCTCCGGGCCGCGCAGCACGCCTGCCACTTCCGCCGACAGGAACGCATGCAACGGCGCATCGTCCTCGGCCAGCCGCCCTCCCAGCACCGCGAGGTCCTTCTCCAGCTCCCGCACGGCCTCCAGGTTGCCCATCCCCTCCGCACGATACCGAACCGACACCGCGTAGAACTGTATCGCCGCATCATGCGGAACAACGCGCGCCGCGCTTGCCGCCCGCTCCGACGCCACCCGCAAATCCCCGTCCGCCAGCGCCGCGTCCGCAGCTTCCACCAGATAGCGCGCTCGACGATCCGAATCGTCGAGCACCATCCCCGAGAGTTCCTCGAGCGCGTCACCGACCGCCTTGGGACGCCCGGTCCGGCGCTCCAGCTCGACGAGGATCTCCATCAATGGCGCCGCGCGCAGCTCCAGCAACGGCGCAATCGTCGCCCGAGCGTCTCCGTCGAACCCCTGCTCCAGAAGCGAAGCTGCAGCCTTCGCCGCGATCGCAGCCGCTGCCTCAGGATCCCGCGTGACGCGCGCGACCCGCCCCCACAACCTCGCGGCCGCCACCCGGTCCCCGCCCCGATCCGCGAGTTCCGCCGCAAGTCGGGTCAACGGCTCTTCGTCCCCACAGCGCTGCAGGGTCTCGAGGATCTCGGCGAGCGCTTCCTGCTCCCTGCCGAGCTGCTCCAGCGAAACGGCGCGTCGGCCCACCAGCGCCTTGAGTTGCTCCGGGTCGGTGCACACACCAGCCCGCAGAGACAGCACCCGCGCGAGCGTGTCGTGATCGCCCCGTTCCACGGAATCACGCTCCAACCACGCGAATGCTTCGTCATACGACGCATCCAGCGCCAGGGCGGCGAGCCACCGGCTCCGCGCCCCCGAGACATCACCGCACGCCACGGACGCTTCCGCTGCCCGCCCGAGCGAACGACTCTTCTCCTGCGAATCGTCTCCCCCGAGGGACATCCGATCCGCTGCATCCCTCGATGCCTCGTGGCGCCCCGCCTGCGCGTACAACCGGCACAACGCATCATCGACCCCGGCGTCGCCTCCTCCGCCACCAGCCACGGACTCGAGGCGAGCGATGGCTCCGTCCAGATCCCCACGCGACTCCAGAAGCCGCGCCGCCTCGACGGTGTCCCGTGGTTCCTGTTCTGCCGATGGCTCTGGCACCACCGGAGGATCGGACACCAACGTGGGCTCGGACGCCAACGTGGGCCCCTGCGAGTCGGGAGGCTCCTCGGAGATCAACCGGAGCGCTTCGGCCAAAGAGCCCGCTGGCTGCCCCCGCAGGGTCTTGGGCTCCTCGCCGAATCCTCCCTCGTGGTCGGACTCCGTCTGGGGGATCGCCTCCGGAGGCGACGGTGGCTCGCTGTCGGAGCCGAAGTCAGCGAACGGATCGTCGCTGGGCGCTTCCGCGCTCTTCTGCGCAACTTCGGAAAACGCCACGCTGCGAGGCTCGTCGTCGAGCGCGTATGCCATCGTCGAGGACAGCCGCACGAGGGCGGGTCCGACCGGGCCACCGAACGACGACACGCGCTTGAGCACGGCGTCGAGAAACGCCCCGGTCGCTTCGGGGTCCCTGGCGAGTTCTCCTGCGACGTCGATCAGCGAGTCGAACTCGTCGATGTCGCCCGAGCTTTCGAGCGCGATGTCGAGCCAGATGAAGGCGAGCGCGCGGGATTCCAGACACTCGATCGCCTGGCGGCACAGGATGATCGCCACGCGGGCACCGCGGGGCCCTTCGAGCTTCCCCCGTATCTCTTTGGCGGCCCGCTGCAGACGCAGCTCGATCACGTCGCGCTCTTCGGGGAGGTCGTCGATCAACCGCCGGAGCACGAGACCGAGCAGGCGTGCGATATCGGCCGAAGGGCTCGTGTTCAGCGCGCTGAGCGCCATGTCGAGGGCGACGCGTCGGTGCAGTGGGCTGGCGTTTGCCACCTGCGCGCCTTCCTGGAGCCACTCGGCCCGGTCGTCCGGATCGATCGCGGTGTCGGCCGCGCGCTGCAGGCTCCTGAGCACCTCTGCGGGTTCGGACGGTTCCCCCAGGCGGCGCATGAGCTGGAGCGCGGGGCCGCGGACGGGGTAGGCATCGAACGCCTGGATGGCGTGAACGACTGCCAAGTCGCTTCGTCCCCTGCGATGGAGCTCGCGCGCCGCGCGGTAGTGGGCAGCACGACGTCCCGCGCGTCCGAGGGCGCCCTTCGCGGCAAGCCAGTAGGCTGCGTCGATGGCCTCGATGCGACCGCACTGGTCCGCCGCTCTCTCGATCACGACCAGGGCGTCGGTGCGGCTGCCGTCCAGCTCCACGGCTCGCAGTGCGGACTCGAGCGCCGAATCTGCAAGTCCGTGGCGCAGTGCGATGGCGGCGGAGACGACGAGGAACCGCGCGGCGGTGGCAGGTCGCTCAAGGGTCGCGGCGTAGGCCCTCAACAGCTCGTGGGCTTGCGACTCTCCGGCGAACGCCTCCAGATCACTGGCAAGCCGCTCCGCCCCCGCCTGCTCGTCGAGGAGCGCCGCTTCGGTCCATGCTGCCACCGCCTGCATCCGGTCTCCCGCGAGATCCCAGAGGGCAGCGCCGAGCAGACGACACGCGCGCGCCGCCTCTGCCCGTCCCTCGGGGGTCGACATGTCCGCCAACAGAACCCGCACGGACTCCCTCTCCAACATGCCGTCACCGGTCTGCGGAGGGAGCACGTGCTGCAACAGCTCGCGAACGCGCGCGCGCGCTTCGGGCATTCGTGCAGCACGCGACAGCGCGTGGGATTCCCCCTCCGCGTCGCCCAGCTCGCGATAGTAGCCCGCGAGCCGGATGAGCAGCTGCGGCCGCTCGTCGGGAGATGCGCCCGACGCGAGCCATCGCTCGGCGAGCATCGCTCCGAGCTTGGGCTGCCCCGCGGCATCCGCGGCTTCCAGCACCGCGCGGCGGATGCCTTCGATTCGCGGCCCTGTGGCGTTCAGCAACCGAAGTGCCAACGAAGCGGCCTGCTTCGGATCGAGCGACTGAAGCGCCCTGAGCCCCCGCTCGAGCGCCCCCGCCGTCATCGTCAACGGCATCCAGGCATCGGTCACGGAGTCCATGACCTCGACGATCGGCTCGGGGTTGCCGGTTGCGGCAGCGCGCGTGACGAGGCGGTCGATGCCGCGCTCCTCCCAGGGTCGCGACGCAAAGGCTCTGCGCGTCCAGGCGAAGGCGAGGTTCCGCTCCCCCTCACGCTCGAAAGCCGCTGCCAGAGCTTCGGCCATGCCCGCGGTCGGCAGCAGCACGGAGGACGCTCTCTCCAGGACCTCGACGTCACCCCTGCCGGTGGTGCGAGCCAGTCTTGCGTGCAGGGCGAGCGCGCGTGGCTCGGAGGGATCCACGCGACGAGCGGCTTCATCGAGCCTCGCTGCGGCGTCGGTGTCGCCGAGCTCCAGCTGGAGCTCGCCAGCCACGGCCAACACGCCCGCGCGCAATCGGGGGCCGATCATCGGCGCGATCCGCTCGATGGCATCCGCGCGCGCGGCTGCGTCACGCACCGAAGCGGCCAGGATCCACCTGCCGAACGCCGAGGTCTTCAGGCCCGGGGCCTGCCGGTCCAGCTCGCACAGGTGGTCGAGCGCCGAAGCCATGTCGCCACGCCGAATCGCGAGGACGGCGAGTTGCACGCGGATCGTTGACAGATCGGCGCGAACGACGCCGCGCTCCAAACGCGCACGTAGCTGGGTTTCCAGTCTTCCGTCACGCCCCATGCGTCGCGCGAGACGCTCCAGATCGGTCCACCAACGCCGATCGTCCGACGCCTCGGTGACGAGGCGAGACAGAACCTCGAAGAGCTCGTCCGAGGACTCGGGACGTCCCCGGAGGATCGACGCCGCGCGCCGCAATGCTTCGAGCCGCGCCGGTCCGCTCTCCGACGAGATCGTCTCTCGCGCGGACTGCAGTGCGTTGTCCTGCAGGCGCACCCGTGGACGCAGTCGCTCGACGGCATCCTTCGCGGCGGAGTCTTCGGGCTCCAGCTCGAGCAGGTGCTCTACGGCCCACAGGGCCAGCGACGGGTCAGCCAGCCGCTCCTCCGCGATCGCCTGCAGCTCGCGCGCTCGGAGCAGTCGCTCCTCGCGTGTCGATGTCGCCGCTCGCAGGGTGCGAATCAGCGCCTCGGTGAGCGGCAGCGGATCCCGCATCGTCGAGGCGTGCTCCCGCAACGCCTCGAGCGCCGTCGATGCTTGCGGGTCCGCGTCGATCGCCTCGATCCAGGCCTCCAGTGCGCGCTCCGGGCTGTCGAGCTTGCCGGAGAACAGGCGCGCTTGCGCCAAGAGCTCCGCAGCACGTCTTGCACCGGACAGGTTGCGCACGCGCAGCTCCTGGCGCATCCAGATGGCTTCGTGGAGCCCCGTCCTCTCGATAACCCCATCGACAAGAGAGGATTCCTCGCCTTCGACCACCGCCTCGAGCCCGCCATCGATGACCGCGAGCAACGCTCCCGCAACGTCCCCGCGTTCGAATCCCCTGCGCAGGCGCTCGACATGGATCTGCCGCGCCACCGCAGGCTCCGCGAGCGCCGCACGCTCGCGCAGGACCTGATCGGCCGCCGCTGTCCGCCCCGCGCGGTCGAGCGACGCCGCGAGCGTTGCGGTTGCTCGCTCATCGGATGGCGAAGCCTCAACGGCTCTCCGGCGCGTCTCGAAAGCCGCTGCACGATCGCCGGCAGCCTCCTGACGCTCCGCCGCCTGCATCAACATCGCGGAGGCGTCGTCCCTGCCGCACGTCGCGGCGATGCTCCCCGCCGCCTCGAGGGGTGCCGCAAAGGCAGGCCAGATCGACGCGGACTGGGTCAACGCTTCGATCGCACCTGCCGCGTCGCCCGCACGAACGAGCAGCAGTCCGATCCTCATGAGCAGGCGCGCCGCGTCGCGAGCCGAGGGCGCTGTGGCTACGCAGTCGCGCAACACAGTGGCTGCCCCGGCCGGGTCACCGAGACTCTCGAGCCACATCGCCAACTCGACGCGCAGCTCGGGCTCGTCTCCCAGAGCGGTCGCCCGTGTGCCAACCCCGACCGCTTCCGCCAGATCCCGGCCGCGCGCGGCGAGCACTCTCGCCAGCCTCGTCAGGATCCCCCGCTCCATCTCCGTGTCGCCCGCAGACTGCGCCGCGCTTAGCCGGGCCCTGAGCCCAGCCACCTCGGCCGCGGCGACCTCCGGATGCTCCACCGCCTCGGCCCCCGGCGGTCGCGCTGCACCGTCCACCACGACAGGCAGAATCCGGTCCACCCAGTCCCGGACCTCGGCGCGTGCGAGCCCCGACGTCTCGTCCGCGACGCTTTCAGATACGGACTCGCCGCCCTGCTGCTCCGGGGAGGATGGTTCCATCATCGTGCCGCCGCGTCGTGACCGCGCGTTGGCGCATCGTTGCGCCTCCGGTCGCGACGGGTGCCTAGCGTACCAGGATTGCGAACGGGACGGCCACCAGCGCGTGCTCTCCCGCCAGCACCGGGGCGAGCGCCTGGGCGAAGGGGATCAGGTCGGGCATCACCTCGCGCAGCACCCCCGCAGAGCCACCCCGCGCAAATGCCGCCACCCGCGCCTCCTCCGACGCCTCCCCGTCATCTTCGAGCCCCAGCAACTGCTCGAATCCGCTCTCTTCCCCCACCACGCGCACTGGCGCGTCGCCCGGCAATCCGGCCGCCGACCTGGCATGCCCGATCGCCCGCTCCACCCCGCCCAGCTCGTCGACCATCCCCAGGCCGATCCCATCGGCCGCTGCAAATACGCGTCCCTCCGCAAACTGCGCGACCTTGTCCGCCGGTAGCCCGCGCCCCTCGGACACGCGTCGCACGAACACGTCGTACACACTCGTCATGCTCGCAAGCACACGCTCCCGTGTCGCCGCGTCCCAACTCTCCACCGACGACAGGTACGCCGCCCGCTCCTTGGCCCCCGGCTGGTCGCTGGCCGGAAACGTCTCGACGTGCACGCCGATGTGCTCGAGCCCGCGCCCAATCGACAGCTTCCCCCCCACCACGCCGATCGAACCGACCATGCTCGTCGACTCCGCAAACACGCGCGTCCCCGCACAAGCCAGGTAGTAGCCTCCGCTCGCTGCCATGTCGCCGATGGAAACCACCACCGGCCGCGTCTTGCGAAGATCCATCAGACGGTGCCAGATCAAATCGCTCGCCAGCGCGCTCCCCCCGGGCGAGTCGATCCGCAACACCACCGCCTTGGCCGTCCGATCCTTCGCAATCCGATCGAGCACCACCGCCATCCGGCGCTCGCTAATGCCACCATCCCCCATCAGCGGCGACGAGGCTCGCATCGCGATGGCGCCACTCGCACGCACGAGTGTCACGTGCGGCACGTCGAAGCCCGAGCCGGCTCCGCTGAGCACGCGCACCAGCCCCACGAGCCCCGCGCCGCCCGAACCCCGCGCATCCGGACCGAAACGGGCGACCGTTTGATCCACCGATGCTCGAGACTGGGCCTCCGCTTGCGCTTCGTCGGCGTAGCCAACCGCGTCGATCAACCCCTTGGCTCTCGCTTCCTCCGGCGTGTACGGTCCCTGCTCGATCACCGAAGGATCCGCGCCCTTCGGCAGCCGCGCAGCGATCCCCTCAAGCCAAATCCTGCGCATCGATCGCAGCGTCCCGGTCAGCGACTCGCGCGCCTCGTCGCTCGGCCCGTCCCGCGTCCAAGGCTCCACCGCCCCCTTGAATCGCCCGACCTGGAGCATGTCCACGTCGATCTTCAGCTCACTGAGCAGCTTGCGCCCGTAGAGCACCTGTCCGGCAATCCCCACCGTGTCCAGTCCCCCGACGGGACTCAGCCAGACCCGATCGCACCCCGCTGCCGCCACCCAATACGTGGCGTTCGTCAGCTCGTCGGCGTGACACACGACCGGCAAACCGCGTCCGCGCACCTTCGAGAGCGCCTCCGCAAGCTCCTGGGCTCGCGCCAACCCCAGGCTCGTCGCACCGAACCGCACGAGTACGCCGCGCGTGCGAGAGTCGTTCGCTCCCCCCAGCTCGTGCAACCGCTGGATCAGGTCCGCAAACGATCGATCCCTCGCCGGAGCCAACAGGCTCCGTTGCACGATCTCCGGCGCGCCCCGGCTCAGGTCGATGCCCGCCACGTGCGGACGCCACGGATCGGGCTCGTTGACGGCGACGGCAGCCGACGATGAAGCCGACGCCGCGGGCGACGATGAGGAGGAGGAGGATGGCGTGCGGCCCCGACATCCTGTCGCCGCGGCCACGATCAGCAGCAAGGTGGCACCGAGACACGGAGCCCAGCGCCGCGCGATCACGCGCCGCAGATCGTGCATCAGGGCTTCCACCCGGGGAGATCCGATGTATCCACCCCAGCGGGCGGCGGCGCCGTGGACGTGGGAGCCGGAGTCCCCGTGGCCGTCGGGGTGGCAGCGGGCGGAGGCGACGACGCGGTCGCAGGAGGGGGCGCAGCTGACGCCGCGGGCGTGCCGGCTCCCTGGGAAGCCGAAGCGATCCGCTGACGAGCCTTGTCGGCGTAGGGCCCCTGGCCTCCGGTCTTGTCGAGGATCTGCTTGTAGAGCGCCACCGCGCCGGCCTTGTCGCCGGCATCCCACTTCGCGTCGGCCATGCCCACCAGCGCAGGAAGATACCCGGGATTCTGCTTCTGAACGTCTTCGTAGTACTTGAGCGACGCCGTCTTGTCCCCGCGCGATCGTGCGATGTCCCCCAACCCCGACAGAGCTTCCGTGTCCTGCGGGTTCCTCGCCAGCACCGCACGGTACAACTGCTCGGCCCTCGCCAGGTCCCCCGAAGAATGAGCCGCGTGCGCGCGTGCCAGCAAATCCTGGTACGTCCCCGCGATGCTCTCCCCGGGCTCGCCTCCCGTTCCTCCCCCTGCCACGAGCGGAAGTGTGCTCGGATCCACTCCGCCGTCACCGACCACCCCCGCGTCGGCTACCGCAGGAACGCGCGCAACGAACGCACGAGCCTCCAACAACAAAGGATAGGGACGAGGCGCTTTCGAGAGGGCATCGAGCTCCGCCTGGGCCACCGCCGGTTGCCCGGACGCTGCGAGAGCGTACACGAGCGCCCCTCGCGCCCTGCCCAGGTTCTGCTCTCCCGCAGCCGCCACACGCAAACGATCGATCACCGTCGGCCACGACGGCGACTGCTCGGCCAGCTCGAGGGCCGCAAGAACGTAGGCGACCTCTGGATCGGCAGCCCCCGCCGGAAGCTGTGGGACCAGCTTGCGCGCCGCGGCAAGATCGCCCGCGAGGCGGTAGGCATCGATCCGTACGCGCACCGCAGCCGCGTCCTGCGACGCCGTCCCATGCGCTTTCGTCGCGAGCTCCGACGCTCTCCGTGAGCTGTCCTCGAGCTCACGACGCGCGATCGTCAGGGCATCTGCCTGATCGGGCGCCAACAGCCGGAGCTTGAGCCAGGAGAGATCCGCCTTCACGTTCGCCCATCGCGCACGCTGCACCTGCACGCGGACGTCGGACTCGGCCAACGCGCTCGCCTTGTCGAAGCTCTCCTTCGCCCCCTCGAGGTCCCCGGCCAGCAACTTCTTCTCACCGTCGCGCAGGAGCTCCGCAACCCGAGGATCCTGCACGGTCGCCGCAGACGTCCCGGTGGGCTGCGCCCCGAGGTGTCGCCTGCCCAGCGTGACTCCGGCCACCACCACCACGCCGACAACCACCAAAGCGATAACCCACCGCACCGCGGCCGATCCCCGCTTTGGCTCCGGCACGAAACGCGGCTCCGGCCTTCCTTCCTCGCCCCCAACATAGGCAGCCCGGATGTCGCTCGGCGTCGGCGTGTAATTGATGTCCGGCTTCTCGCGGATGACGACTTCCTGCTGCGCCTCGACTTGAGCGGAGGCGGGCTTGATCGGCGGTTTCGGCTCCACAGGGGGCAACGCTCGCGACTCCTCCCCGCTGGAGCCGGGACGGCGTCGCACCGTCGCCGGATCGAACGGCGGCTCCTCCGCCAGCGCAGCCAGCCCCTTCACCCGACGCGTCGGCTCCGACTCCCGATCCATCGCCAGCACGTCCTGCGGCAACGACTCGGGAGGCTTCATCGGAGCCGAAGTCCCCCCGGGCAACGTGCGGATGTGGGCCGCGGACGCGGGCGGCGGCGTCGGCACCGGGAGCACCGGAGGCGCTACCGGCGGCGGCATCGCGGCCAGTGTCGCCCCAGATCCTTCTCCCCCCGCGCGCGACGGGACCGGCGGGACCGAACGATTCACCGTGCTCGGAAAGAACGGCTCTAGCTCCGCGATGGTGGAGAGCACCTTCGGCGCGAGCCCGGCCCGGATCAGCGTGTCGTCCCGCTCGACGAGCCCCCGCGTGATCGCACGTTGCAGCTCGCGCAGGGAGTTGAAGTTGAACTCCTGTCCCGATCGAGTCCGGACTTCCCAACGTTCAGGGGCCGACGACGCGGCCTTGGGGCGAAAAATCCTGAACTGATGACCGCAATGGGTGCACTTGACCGTGGTACCGCGCTCCGAGACGAGCGCATCGTCGAAGTCGTACTCGGTCTGGCAACGTTCGCACTGGACTTCCATGGCTGAGAAACCAGTCACTGGAGACTGGGGCGGAATCACCGTAGCACGGCGGGCGGTGCCCCTCCCACAGCTTTCCGGCCACAGTCCCCCGTGAACCCACCTTCACGCCCCGCCCGACCGCCCCGAGTGGCTACCGTCGATTCCGCACTGTTGTAGAGGGCACGGTGGTTGCTAACCTTAGAACCCAGGCACAGTCGGCACGGAGCACACGAGCATGAAATCCTACGCGGCTCTAGGGCTTATCGGTCTGTCGGGGTTGGTGCTGAGCGGCTGCCCCATCTACCCCGAAGAAGAGTACTGCTACGATGACTACGATTGCCCATCGGACTCCATCTGCACCTCGGACAACGTCTGCGTGCACCCGCCGTCCCCGAACTCCGGCGGGTCGGCTGGCTCCCCGCAAACCGGCGTGCCGTGCGCCTACCCGGATCAGTGCGGCCCCAACTCCGTGTGCGGGAGCGACGGCTACTGCCACCCCGGTGACTGCTTCTTCTGGCAGTGCGTATCCGGGTACCAGTGCGCGGTCGTCGATGACGCGTACGTGTGCGTGAAGAACAAGAAGCCCGACGGCGGTGCAGGCAGCGGCGGTTCAGGAGCTGGCGGCAGCGCCGGCTCGATCATCGATGGCGGCGTCGCAGGCTCGGCAGGCAGCGAGGACGGTGGCCCAGCAGGGTCTGCCGGTCAGGCCGGCTCCGCCGGTGAGGCGGGCGCGGCAGGCGCTCCCGATGCCGGCAAGACAATCTACTGCGGGAACCCCGACGACTGCGCCGCCGGTCAGAGCTGCACCCCTTCCGGCACCTGCCAGGTCGGATCCTGCACCACTCTCGGATGCATCGACGGCTACGTCTGCTCCAACGCCGCGTGCGTCCCGTCCAACCCCGCCGCCTGCATCGGTGACGCCGACTGCTCCTCCCTCGGCGCCTCGTACAAGTGCGTCAACGGCGTCTGCACCGGCGCCGACCAACTCTGCTCCGACAAGACCCAGTGCCCGGGCGGCAACCTCGACCAGAGCAAGTGCGTCGACGGCAAGTGCGTCGAGGCATGCACGGCCGACGCTGGAGCCTCCTGCACCTACGGCTACGCGTGCGATCCGGCCCTCGGCATCTGCGTTCCCGCTGGCAACGGCTGCTCCATCACCGAGGACTGCAACAGCCTCGCCCTGGTCTGCGTCGATGGTGCCTGCGTGGCCCGCTGCCTCCCCGGCGGCACCTGCCCCGATGGCCAAGTGTGCGTCGCCAACGGCTGCGTCCCCGACCAGAAGCCGCAGTTCGACTGCACCGTTGACGGCGTGCAGGACGTCTGCGCCGCGACATCGATCTGCCTCCACCATCACTGTTACATCTCGTGCGCGTCACCCAACCAGCTCGCGTGCGACAACAACCCGCCCGAGCTCAATGTCTGCAAGACAGTGACGACCTCCTCGGGATCGCATCCCATCTGCGGCTCCAACGCGAACTTCGGCTCCGAGTGTGATCCCACCGCCGGCACCTCCTGCTCCGGCGGCAAGGTGTGCATCGACGGTTTCTGCAAGTGAACTGAGGCGGCCCCCCCCCCTGCGCGTGCCTCGACGCAAACCTCCTCCCTCAGCTCGCTCCGCATCCTTCGCACACGACGCACAATCTGTGCGCACCACGCGTCCTCTCGAGGGCCAACGCTCCAACCCCTGCTGCCTGGGCTGCATTGATGCAGGCGCACACGCCCCCCCAACCGCCACGCACCGCGTGACGGCAGAGCCGGAAGGATGTGCGGGGTGCCGGGGAGAAGTGGGGACTACTGGATGGTGACGATGAGGCCGTACAGGTCGAT
>CAYMUE010000084.1:16704-26197 GCA_964393505.1 uncultured Polyangiaceae bacterium
TGCCGGGGAGAAGTGGGGACTACTGGATGGTGACGATGAGGCCGTACAGGTCGATGCTCGACGAGTTCGACAGGGCGTTGTGGACCTTGAGGATGAGGGTCCCGCTTTCGTTCGTCTTGAGCGTGTACTGATCGATCTTCGAGCATGGCGAGTTGTCGGGATCGTTGTCCTCGCACTTGATGAAGCCGGGGCTCGTGCACCCGCCCGACTCGTTCGTCCCCGCCGGCATCGGTCCCTTCCAGATGGACAGCACGGTGTCCTTGCCCGACACGCACGTGCCCGCCGAGCCGATGAACGTCGCCGCGGTGATCGTCGCGCCCGCCACCGCCTCGATCTGGAAGTAGTCGGCGTCGCCCTGAGGGAGCCCGGCCGCGACCATGAACGACTTGCACTTGGAGGGGATCACCTGCGGGCTCGCGGCCGACGTGGCCCCGCTCTCAGGGATCGGACCGCAGCCGTCTTCCCACGCACACGTTGCGCTGCACCCGTCGTTGTTGGCCGTGTTCCCGTCATCGCACTGCTCGGCACCGTCGATCGCTCCGTCGCCGCACAGCGGCGGATCGAGCGAGACCTTCAGCTCGTAGGCTCCCGAGTAGCTGGAGTAGCCGTCGACGAAGATGAAGTAGTCGGTGTCCCCGAGCACGTCGAACTCGACAATCTCGCCGCCGTCGCCGGTGGAGTCCTTGCACGCCACCTGGGCGCCGCTCACGCAGTCGCCCGATCGCACGTACAGCACGCTGTCGAAGTCCGTGCCGTTGGTGGTCAACTCGATCTTCGCCTTGCCACCGGTCCCGGCCGGCAGGCGGTACACGACGTCGTTCGCCACCTTGGAGGATCCCCCGCAGGTCGGCGTGTAGTTGGACTTGAAGCTCGTCGTGCTCCCGGACACGGTCGCGGTCCAGAAGGGCGAGCCCTGGTTGAGCACGATGTCCACGCCGGGGCACGTGTCGCCGGGCCCCGAGGGGACGTAGTGGCAATCCGCCGTGCAGTTGGCCGTCGCGCTGCCGTCGTCGCACTCCTCGGGCGGCTCCACCTTCGAGTTGCCGCACGAGGGAGGCGTCACCTTGATGTTCAGCGTGAAGGCTCCCACGTTGGTGTTGTAGCCGTCGACGAACACGTAGTAGGTCGTGCCTGCGAGCGCTGCGAAGGAGATCTTGTCCGCGCCCTTGCCGCTCGCGTCGTTGCAGGCGAGCTGGCTCGAGGTGTTCGCGCAGTCGGTGCGCGCGTACAACACCGCGTCGAAGGGCGTCAGGGTCGCGCCGCCCAGGTCGAGCTCCGCAAGCCCGCTCGCGTCGGGCGTGAACGTGTAGACCACGTCCTTGCCGGTACCCGATCCGCAGCTGCCGTCGTAGTCGTCGATCGCACTCGGGTTGCCGCCCTGAACCGATCCCACGCGAGGCGCCGTGCCGGTGCCCGTGAGCGGCACCGCGATCGCGCCCGAGCACTTGTCGTTCGGCGGCGGAGGTTCGGTCGTGCACGTCGGCGAGCAACCGTCACCCGCCACCAAATTGCCGTCGTCGCACTGCTCGGTGCCTTCCTTGTACGCATTGCCGCACGCCGGCGGGCTCACTTTGACGTTGAGCTGGAAGGTGCCGGTCTCGCCGTCGCCGTCCACGATCACGTAGTACGTCGTGCCCGCAACCGCATCGAACGCCAAGTTGTCCCCGCCGTCCGCATACGTGTCATCGCAATCCAGCTCCGTTGTGTCCGAGTCGCACGTCGTGCGCGCGTACAGGATCGCATCGAAGTTGGTCGCGGTAGACCCGCCCATGTCGATCAGGACGTGGCCGCTGATATCGGGAGTGAAGCTGTAGACGATGTCCTTGCCAGTGTCGTAGGCGCACTTGCCCTTGTAGTCGTCGCTGGCGCTCGAGTTGCCACCATTCACGGAGCCCACACGAGGAGCATCGCCCGTCCCCGTCAGCGTGATCGCAGTCCCAGGGCAGGTGTCGTTGGGCGGAGGCGGCTCGAACTTGCAGTCCGGCCCGCAGCCGTCGTTCGCCAGCTTGTTTCCGTCGTCGCAGTCTTCCCCGGAGGAGATCGTCCCATCACCGCACTCGGGCGGCTTCACGGAGACGTCGAGGGTGAACGTTCCACCGGCGGCCTTCGTACCGTCCACGAACAGGTAGTACGTGTTGCCCTTGTAGACCTGGGACACCAGCACGTCGGGGTCGGGAGAAGTCTTGTCGTCGCACACGAGCTCCGTGTTGGGATCGCTGCAGGACACGCGCATGTAGAGCACCGTGTCGAACGAAGCCGCGGACGTGGTGACCGTCATCACGCCGTCGGTGTCGGGTGCGACAAAGAAGACGGCGTCGGGCGCGGTCGTACTCGGATTGCAGGAGCCGACCGACTCGGTGCAGAACCCCTCAGTGGAGGCCGTGACCGAACCGACGCGCGGAGCGGTACCGGAGCCGGTGAGCACGATCTCCTTTCCGGGGCACTCGTCGCCGGCGTTGGGACACTGGGTAGCTCCCGCGGCGCCAGCCGTGCCCGCGTTGCCGGCGTTGCCCGCCGTCCCCGCCGAGCCACCTCCTCCGCCCGATCCCCCGTTGCCGCCCGACCCCGCAGAGCCGTCCTTGCCAGCGTCGGGACACTCGCACACCGAGTACGAGATGCAGTCGCTCTTGCAGGTCTTCTCGCCCTGCACTCCGCCCGGGCAGTCGCATGCGG
The DNA here is from genome assembly GCA_964393505.1 of uncultured Polyangiaceae bacterium. Classification (GTDB taxonomy): domain Bacteria; phylum Myxococcota_A; class Polyangia; order Polyangiales; family Polyangiaceae; genus JACRCQ01. The sequence goes on from CAYMUE010000084.1 coordinate 19,378, forward strand.
CGAGCGCGCCGGGATCGCACTGACAGGAGGGCCCCGCCTCTTCCGGAGGCTGCAGGCTGTTCGGATCCGTCTCAGCGTCCGCCTCCGCACATCCGAACAAAGTGAGAGCTGCAAACGCAGCAAGCCATCCGCGCATGGAATTGATCTTCGAAGCGTGCATCTCATGCCTCCGACGACACGCTCGCCCCCGGAAAGTCGAAGCGAGCAAGGGTCCCTATTAGCACTCATCCGCGCGGGGGTGTAAAGGGGCCTGAGGCGCCTGAGACTTCGCTTGGCGACCGCGGCCCCCTGGCGAAATGGCAAACGCGGCAGGCTTAAAACCTGCTGTCCCGCGAGGGACGTACCGGTTCGACCCCGGTGGGGGCTACAGGTTTTTTGCGCGACCTTCGACCCCAGGCGCCGTCCCGCTCTGCGCCCCCGGCCCTGACCGCTGACTCTCCTCTGCCCACTTCGCCCCTGCCGAGGGCCGCACCAGCCGCGCCATCAGCACCCCCACCCCGACGATGATCGCGATCCCCACGCCGGCCACCGCGTCCGGTTGCTCCCCCCAAAACGCGATGCCCAGCAGCCAGCCGAGCGGCACCGAGGCGTAGGCGAACGCCCCCACGATCCACGCCGGCGCCCGCTTGTAGGCCGCAGTCATCAGCAGCTGCCCCCCGGTCGCCATCAGCCCCGCGCTCGCCAACAGCAGGTTCCCCCTCCACGACAACCATCGCCAGTCCGCCACGCAGAACGGAAGCGCTCCGACCGTCGAGACCGCGACAAACCAGGCCACGATCCGGATCGAGGGCTCCGTGCGCGTGAGGGATCGCACCGAGACGTAGGCGAACGCCGAGAACACGGCTGACAGCAGAGGTACCGCGGAGGGGGCCGAGAGCATCCCGCGAGTGGGGCGGATCACGAGCATCGCGCCGATGAGACACAGGCCGGCCAGGGGGTAGAACCAGGCGCGGGGGCGCTCGCGGAGCAGCACGATCGAGAGTCCCGCGACGAACACCGGCGCGGTCTGCTGCAGGGACACGACATCGGCGAGAGGCAGATGGGAAAGTCCCCACATGTAGAGAAAAAGTGCCGCGAAGCCTGCCCCGGCACGGATCAGCAGCAGACGCCACCGCGGACTCCACAGCGAAATGCCCCGCATGCCCATCCATGCCGCCAGCGGCAGCCCCGAGAAGATCGACCGGTACAGCACCGCCTGCATCGGCGTCGCCTCGTCGCTGGCGGCCTTCACAAGCGCACCCAGCACGGCAAAGAACCCCGTGCCCGCGACCATCATCGCGGCGGCTACGGGCACGTTCTGCCCGCTTCTCGGCGTTTGCGCTGGGAGAGGCTCGTCTTGGATCACGGACGTCATCTGGCGCCTGCCCGGAGCGCCGGGCACGAGCACCGCGCCGTATACACCATCTCGCCCCCGCGCCGCACCTTCGCCCAGGCCGGACACCCCTCCGCAGCGATGCTTCTGCCGAGGACCGCAGCGGAATGGTACGATCGACCTTCATGGCCCACGACAAGCCCAGAACGCTGCTCGGGGGCCGCTACGAGCTGCTGGAGGTCTGCGGCAAGGGCGGCATGGCCGTCGTGTGGCGCGCCCTCCGTCACCACCGGCATGGCGGCACCACCACCGTCGCCATCAAGCGGATGCTCGTGGACATCTCCCGCGACCCCGCCACCGTCGCCCTCTTCGTCGAGGAAGCGAGAGTCGGCGCCCAGCTCGCCCACCCGAACATCGTGCGCGTCCTGGAGTTCGGCACCGACGAGTTCGGCTCCTACTACCTCGTGCTCGAATGGGTCGACGGCCTCGACCTGCTCGAATACATGCGCTCCTTTCACCAGGGCGGCGTCCATGTGCCCTGGCAGGCAGCGGCGGCCATCGCGCTGCAGGCGCTCCGCGGCCTGGTCGGCGCCCACGAGAGGGTGGACCGCGACGGCAAGCGCCGTCCCGTCATTCATCGGGACCTGTCCCCGAGCAACATCCTGATCGGCACCGACGGCGTGGTGAAGATCGCGGACTTCGGGCTCGCGCGAGCGATGGACCGGATGACGATGACCTTGCCGAACGTCATCAAGGGCAAGCTCGCCTACACGGCCCCCGAGGTCGCGACGGGCAAGAAGGCCACGGAGCGAAGCGACCTGTTCTCCCTCGGCATCACGTTGTGGGAGTGCCTCGCTGCACGCAGGATCTTCCCCGGCGACACCAACATCGACGTCTTCCGCGCGATCCAGGCCTGGGACTTCCCTCCCCTGCGTGACCTGCGCCCCGACATCCCCGCAGATCTCATCCTCGCCATCGGCCGCGCGATGGAACGTGATCCGAACCGTCGCTTCGCAACCGCCAGGGAAATGGCCGCCGTCTTCGCAGGCGTCATGCGCGATGCCCGCCCCCACGTCAGCGCAACCGCCCTCGGCGCGAGCGTGAGCACCGCGAAACAGCGCCTCGTCGCCATCGATCAGGACATCCCCATCACCATCGCCGAAGCCCCCTCCGCCGTCAGCGAGGTCAGCATCGACGTTCCGGTGGACTTCGCCTCCAGTCCGTCGGCCGCGCGTGTCGGTTCACGACGCACCCTCGCCGAGCAGAGCATCGACGACGACGACTTCACCCCGACAGAGCGTCGCCTCCCGGAGCCGCTGATCGCCGAGCAGCTCGCGCGCGAGCAAGCCAAGACGCCGCACCGGCGCTGAGCGCGCGTTCCGCGCCGCCAGCGGCTCTGGTATGGAAGGCCGTCTGCGCCCCGGTCCAACCCAAGGAGCTCGCCATGAAGCGGTCCCTGCCCAGCCTTGCGTGTGTCATCGCACTCGCCGCCACGGCGTCCTGCGCCGGTTCGTCGTCGCTGCCTCCCGCGCCCCCTCCCCCGACTGCAGCCAGCCCGTCCGCGCTTCCGCCCACCTCCGCCTCTGCGCAGCCCGTAGCGCAGCCCATACCTTCCGGCTTGCCCGACGGAAACGCGGCGCGGTCCAGCATCCCGGAAGATCTCAAGTGGAAGCTCGACGTCTTGTTCACGGACGACGCAGCGTTCGAACAGGGGCTCAAAGACGCAGGGCTGCTGCGCAGCGGGCTCGCTGCCTTCGAAGGCAAGCTCGGGCAGCCGAAACAACTGCGCGAATGCCTCGAGCTGTACTTCCGCGCACGCCTCGCCACGAACAAGGTCACTCTCTACGCCAACCAGCGACTCGACACCGATGTCCGCAACGCCAAGCTGCTCGACATGAACGACCGGGCGCTGAACGCCATGAACGACCTGATGGCATCGGCGGCCTTCGTGCGGCGGGAAGTGCTCGCGATGAAGGACGGGGCCTTCGCGAACGCGATGACGGCCGAAGCCGGGCTCGCGCAATACCGGCCGTATCTCGACGAACTGCGCCGGCGACGCACGCGCGTCCTCGGTCAACAGGCCGAACGCGTCCTGTCGCTCGCCGGAGACAACCTGTGGGCGGAAATCGATCTCAACGAGCTGCCATCGGACTTCGAGAAATCGTTCGACGCTTCCCTGGCCGACCTCGCGCTCCCGAAAGTCCACGACGAGCAGGGGCAGGAGGTCCAGCTCACCCTGGCGAACTACGGCAAGCTGCGCGGCTCCGCCGACCGCGCCGTGCGGATGGAGGCCGTCGATGCGTTCTTCTCCTCGCTCGCACGACAGCGCCACGTGTTCGCCTCGCAGCTCGCGGGTCAGGTGCGCTTCAACCTCTTCCTCGCGCGGTCGCGCGGCTACACCACTGCCCGGCAAGCGTACCTGGACAAGGACGGCATCGACCCGGCCGTCTACGACAACCTGCTGCGCGCCGTCGGAGACAACGTCGCCCCGCTTCACCGCTACGTACGCCTTCGCAAGAAGCTCATGGGGCTCCCGGAGCTGCGGTCCTTCGACCTGTACACGCCGATGGTGCGCAGCGTGCCAATGCGGTTCACCTACGACGACGCGCGGCGTCTGCTGCCAGTCGCGCTCGCGCCTTTGGGTGAGGACTACCTCGGCGTGCTGCGCACGGGGCTCGATCCGCGCAACGGCTGGGTGGATCTTCTCCCGCACAAGGACAAGCGCAGCGGCGCCTTCTCCGCCAGCGTCTTCGGCGTCCACCCCTTCGTGAAGATGAACTACTTCGAGGGGCTCGACGACCTGTCCACCCTGGCCCACGAGTTCGGCCACGCCCTGCACAGCCATCTGTCGATGACGTCCCAGCCCTACGTCACCGCCAACTACGTCCCGTTCATCGCGGAGATCGCCTCGACCTTCAACGAGAAGATGCTCTCCGACTACCTCGTGGATCACGCGCGCAGCGACGAGGAGAGGCTCTACCTGCTCAACCAGATGGTGGATCGCATCCGGACGACGATCTACCGCCAGGCCCTCTTCGCGGAGTTCGAGCACGATCTGCACGGGATGGTGGAGGCGGGCAAGGCTCTGACTGCCGACTCCATGTCAGCCAGGTATCTCGAGCTGGTGCGCAAGTACTACGGTCCCGAGCTCGCCATCGGCCCGGACGACGGCTTCGAATGGGCGTACGTGCCGCACTTCTACTACAAGTTCTACGTCTACTCGTACGCCACGGGGCTGTCGTCGGGCATCGCCCTCGCCCAGAAGGTCAAGGAGGGAGGAGCTCCGGCTCGCGACGCCTACCTCGGCATGCTCAAGGGGGGCAGCTCCAAGCCTCCGCTCGATCTGCTGCGGGGAGCGGGGGTGGACCTCACGCGCCCCGACGCGATCGTGTCGGCCCTCGGTCTGATGAACTCGATGCTCGACGAGATGGAGAAGACTATCGCGCGGATGGGAAGCTGACCCGGAGAGGAGCGTCAGGTCGCGTCGGAGCAGCACCGGAACCCGGTCTGCAGCTCGTGGAACAGCTCGTCGTGGTCGACGGTGGTGGGACGGCATCGGTTGCGCAGCGGCCCCCACCACCCCCCTTTCAACCCTGAGTTCATCTTGCGGCCGCCGTTGACCTGCGAATAGTGCGGCTTGTCCAACACCACCCACTCGTCGATGTTGCCGACCATGTTCTGGACCCCGAAGGGGGAGACACACTCGGGGTTGGCGGTCACCGGCTGCCGGTGGTCGGCCAGATCGCCGGTGCGCGTCGCGAGCCCTTCCTTGATCTCGAAGTTGCAGATACTCGGGTTGCGGACGCTTCCGTAGGGGTACGGTTTCGCCGCCTCGCCTTCGCAAGCGAACAGCCACTCCTGTTCCTTGCACAGCCGCTTGCCGGACGCTGCGCAGGAAGCGGCAGCAGCGGTCCACGAGATGTCCCCGATCGGCATGCCGGAAGCGTCGGCGGCCTCGAATCGATCGATGCAGAACCGCATCGGAACCCGCTCCGCTTTGCAGGTCGAGGTCTCCGCGTAACGGGCGCAGCGCGCGTACTGCAGCTTCGCCGGATCGTCGAGCCACTCCACGCAGGGCTGCTCCACCTTCGGACAGAAGCCCCCCTCCACCAGAATCATCCCGTCGGGGCAGGCATGTTGCGCGGGGTCCTCCGCGGAGCTCACGAGATCACGGGGATCGGGGGATGGCGTGAGGGTGGGGGTCCGGTCGACTTCAGGTGGCGCCTCTGCGGCCGCCGGTCGCGCTTCGGTCACCTTCTCGGCCTCGATGGACTGGTCGTTCTGGGAGATGCCGCACGCGCCGATCACCAGGAGGGGAAACACAGCAAAGGATATCTTCCTGCCCCACGGAATGTGTCCCTCAGAATCTGCGAACATGGCTGCCACCTCGAATGATGATTTCCGACTGCGCATTCCATGCCAGGGCGTCCGTGGTTCTTTCCTCGTGTTCGACGCGCGCGCCGCAGCTCTTCGCCGTTGCGGCCCCTGACATTCAAATCACTGTGGCGCGCCGCAATCACACGCAAGGGGCGCGATCGCAGAGGACTGCACACCGCGCGGGGATCGCCCGGGCATTCAGCGCGCGCTGGAGGAGTTGGATCCACCGCTGCGCCCGGTGGGCTCCTGCGGCGGCTTCCAGTCCGGAGTCGAGGGAAAGATCAACACGTACGACCCCGGCCATGGGTTGAACAGCGTCGTCTTGCGATGAACGCGCGTGCGATCGAAGTGGCGGTACCAGCTGCGCTGGCTCCAGACCGGGCCGTCGTGGATGTACTCCGGCACCACCAGGTCCACCTCGACGTAGCGCCCCCCGGTGTTGATGCTCAGCTGCTTTCCGAAAGCGCACGCATCCCCGCATGCGTGGTCCGGATGCAGATCGTTGTGCATCGCCCCTGAGTAAGTCACCACCATCCCGTCCACGCCCTGGTTCATGTTGATGTTGAACCAGGAGGTCGCCTGATCGCGGAACATCTGAGCGGTCAACTCGAGCATCTGCTGGATGGAGTCGTCGCCTGCACGCAACACCCGCTCGAAGTCCTCGCACGACGGCTCGAGCCCGTGCGGGAAGATGCGCAACGCTCGGGCCCGCTTGCCCAGCAGCACGAATTCGTTGGGAGTCGCCTCCGATTGCTGCTCCCTCACGGGGGCTTGCTCGCGCTCCACCTCCTGCTGCTGTTGCTCGCACTTGCTCGTGCCCAGCCACAGCTCGATGATCAGGTCCGAAGCCTTCCCCCCCAGCATGGGAAGCAACAGCTCCGTGAAACGCGCCACGGGTGAGGCAAGCCCCTTGTGACGCTTGAGGGAATGCCACTCCCCGACGCCCAGGATCTTCGGGTTCGATCGCAGCACCTCGGCGAACGCCTGCTGCGGTGTGTCGAAGAGCCTGCAGCCGAGCTCCGTGCAGGGTGGGTCCGCCGGCTCCGTTGGCGGGGCCGCCGGCACGCCCTCCATCGGTGCCCCCGGCCCCCCCGGCGCCGCCGCCCCCCGAACCACCGCCCGTCCCCCGCA
>CAYMUE010000085.1:0-25752 GCA_964393505.1 uncultured Polyangiaceae bacterium
GGCGGTGGACGCAGCGGCGGCGGCCGTGGACGCAGCGGCGGCGGCGGAAGCCGTCGTGGCGATCGCGGCGATCGCTGGTAGTCGATTGGCGACAAGGGGCGCGTGAGTCGCGCCCCGACAGGAGCGGCGGTGTGCAATGGCATACCGCCGTTTCTCTTTGGCGCGCTCGAGGAGACGACGCGCGGTCAGCGCTCCTTGCCGTCCCTGGTCACCATCACGCAGCGCGTCTCCATCGCATCCCGAGTGCACTCGTACGTGGCTTCGTGCCCGCAGCCCTTCGCGCTCCACAGATCGCCGTGGGGCGTGACGGACACATCGTGGGACGAACAATCGAACTCCCGCGCGTGTCGGGCGCGCGCAGCCTGGTTGGACGCGCCCCCGCATCCGATCGCGAGCAGCGCGATCACCGCGGCGCGAGGTCGCAGGCGAACGGTCATGCTGCGAGCATACACCGGCTCGCGCTCACGCTCCGTCGAGATCCATTCCGAAGAACAGGCGCAGCCATGGCTCGAGATCCTCGAGCTGCACCGCCTTGCCCGAGCCGATCAGGAACGACCGCATGTTCGGGCTGAAGCCGTCGCCGGCGAAGACCACGATGCCCGGGATCGGCCACGCAGCGATGTCCTGCAGCGTGGTTGGGATCTTCTCCTCGGCGCTGCCGGCGGTTCCCTGGTACTTGCACTCGACGCCGAGGCGCTTGCGCGAGACCGGGTCGGTGAGGATGACGTCGATGCGACGCTCCGCGCCCCAGATCCTGCGGCCAGCGCGGAACTGCTCGCGGGCCAGCAGCCCGAGGGAGCGGCCGAGGGCCGCGACATCCTTGACCAGCGCGTCTCCGGACGCGACCGCAGCAGCCCTGCCCGCCATCGCTCACCACATCACGAGCTCGAGGATCCTACCCCGCCCGTCGCCCCGGCAGTTGATGTTGCGGGCCGCGTGCACCTCTTCGATCTCGAAGCCCTGGGAGTAGATCTCGCGCACGAAGCCCGCCGAGGAGTTCGACAGCAACACGCGGACGCCCCTGCCCTTGAGCTTCAGGGCGACGTCGCGCAGGTGCACCTGCCGCTCGGGCCCGAAGCCCGCGGCCGTGTAGCCCGTGAAGTACGAGGTCGCGGACAGCGGCACGTAGGGCGGATCGAAGTACACGAAGTCCCCCTTGTGCGCGCGCCTCGACACGCTCGTGAAGTCGTCGCGCAGGATCTCCACCCCCTGCAGCGCCGCCGAGCACGCCCGCAGGTTCGGCTCGTCGCAGATCGTCGGGTTCGCGTAGCGCCCGAACGGCACGTTGAACACGTTGCGGCTGTTGACCCGGTACAGACCGTTGTAGCCCGTCCTGTTCAGATAGATCATCCACGCCGCCACGTGCGCGTCGTCCGCCGAGTCGATGTCGCGCTCGCGCATCTTCTGGAAGAACGCCGGATCGTGCGGGTAGCTGCGCAGCAGCTTCACTACGGCGTCGACATGGTCGCGCACGCCCACGTAGGTCCGCACCAGACGCTCGTTGTCGTCGGACAGGACGGCCTTGCGTGGGCGCAGGGCGAAGAACAGCGCGCCGCCGCCGACGAAGGGCTCGTGGTAGGTGCGCGTGCCGAGCCCCGGAACGTGGTCCAGAAGGGTTTCGACGAGCTGACGCTTACCGCCTACCCACTTGAGAAATGGGCGCGGCTCCACTGCAACCTCTGGGCTCACCTTGAATCTGGACACCACGAGAACGCACAACTGGCCACCGCCCAACGAGCGCGTCAAGGGGCGGTTGATCCCGGCCTCGCCTCGGGGGATGCTGTGCGCCCTCCATGGACCAGAACCTGCTCCGATCCTATCTGTCGACCATCTACGAGCTGCCCACCAACGCGGGGCTTCTGCGCGTGTCGCTCGACGGCGACGTCGCGACCGATCCGAGCATGCTGCCCGAGCTGCTGCAGCGTCCGTTCGCCATCCTCACCGCCTACAACCCGCGGTCGATGCTGCTGCCCAAACGGGTCAACGACGCCCGCCACCAGGTGCTGCGGGATCTGCTCATCCTCGGCGTGTATCGCGTGGAGCATGCCGTCGGCTACGAAGACGAGCCCGAAGGCGTGTGGCGCGAGCCTGCGTGGCTTGTGCACAGCATGGATCGGGACGAGGCCATCTCCTTCGGCCGAGTGTTCCGCCAGAACACCATCGTGTACTGCAGAAACGGACGTCCCGAGCTCGTTGTTACCGATCCGACGTGCGACGATACCGGCCGCACTTTCGTGGGCAACTGGCGCGTGCGCACCTGACCTGCGCGCTGTGCGAGCGCGGCTTCGACGCTGGGCTCAGAGGCGCAGATCCTCGACCAAGGCGCGCAGCAACTCGCCCACGCTTGCAGCGTGCGCCACGCATCCGTTGGGACGGTGCGGCGCGTCGCCGTCGGCGACCTCCGGTACCTGACCGAGGGCCAGGATGTTCCCGAGCGCGCCTTCCACCAGCGCACGGACCGCGCTGAGGCGGTTGGCGTCGTCGGGCCACGCGCGACGCACTGCCTGCGCATAGGCACCCACCAGGTACGGCCACGCCGTGCCCTGGTGATAGGCCGCATCGCGATCCACCAGGTTGCCCGCGTAGCGCCCCCGATACGCCGGATCATGCGGCGACACCGTGCGGATCCCCGCGGTCGTCAGCAACTCCCTCTCCACCCGCTCGAGCACCGTCCGCGCCTGCTCGAGCGTGAACAGCTCCGGATCCGCCGCGAGCGCCAGCAGCGCGTTCGGGCGCACCGTCGCATCGGCCCAGGCTGCCTCTCCCGACGACTCCACGGAGACGACGTCGTACGGGTAGTCCGTGCGATCACACCAGAAGCGACGACGAAATGCGCCGCGTGCGCGATCGCACGCTTCGCGTGCCTGGGATGCCAGCTGCAGGTCACCGCCCAGCTCTGCGAGCCACGCGAGGGAAGCGCAGGCCCGCGTCCACAGGCCCTGCACCTCGATCGGCAACCCGCTGCGCGAGGTGACCGGCGTCCCCCCGACCCGCGCGTCCATCCACGTCAACGAGGTCCCCAACTCGCCCGCGGCGAGCAGGCCCTCCTCGGTCACACGGATGCCGTCCCGCGTGCCCTGCATGAGCGCCGAGAACACCCCCGAGAGCGCAGGAAGCAGCGTGGAGGTCAGGAAAGGCTCCGCACTCCCGTTCGCTTCCGCCAGCCGTCGCGCCGTGTCGAACAGCAGCAGCGTCGCGTCCACCGCGTGGTACTCCGCGGCGGAACCGTCATCCGGGAGACGGTTGGGTACGAGCCCGTCGCGGATGTGACGGATTAGGCCCACGACCACCTGCCTGGCCTGCTCGACTTTGCCCGTCGTCAGGTACAGCCCCGGGAGCGCAACCAGGGCGTGACGTCCCCAGACGCCGAACCAGGGATACCCCGCGACAATGCCCGGCACCGGAGCGAGGTCGGCGCGGAACGCATCGGCTGCCACCATCAGGGAACGCACGCACCAAGGTCGGTCAGGGCCGGGATCGCAGGAGCGAAGCCATTCGGCGCTCTCCTGCATGATCTCCTCGGGAGTGCGTTCCGGCGGCTGGTCCACGGCGCATACGAGGTGGACCGACTGGCCGGGCTGCATCTCGTGACGAAACACGCCTGGCGTCCACAAGTCTTCTTGGAAGTCGAGACCGCGAGTCTGCTCGGCCAGGTATTCGAACAGGCGCCACCAGTCGGGCGAGCCGACGAAGACCCCGCGATGACGGAAGACCACGCGGGGAAGAGCGGGCACCGGTTTGACCGAGACCTCGTTCTGCCGCATCTCGACGCGCTGGACCATGGCGCCGTGTTCGTGCACCAGCTCGTGGAAGGAGCGCATCGCGAGCAGCGGTCGCAGCTCGAGCGAGATCGGCTTGGGGCCGTTCCAGGTGTAGCGCGTGACGACCGCATTGACGCCGCGGGCCAGTGCGATCGTGTTTTCGATCTCGCCGCCGGCGACGCGGAAGGTCCAGCGCGGCAGCGGGTCCATCGCGAAGTGCGTCAGCAGACGGAATCCACCGGTGGGCGGAACCCCGGGGAACTGGTGGGTGGCGAGCGTGGACACCACGCCGTCGGACCGCACCGTCGCGTCTACATGCGACACCACCACGTGACGCTTGCGAGGAGGATCGAGCGCGGCGACCAGCAGGCCGTGGTATCGACGAGTGTGCAGGCGGGCGACGGTCGATGATGCGTAGGCACCGGCGCCGTTGGCGTGAACCCACTCGAGACGAGCACGCTCGAGGTCGCCGTCGACCCGCACAGCGGGCCAAACGAAGTCACTCATCGCCCCTGCTCCACATCCGCAGTATCGCCCTTCCCGACCAAGTGAGTGAGTGCATGCAACGCGGCAGCCCTCGTTGGATGCCGGATGTGCCCTGGACCTCCCGACCCGCCACAACGTCGAAGTCGGGCTTCCGCCCTTAGCACGTCTCCCCGACGGCGGGGGGCGTTCCCTCGCCTTTTGTCGTCAACTCCCCCGATCCCCCTGCATCGTCGCGTTTTCGCACCCCTCCTCACGCTCCAGCACCTCCGCCACCAGCCTCCCCCGACTCAGCCTCACGCCGACCCGGTCCCCCTCCCGGACATCCGCTGCGTCACGAAGCGCTCGCCCGTCCGCCCCGGTCGCAATCGCGTAGCCCCGCCCCAGCACCGCCAACGGTGACAGCGCGCTCAGCTTTCCCAACCGGTCCCCGACTAACGCTTTGCGTCGCTCCAGGTCCGCCCGCATCGCCGCCTGCAGCCCCACGCGCAGCGAACCCATATGCCCCCGCGCGCGCTCGAGCACCGCCCGCGGATGATGGGCCACCAGACGTCGCTCCCATCGGTCCAATCCGCTCCGGTGTCGTCGCAACGAATCCCGCTCGGCCTCCCGCAGGCGCCCCTCGAGCTCGTCGAGCCGCTGCTGGCGATCCGCCACCAACCTGCGACCCTCCCCCAACCCGAACACCAACCGATCCAGCGCCCCGCGATCCTCCGCAATCCGCGCGCGCATCACACGCGCAAGCCGCGTCCTGTACTGGTCGAGCTGCTGCTGCTGCGCCTGCTCGTCCGCAACCACCATCTCCGCGGCCTGCGACGGCGTCGATGCCCGCGCGTCCGCAGCCAGGTCCGTCAACGTCACGTCAATCTCATGGCCCACGGCGCTCACGATCGGCACGCGGCACGCTGCGACCCGGCGCACCACCCGCTCATCCTGGAAGGCCAGCAGATCCTCGAACGATCCCCCGCCGCGTCCGATGATGACGACGTCGAGGCCGTGCACCGCCTCGAGCCGATCGAGCGCGGCGACGAGGGACTCCGGGGCGAGGTCCCCCTGGACCTGGGCGGGAGCGAGCAGGATACGCACGCGTCCGCGGCGCGCGGCCACGCGGATGATGTCGTGGATGACGGCGCCGCTCGCGCTGGTGACGACGCCGATGAAGCGTGCCGAGCAGGGGACGCGCTTCTTGCGGGCGAGGTCGAAGAGGCCTTCGGCCGCGAGCCGTTGCTTGAGCTTCTCGAGGGCTTCGAGCAGAGCGCCGCGACCGGCCGGTCGCACGGACTCGACCACGAGCTGCAGACGTCCTCGTGGGGCCCACACTGTGGCTCGCCCACGCACCAGCACACGTGCCCCCTCGACCAGCAGGGCCCGGGCGCGCATCGCGCTGTCGCGGTAGGCCACGGCTTCGATCACCGCCTCCTCGCGTTCGTCTTTCAACGTGAAGTACGCGTGTCCGCTGGTAGCGCGTTTGAAGCTGCTGATCTCACCTTGCACCCAGGTCCCGACGGTTGCGCCTTCGACGGCATTGCGCAGGATGCGGTCGAGCTCGGCCACGGACAGGGGCTCGCGCTCGGATTCCGAGGCGGTGCTTTCCATGGGCTTGCTCTACACTCGCGCAGTCGCGCTTGCCAGAGGGCACGGGGTAGGGAACCGGCCCACGCGCGACGACGCGGACGTTGGAGGCGCCGCGCGCTACACTGTGGGGGAGGAGGCCCGGCAGTGACGACCGCTCCCCGTGCCAGCGCAGCCCAGGCAGCGAGGTTCTCGTTGCTGCCCCGTGCTGCCGCGCCTGGGCCGGGACCCGCCTTGCGCCTCCCCTCCGTGGTCCTTGTCGCCAGCTTCTCCCTCACCGTCGGCGTAGCGCTTCCCTTCGTCGTCCGAGAGCCTCTCGCCCTGATCGCTGCCCTCGGTCTCGTCGGCCTCGTTGCCGTTGCCGCGGTGACCGCCGTGCTCATGCGACGCCGTGCGCGCCGTCGCTCCCGATCCGGCTCCGGGATCATGGTCGACGACCACGGCCTGACGATCGTGCGTGATCTCGACGAACGCCTGCTCGTTTCCTTCTCGTCGGCGTTCGGCGTCACCCTGCTCACCTCGGCGCGACGGGACCGCGTGGTCGTCGCTTTCACTTCTCCGCATCGGACCGTGTGTGTCGGCGCGGAGAGCGGCTCGGTGTCACGATCTCACGCGCCCCTGCTGCATCACGCCGTCGCCCTGCCCACCGAGGATCTGCGTCTCGCTTGCATCCTTCCCGATGGCGAGCCACTCGAGCTCGAGGCCCGGGCGTTGTGGAAGCTGATCGACGTGATCCGTCGTGCCCATCCGGGCGCCCTGCAGCGCTGCTACCTGACGGATGCGCGTGGCGAGCAGATCGTGGTGGAGGGGAGCACGGTGCGCGCGGGGCCGCGAACCTTCGACCTCTCCGAGCCCTTCGAGTGGCGGGTCTCGCGATTCCGCGAGCACGCGGGGGCCATCGACACCTGCTTCGAGGCCACGTGGTTGCGACAGGCCCACGACGAGATCGCTTTCGTGTCGCTCGTGCGAGGCGACGAGCGCACCTCGCTGCACGACGTGCTGGCCGAGCCCGTGGCTCATGGCGATCCATCGCTGGTTCGAGACGCGCGTCTCGCGAGCGGCAGGCTCGGTCCGCCGCCGCCGCGCCACGCGCGCGTCGCCATCGACAGGTTGTTCATGCTGCCCCTGCGACGCGTGCTCGATCAGGCTGCAGCACCGCGGTCCGGTCGCATCAGCGACGCTTGAGCTCTTCGACGAACTCCTCGCCGGAGATGATTCTCTTGCGGATGAGCAAGGTCAGCAGCGAGGCGAAGAGGATTTGCCAGTTGCACTTGTCGCCGAGGATTTCCGAGACGTCCTCGCCACTGGCTGCGGCGCGCAGGGCAGCAACGACTTCGGCCGCAGTGAGCGACGCCGACAGATCGGTTTCCTTGCCCGAGGTCGCGGCAGGTGGCGGCACCGAAGGGGGCTTCTCGGCGGGGGGCTCGGCGGGTGGAGGAGAGGTCGGCTGCGGCTCGGCAGGCTGCACCGCCTCTCGCTCGCCCGAGGGTGTCTTCTTGCGCGCAGCCCCACCCATTCGTCGCAACGGAAGCGCCAACGTCGTGCCGTCGAGCAGCGTCATCGCCATCAAGCGCTCCGCGCCCGACTTGGGCGCTCGCCTCATGCGTCGCACTTCGGGCAGCAGCTCCTCGAGGGGGATCTCTCTTCCAAGCTCGAGGGTCACTTCGTCCGAGGGCGGTCCCGAGCTTTCCGGCGCCGCAGGAGGTTGCCCCTGCGCTTCTGCTGTCGGGGAGGCTTCGGCCGTGGGGGCAGCTTCCGGCGCAGCAGCGGGGGGCTCGGCTGCGGGGGCAGCTTCCGGCGCAGCAGCGGGGGGCTCGGCTGCGGGGGCCGACTCGACGCGGGGCGGTCCCTCGAAGTCGGGAACGAAGACGTCGGGGGAAGCGACGGTGGGCTGAGCCGCGGCAGGAGTCTGAGCGGTTTCCTGGTCGGGAGCGGGAGGCTCCTCTTCGAACTCCGGTGCAGCAGCAGCCGGTGGGGGGCGCCAGGCGGAGGCGACCTCCTCGGGAGGCGGCAGGGAATCGGTGGGTTCTTCGCGAGGTGCGGGCGAGGCGATCGGCTGCGGTTGATCGACCGTTGTCTCGGCGGGCGGGGCTTCCGGGGGAGACTCCGGGGCAGGGGGGAGCTCCTCGAGTTTCGCAGGGATCGGGGCAGCCGCTGCCTCGCCGGCCGGCGGTTCGGGTGGCGGGGCAGGGGATTCGGGATGCGGCTCCAGGGACGGCAGGGTTGCGGCCGGCGCGGTGGTTTCCTCGGCGGTGGGAGGGATGGAAAGGCGGCGCGTCTCCGGGTAGTAGACGCGGATCGCGTTTCGGACGTCGCTCGGAGAGGCGATCATCGCGCGGGTAGGGAGGCCGGACCAGATCGAGCAGTGCTTGAGCGCTTCCTCGTTGGTGGGGTCATCCATGGCGACATAGAGGGTGTCGCCCTGGCCGCGGACGTGGCGGACGTAGATGGGGACGAGGCAGTACTTTTCGGCGACGTCGCGGGGGACGAGGCTGAGGAGCTTGCGGGAGAAGTCCACGTGATACAGCGAGACCCACGGCACGGAGAGCTGCTGGGAGAGAATCTGGGTGAGCTGGGTTTCGTTGATGAGCCCGCGCTCCACGAGCAGGGTTCCCAGCTTGCGGCCGTCCTCCTTCTGCAGGGCGAGGACGTCCTGGAGCTGTTCCTCCGAGATGATCGACGCATCTACGAGGAGCTGGCCGAGGCGGAGGCGCTGTTCCATCTGGCGGCAAGATTAGCGCAAGAGGGTCGAGAGGTCGTCTTTTCGGCGAACCCGGGTCCCCATTCACGGAGGGGTGCTCTTCCAGAATCTCCGTCAAGTTGTCTATCCCGCCCGTCCGCGGACCTGTGGTAGGGTCCATGGTCCGATGTCCGAGTGCCCGCAGTGCAACCATGAGTGCGACTCGACGCACCGCTTTTGTCCCGCGTGCGGGTTCCCGATCGGCGAGGTTGCGCGCAGCGATGAGGACCCGCTCATCGGCGCGACATTGCCTGGCGGGTTCGTGATCCTCGAGCCGATCGGCGTCGGGGGAATGGGGCGTGTCTACCGTGCGGAGCAGACGGCACTCGGACGCACGGTGGCGGTGAAGATCATCCACCCGCACCTGGCGGGGGACGAGAGTGCGGCGGCGAGGTTCATCACGGAGGCGCGGACGGCGAGTCGTCTGAACCACCCGAACTCGGTGGCGGTCATCGACTTCGGCAAGACGGACGGTGGCCAGCTGTATCTGGTGATGGAGTACTTGCGCGGGCGGGATCTGGCGCGGGTTCTGTACGAAGACGGGCCACTGCCGTTCCGTCGCGTCATCGAGATCCTCAAGCAGGTGTTGGCGGCGCTGTCGGAAGCCCACCACATCGGGATCATCCATCGGGATCTGAAGCCCGAGAACGTGGTGATCGAGCCGATGCGGACGGGGGGCGACTTCGTGAAGGTCGTGGACTTCGGCCTGGCGAAGATGCTGACCGGGGCCAAGGGGCCGGCGATCACGAGCGTCGGGATCGTGTGCGGCACGCCCGACTACATGGCACCGGAGCAGGGGCGAGGAGACACGATCGACGCGCGTGCGGATCTGTACGCGATGGGCGTGATCCTGTTCCAGTTGTTGACGGGGCAGTTGCCGTACGAAGCGGAATCACCGACGCAGGTGGTGCTGATGCACATGACGGTGCCGGCGCCCGATCCGCGTGCGATCGCGCCGGACAGGGACATCCCTGCGGCGCTGGCGATGGTCACGCTCAGCGCTCTCGCGAAGAACGCTGGTGATCGGTACCAGACAGCGGAGGCGTTCTCCGACGCGCTGAGCGCGGTGCAGGCGCAGCTGGAGGCACCGACGCAGCGGGCGAGTGTTGCGCCGCCGGATCCGGCCTCGATTCTCTGTCCGGAGTGCGGTTCGGCGCAGCCGCGGACGCAGCGCTTCTGCGGAGACTGTGGTGCGAGGCTGGCCACCACCGGAGCAGGCGGGGTGGTTTCTGCGTCGCCGGCGCAAGCGGCTCCTCCCTCGCGGAGTCGAAGCGGTGCGGCGCTTCGCGGGGTGATGCCGCTGACGGCGCGCGACAGCGAGCTGACCTGGCTGCTGGAGCGGCAGCGCGATGGCAGCGCCGGATTGGCCGCAGTCCGAGTCATCGGCGAGCCCGGCATGGGCAAGACCCGTCTGCTGCACGAGTTCCTGGAAGTCGCTGGAGAGCCCGATGGCACGGTGGTGACCGGACCGGATCCGTACTGGTCCGAGGTCGGCTACTACGCCCTGCGCAACGCGGTTGCAGAGCTCGCCGGGGTGGAGGCCGATGCGTCCGACGCCCAGTGGCCTCCCGCTCCTGCCGAGGTTCGGCGCGTGCTGCACGGGATGTTCAACCGCGGCGAGCGCACCTCACCGGTCCCCATCGATCCGGAGCTGCGACGTCGTTGGGTTGCCGACACGCTGCGGTGGGCGTTGCGCACGGCGCGGGAGCGCACGGGCAAGCCGATCCTGCTGGTGGTCGAGGATCTGCATCGCGTGGACGGCGCGTCGCGCAACGCGGTAGTGGATGTGATCTCGGACAAGTGCACGGTCGAGGGGCTGATCATAGCGACACATTCGACCGGGTTCGACGCGCACTGGCCGGGTCGTCTCCCCTCGACGGTGCTCAACGGGTTGGCGCCGGACATCGCGTCGCACATGCTCAACGGCGCGGTGCCTCCGGACGCCTTCGAAGCGATGGCGGCGCGCGGCGTGCCTCCGATGTACGTCGAGCAGCTCGCGCGCTTCAACCAGGAAGGCGGCACCCAGCCCCCGCCGCGCCTCGCCGACATCGTCGCCTTGCGCATCGCGCGCCTCAACGCTGGCGAACGCAGGGTCTTGCAGACCCTGTCGGTGCTTGGCGACCGCATCCAACCGAGGCTGATCCAGGGCGTAGTCGACGTATCCATCGACGTGTCCGCGAGTCTCGCGATGCTCACCGAGTCTGGGATGGTGGCGGCCGACGACGGCCTGGTGAGCATTGCGCACCCGCTCATTCGCGAGATCGCCGAAGTGACGATCCCCGCCGGTGCGCGGCGCGATCTGCACGTGGCAGCGATGAGTCTCGGCACCGAGCTGAACCTCCCGCTCGAAGCGCGTGCGCTGCACGCGTTTGCCGCACAGGACTCCTTCGAGGCCCTGCTGCTGCTCGAGCAGGCCGGCGACCTGGCGAGCTCGCGTGCCGACGTGGCGGGCGCGGTGTTGCACCTGCGCAGGGGGCTGGAGCTGGCGCGAAGGGAGATCTCCCGAGGAGAGATCGACGATCCCATGCGGGCCGTGCTCATCTTCAGCCGCAAGCTGGGAGAGGCGCTCACGCGCGATGGCGACCTCACCGATGCAGACGGCGTGTTGCGCGAGGCGCTCGACCTCGCGCCGCCTTCGGGCGAAGACCGGGCGAAGGTCCTCTTCGCGCTGGCGCGCGTGGCGCGGGCGAGGCAGCGGGGTGCCGACGCGATGAGCTATCTGCAGGAAGCCGCCGACCTGGCGCACCGATCCGCGTCCCACGAGCTGGTCGCGGCGATCCGCGACGCGCAGCGGGAGTGGGCTTCGTAGAGGTCTTCGCCGCCGGCAAGCGAGCGGTGCATGCGCGTGGTACGGGCGAAGAGCCGCGGACGCGCGGCGGGGCGTTTCACACCCAGGAGTTGTTCAGGATCTCGCCGACACCCCCGGCGCCTGGAACGATGTACTGGTGATCGTTGAGCCCGACCTCGTCGTCCCAACGCTCCCCCGGCACGGTCGCGAGGACCTCGGGGGCCGACAGCCCCCGGTCCAGGCGCAGGGCGTACACGATCACGTCCGGGTGATCCTTCTGCAGGCGTCGCAGGTACTCGGGCGTGACGATGAGGTGCAAGGCGACGATCCGCGAAGGTTGGCCCTCGAGGCGCGTCTTGTAGTGCGTGACCGCGCTCGACATCGACGACCCGGTGGCGCCCATGGGGTCGGGGAACAGGATGATCCGGCCGCCGACTTCGCGACCGATCTTCGCGTCGTGCCAGCGCGCTCCGGTCACCTCGCCCGCCTCGTTGACCTCGCGGCTCATGAACAGGTGGTCCTGTCGCACGAGGGCCGGCTCGACGATTTCGTTGAGCAGCTCGTAGATGACCTGGGAGGGGACGGTACCGGCGCGAGCGATGCCGACGGTGACGACGGGGGTGCGGTGGGCGATGCCGGCGAAGCGAGCGACGGCCTGTGGGTGGGAGCCGACCATGCGTGTGGGGACGCGCATCAGCTCGCGGGGGAACTCCGCGGCGATGACTCGTCGCGCGAGATCCTCGTACAGCATCCGAACGAGCCTTCCGACCTCCGGCTGGAGCGTCTCGCGCGCGCAGGCACGCGCGAGCAGCGACCACGCCACGGGATCATCGACCAGGTGGACGTTTGCGCCGTAGCGGTGTTGGATTTCGGCAACCCTGAAGGAGCTCGATTCGTAGGCGGTCTCGCTGGACATGGCGGGTCGCAGAGTATCAGAACTCCCTGGGGCGAGGGCGTCCCCTCATCCGATCCGGGCTTCGCCTGGGCCTTTCCGGCCGGATCCGCAACCCCTTTCCTCGCTGCTCAGAAGCCCCCCTTTCGATCCCGCCCCGACATGGTGTAGGCTCGTCGGCTCCCAATGTCAGAAGACGCCTGATTCCCCAAGTCTGGGAGGGTTCCAAGGTGGATAGCGATCTGCACGATGCTGTCGCCGCTCTCAAGACCACCTTTGAGCGACGTTCGATCCACTGCGAGTTCGGAAAGGCTCCGGCCGAAGTCCTCGAGCAGCCGCGCAAGCTGTTCAAGCTTCCTGCGCGCTACCGGGCCTTCCTGCTCGAGTCCAACCCCATCCGCGTCGAGACCGTCACGCCGGTCGAGCGCATCCGCCTGCTGCCCGCAGAGGAGCTGCTGCGTGAGCAGGTCGGCTTCGCGCTCAACGACGACTTGACGCTCATCGAGGCGAACAAGGACGGCGGTTGGCGGAGGACGTGGGTCGTCATCGGTCAAAGTGCCTTGCTCGGCGATCCCTACTTCCTCGATGTCGCCAAGCTCGACGCGGAGGGTGACTGCCCGGTGTACACCGCAATGAGCGGGACCGACCGGTGGGAGCCCAACCTGGCAGCCTCGAGCTTCGTGCAGTTCCTGCAGATCCTTGCCGCGGCCATGGAGGTCGCGGAGGGGTTCGGTCAGGCCGAGATCGGGGTCGATGACGAGGACGTGTTCCGCGAGGCGCTGGCGCCCAAGATCCGTCCGATCGATCTCGCGGCTCTGCGCGCCGGCCACTGGACCTGAGCGTTCAGCCCGCCTTCCCCCTCGCCTCCGGTGGCCCCTGCGCCACCGGTGCTCTAGGCTCATCCCCGTGCGCGCGCTTCTGAAGATCGGCCACCGGTGCAACAACGCCTGCGTCTTCTGTCACGCGGCGGATCGGCGCGGCGACGACCCCCTCACGCGCATCCTCGACAAGGTCGATCGCGCCCGCGACCTCGGCGTGGACACCGTGGTGCTGTCCGGTGGCGAGCCGACCCTCCACCCCGACCTCGAGGCGATCGCCCGTCACATCCAGGCGCGCGACATGAAGCTCGGCCTGGTGACCAACGGCCGCATGCTGTGCCGTCCTGCGGTGCTCGGCCCCCTGCTCGATGCGGGCCTCGACTACGCCTACGTGTCCTTGCACGCACCCACCGCGGAGATCCACGACCGTCTGGTCGGCGTGAGCGGAGCCTTCGACGAGACGCTCTGCGGGCTGCGGGCGCTGCACGGGCGAGTGGCCCACCTGTGGGTCAACACCGTGGTCACGTGCGCCAACCTCGCGGTCGTGCCCGACCTGATCGACGTGGCGAGTGAGCTGCCCGAGAGCGTGATGAAGCTCACGTTTCCTCAACCCAAGGGGGCCGTGCTCGCGAGCTTCGACGCCGTCGTGCCTGGTCTGACCGAAGCGAGCCGGGCCGTGATCCGCGCCTTCGAACACGCATGCCGTCGCGGCCATCTGCGTCTCGGCCACGAGGGCTTCCCCCTCTGTCTGCTCCCGGGCCTCGAGGCGCTGCGCGACGACCTACGCACGCACGGCTTCATCGGGATGTCGGAGCTGCACGATCGCGGGTTCGAGCCGATCGACGATGCGTTGCGCGTCTGGCCGGAACCGTGCGACGGGTGTTCCCTGAGAGACGGTTGTCCTGGCGTCTACCGCGAGCTCGCCGCCCGCCGGGGATGGAGCGAGTTGCGCCCGCGCAGGGCGGCGTCCCGTGTCATTGCCGATCCGGTCGACGAGATCGAGACGCGGGAGCAGGCCTCGCACGAGCAGCGTTGCTGGGTCCGGCTCGCATGGGGCTGCAACAACGCCTGCCTCTTCTGCCTGGACAAGGAGCACGGACGCAGCGGGCTCCGGGCTCCCGAGGAGATCCTCGCCGAGATCGTCGACGGTCGTCGTCGCGGTGCAACGCGGCTGGTGCTCTCCGGCGGAGAGCCCACCATGCACCCGCGCTTTCTCGACCTGGTGCGCATGGGCCGGCGCGCCGGCTACCGTTGGATCCAGACGGTGTCCAACGGCAGGATGTTCTGCACTCCGGGCTTCCTCGAGCGGGCGATCGATTCCGGGCTGAGCGAGCTGACGGTGAGCCTTCACGGCCACACGTCTGCGTTGCACGACGAGCTCGTGGGGGTCCCCGGTGCCTTCGAGCAGTCGAGCGCCGCCGTGCGTGCGGCCCTCGCCTCACGACGCATCGTCGTCAACGTCGATGTCGTGATCAACGGGCGCAACGTGGACCACCTGCCGGAGATGATCGAGACGTTCGCGGGCTGGGGCGTCAACGAGCTCGACCTGCTCCACGTCATCCCCTTCGGCAATGCCTGGCGCCTGCGCGACCGAGGGCTCTTCTACGACCCCGAGGACAAGGCGGAAGCGATCCGTGCGGCGCTCGAGGCGGCGAAGCGCCACGGGGCACGCGTGTGGCTCAATCGCTTTCCGCCCGAGCATGCCGAGGGGTTCGAGTCGCTGATCCAGGATCCGCACAAGCTGATCGACGAAGTGCGCGGGCGCGACAGCGAGCTGCGCGCCTGGATCGAGCGGGGTCAACCCCTCGCCTGCAGGCAGCCGGAGCGCTGCCGGCGCTGCTACCTGCGCGGGTTGTGTGACGCGCTCGAAGCCGCGATCGACGCGATGCGAGCCGGGTGTGTGCCCCGGCTGATCGTCTCCTCACGCGCCGCCTCCGCGGCTCCGGCGATCCCGTGCGAAGAGCTCGAAATCGCATGTGATGAGGCGACAATCTGCGCCGATGCGGCGCGTCGTTTCGGGGCACGCGCGCTGCGGGTTCGCACCCGATCGACGTCGTGGATCGAGGCGGCGATCGACGCCGACGCCGCGATCGCGGGCACCCCGATCCGCGCGGTGTGCGGTATCGGGATCGCGGAGCTCGGGCGCGCGCTGCGACTGCCCGACCCGATCGGTGTGGAGGTGGATGCCGTGCGCGAGGACTGGCCGGCGATCCTGGCGGCGGCATGTCCCCGGCTCGTGGTGCGCCAGCCCGCCCATGCGCGGCTCACCGAGGCGCGCACGCTCGACGTGGAGCCGTCGGTGTTGCACGAGGTGGTGGCGCGCGGCGCGCGCACACGCGGCATCGCTCCTTGTCTCGGCGGCCAACCGCCCGTCCCCGAGCCCTTCACGCTCGACCTCGACCTCCTCGACGCCGGAGGTCGGATCGACCCCTATGCGTTCGCGTCGTGGTGGGCGCGCGAGGGGTTCATGACCAGGAGCCTGCGCTGCCGCACGTGTGCCGACGACGCCGCGTGCCGTGGAATGCCGGTCAACTGGGTGCGCGCGCACGGCTTTGGACCGCTGCGTCCGCGCTCGAGGTGACCAGGCGCGGGGACGGGACTACCTGGGGTTCGTGCCCGACGAGTCGGCGGGATCGCGGGGCGCGACGACGGTGTTGGCTGCACCCGAGCCCTTGCTCACCAGGCACCAGTTCGGGTGAGCACCGTTGGTGGCTGCGAGCGGCTTGCCGTAGGCGGTCTTCCCTGCGGCTCTCACGTACACGGCGCCGTTGCCGCCGGGGTTCGGGATGATCGCTCCGAGCGCCTGGGGACGCCCCGCATGGTAGTCCTCGATCACTACCACGACATCCTCGCCGGAGCGGTCCACGCCGCGGATCGAGGGACCGGGTCCCTGCGTGTCGCAGGCGATCCCCTCGGTGCTGATGGCCATCACCATGCCGTCGCTGGCTACCTTTGGCGGCAGGCCACGCCACTTGAACGCCGGGTCCGAAGGCATGCCGACCGCGGCGGCGATGCACGAGCATGCGGCCTGGCGCCCTGGGGCGAGGGTCAGACCTCGCGCGATCCCGAAGTAGTCGGTCTGCTGCGGCTGATCGTCGGCGGTGGTCTCCGCCGTGGGCGCCGCGCCCCACTCCGGTTCTTCCTGCGTCGGCTCGGCTTTCGCCGTTGCCTGAGCGTTGGCGTTGACGTTCACCGATGCCTTGCAGGCCGGCACGAGCAGCCCTGCGACCGTTGCGAATGCGATCAGGTTCCGCACGCCGCAAGGATCGCACACACCCGGCATCCGTGGCCAATCCCTGGCCGATCCTTCGGGAAGCTGCTCGTCCTGCGAGGCAAATAGCCGGAATCGCGTGGCTCTCTTCGTGGACCGACCGTGAGCGAGGCCGTGACCGTGAGCGCGGCCGGAGAGTAGAGTGAGCGGCATGGACCTCTCCGACCTTCGCGCGCGTCTCGAACAGACCAGCACGCTGCTGCCCGCAGGGCGGGTCGAGTCGGTGGTGGGACTCGCGGTCCGCGTGAGCCTCCCGGCTGCGCGAATCGGAGATGTGATCGAGATCCACCGGCGAGGCGAGCCGCTGCTCGGACAGGTGGTCGGGTTGGACGGCGGAGAGGCGATCGCCATGCCGCTGGGGGATCTGACGGGGGTTGGCGCGGGGGACAGGGTGGGGACACGCGGCACGCCGCTCGGCGTGGCGGTTTGCGGTGAGGTGTTGGGGCGGGTGCTCGACGGGCTGGGGCGTCCCATCGACGGAGGCATGGAGTTGACGGGCGCGTTGCGTCCGGTGGAGGCCCCACCGCCACCAGCGCTGTCGCGGCGTGCGGTGGATCGGGTGCTGGCCACCGGGGTGCGCGTGATCGACGGCTTGACCACGCTGGGGGAAGGGCAGCGGGTCGGGCTGTTCGCCGGTTCCGGCGTGGGCAAGTCGACGTTGCTCGGAGCGATCGCGCGAGGGACGGAGGCCGAGGTGGTGGTGGTGGCCCTGGTCGGCGAGCGAGGGCGCGAGGTGCGGGAGTTCCTCGATCACAGCCTTGGCGAGGAAGGGCTGCGCAAGAGCGCGGTGGTGGTGGCGACGAGCGATTCGCCTGCGCTCGAGCGGTTGGCGGCGGCGCAGGTGGCGACGTCGATCGCGGAGCACTTTCGCGACGAAGGTGCGCGGGTGATGCTGTTGGTGGACTCGGTGACGCGGTTTGCCCGTGCGCAGCGTGAGGTGGGGTTGGCCGCGGGCGAGCCACCGGCGCGTCGCGGCTACCCCCCGAGCGTATTCGCCATGCTGCCGCGGCTCCTGGAGCGAAGCGGCCAGGGGGCGCGAGGGTCGATCACGGCGATCTACACGGTGCTGGTCGAGGGCGGGGACATGGATGAGCCGATTGCGGACGAGGTGCGTGGCATTCTCGACGGTCACATCGTCTTGGATCGCGTGATCGCGTCGCGGGGGCGGTATCCCGCGGTCGACGTGTTGCAGTCGCTGTCGCGGGTGATGGACGGCATTATCGCACCGGAGCACCGGCAGGCGGCGCGTCGAGTGAGGGCGATCCTCGGGGCGTACGAGGCCAAGCGGGATTTGATTGCGCTGGGTGCGTATGCGAAGGGGTCGGATCGGGAGTTGGACGCAGCGATCGCGATGATGCCGCGGATCGAGGCGTTTCTGGGGCAGGGAGCGGAGGAGCGCGCGGGGATGGCTCAGACGGTGGCGATGCTGGCGGCGCTGCGCTAGGCGAATCATCGTGGCACGATGTTTCATGGGGCGAGAAGTGCGAAGGGGCCGCGAAAGCTGGACGGCCGCGGACCGAACCGCTATGGCTGGATAAAGCAGTAGGAGGCCCGGCACGTGGGCGAACCGACCCGAAAACGAACGTTCAACCTGCGCAAGGCGCTCTTCGTACTGCCCACCGCGGTCACGCTGTCCAGCGTGTTCTGCGGCTTCTACGCGATCAAGATCGCGGCGAGCACCGACGCTCCGGACGACCTGTACCGCGCCGCGCTGCTGATCATCTTCGCGATGCTGTTCGACATGCTCGACGGTCGCGTGGCTCGCATGACGCGGACGCAGAGTGCGTTCGGGCTGCAGATCGACTCGCTGGCGGACGTGATCTCCTTCGGAGTGGCGCCGGCGCTGGTGCTCTTCAAGTGGTCCCTCAAGCACCATCCGACGGCCGGTCTGTTTGCGGCATTTGCGTTCGTTGCGGCGGGAGCCATCCGCCTGGCCCGGTTCAACGTCCTGTCGATGGACACGTCGGGCAAGCCGCAGAAGCCGGGCAAGTACATCGTGGGGCTGCCCATCCCGGGCGCCGCGGGCATCCTCATCTCCATCGTGGTCGCGAACCACGCGGCCGGCGCCAACCTGGGAGAAGAGGTGTGGGCCTGGCCGGTGCTCGCGCTCACCCTGCTGCTCGCCTTCTTCATGGTCTCGACGATCCCGTTCCGGTCGTTCAAGGACATCAAGCTCAACGCCTGGACGGCGTTGCTGATGCTGTTCGTGTTGATCTCGAGCGCGATCGTCTGGTCGCGGTTCAAGCCGGCCTTCGTGCTGGTCTGGTTGCTCGGGGTCTACATCATGATCGGTGTGCTCGAGGCGCTGGTGGGGATCTCCAAGCGCCTGCGGGACAGGGCCAAGCAGCAGCCCTTGCCCCCGGCGGGTTGACCTAGGTGGCGTGGGACGAGCGTGACGAGGCCGCCTTGATCGAGCGCCTGCGGGCGCGCGACGAAGCTGCGTTCAACGACCTCGTGCGCGCCTACGAGCGCCGGGTCTTCGGCCTGATGCTGCGCATGCTCGGACGCCGCGAAGAGGCCGAGGACCTCGCGCAGGAAGTGTTCGTGCAGGTCTTCAAGGCCATCGACCAGTTCCGCGGCGACTCCAAGCTCTCCACCTGGATCTACAGAATCGGCGTCAACCTCTGCAAGAACCACACGAAGTACATGCAGCGGCGCCACGCCAACGAGCAGGACGAGTTCGAACCCATCGCCGACCGCGCGCCCATGAGCGCCGCCAAGGGCACCACCGTCGGCGATATCGCCCGCCCCGACGAGATGCTCGTCGGACGTCAGATCGAGCACGTCGTGCAGCGCGCCATCGACTCCCTCGACCCCGAGTTCAAGGAGGCGCTGATCCTTCGGGACGTCGAGGATCTCAGCTACGAGGAGATAGCCCAGATCACCGGCGTGCCCGACGGCACCGTCAAGAGCAGGATTCACCGCGCCCGGGCGCAGCTCAAGGCCGCGGTCGAGAAGGCTCTCGGGGAGAAGATCTCATGAGCGACCTCGACAAGGACCCGAAGGACGGGCCCGACCCCGACACCGCGGATCCCGGCCTCGACGACGCCGATGTGCGCGCGCTGCTCAGGAGCGCGATGGGGACCGAGGCGCGCGCAGCGCCGCCTCCCGACGTCCTGCGCGGTGTGCAGAAGAAGATCCGTCAGCGATCGCGCGGGAAGTTCTACGCCGACGGTTGGAGCACCAGCTCGGCGCCTCGCTACACGTACTTCGTCACGGCGGCGGTGATGCTCGTGCTGCTCATCCTGCTGTACTTCTTCCTCGTTCCTCAGGGGTGGGGGACTCCTTGACCGAACCCCGCGGCCACGCCCTCGCGTGGCCCTGCCGCGTGCGACCGCGCGGCGACTCGGAGGGGACGGCGACGCTGTCGTGGGACCCGGATGCGACGATCGGGGGAGACAACCGGGGGGGACTTGCTGCACCCTTCCGGGAACGCTGCATGACGCCCACTTGCTGCCGCTCGGGAAAACCATGAGACATCCCTTTCGCCTCCTGGGTCTGGTTGCCGCCTCGCTGATCGCGTCCCTGGCCGCCGAGGCTTTCGCCGACGAAGCCACCGGCTTCGCCCTCGATCGGTTCGATCCCGCGGAACGCGGCAGCAACTGGTTCGTCCTCGATTCTCTCGACTTCCGAGGCCACAACCGTCACGCCGCCGGCGACGTCACCGAGTTCGCCTACAAGCCCCTCGTCATCTACAACGGCGACGGCTCCGAGCGCGCGGCCGTCGTCAAGCTCCAGAGCTTCACCCACATCGGCTCGAGCCTCGTGATGTGGGACCGCGTCCGCTTCGGCTTCAACCTCCCCGTGCTCTTCTGGCAGAAGGGCGAGACCGGCAACATCGGCTCCACACGCTACGAGGCCTCCGACAACTCGACCGTGGGCGACCTGCGTCTGAGCGGCGATGTGCGCCTCTACGGCCAGTACGGCGACCCGGTCACGGTCGCGGCGGGCCTCGCCTTGTGGTTCCCGACGGGCGATCGCGCCTCGTACACTGGCGACGACAAGTTCCGCGCGTCGCCTCGGGTGATGATCGCGGGGGACCGCGGTCCCCTCGCGTGGTCGGGAAGGCTGTCGTTCGACTACCGCTCCAGCGACGCGGCCTTCGCGGGCAGCCCGATGGGCAGCGAGGTGCGCTTCGGTCTCGCTGCCGGACTGCGCACGCCGGATCGGACGCTGCTCGTCGGGCCGGAGCTGTACGGCGCCACGGGCGTAAGCGACGGCGATGCGGTGTTCGCCAAGGCCACGACACCGATGGAGCTGCTGCTCGGCGCCCACTACAGGCTCTCGCCCGACATGCACATCGACCTGGGGTTCGGCCCTGGCATCACCCGTGGCTACGGCACACCACTGATGCGCGGTGTGATCGCCATCGAGTGGAACCCCCGCTACGAGCCGCCCGCGAAGCCCGTTCCCGACCGCGACCAGGACGCCATCGCCGACAGCGTGGATGCTTGCCCCGAGATCCCCGGCATCTGGACCGCCGACCCGCGCGCCAACGGGTGTCCGCCGCCGCCGCCCGACCGCGACTCCGACGGCGTCGTGGATCCGGAGGATGCGTGCATCGACGTGCCCGGTGTGGCGACGCAGGATCCGAAGACGAACGGGTGTCCGCCGCCGCCGCCCGATCGGGATGGCGACGGGGTGATCGATCCCGATGATGCGTGCGTCGAGGTGCCCGGTGTGGCGACGCAGGATCCGAAGACGAACGGGTGTCCGCCGCCGCCGCCCGACAAGGACGGCGACACGATCCTGGATCTGCAGGATGCGTGTCCCGATCACGCGGGGCCGGCGGATCCGGATCCCAAGAAGAACGGCTGTCCGATCGCGCGCGTGGAGGCAGGACAGATTCGCATCACGCAGCAGGTGAAGTTCAAGTTCGGCAGCGCGGTCCTCGACCCGACGGGGGACGGCGTGCTCCTCGCGGTCCTCGACATCCTGCAGAAGCACCCCGAGATCACGAAGATCCGCGTCGAGGGACACACCGACAACCACGGCCCCGATTGGATCAACACGCCCCTGAGCAAGCAGCGCGCGGCTGCCGTCGTCGCCTGGCTCACCAAGAAGGGCATCGACGCCAAACGCATGGAGTCCGCGGGCTTCGGCAAGACCCGTCCCATCGACACCAACGACACCCCCGCGGGCATGGCGAACAACCGTCGCGTGGAGTTCCACATCGTGACATCCACACCGCCTTCGGGCGGCGAATCCGCGAGACTCCCCGTGGACAAGAGTCTCCACGAGGGAGCCCCGATGGAAACGCCGACTCCCTCGCCCAGCCCGCCCGTCCCGCCAGTGGGAGGCTCCTCGGACTCGACGCGTCCCGCGCCGGGGCCCACACCGCAAGTGCCTCCGGGTGCAGCGATGAGCAGCTCGGTGCCCACGCTTCCGGTCCCGCGCCTCCCCGAACGCCCCGCACCTCCGCCCCGTTGAGCCGCAGTCGCGACAGCGATCCAATCGCGCTTCGTGGTTGTCCCTCGACGACACGCAAGCGCCACGGGCATCGTGAGCGCCGTGTGCCCACCCGTCTCCGTTGACGAATGCGCCGCGGAGTCGTAGCGTCGCCGTTGGATGGTCCTTGCCCAGTAGAACCCGTCGATTCCCGGTATCGAGCTCGAACTCCTGAGGGCACCGTTGTGCCCGCGGAAGGAATTGACGCCATGTTGAACGACAGGTTCTGGAACTGGTTCCACGAGATTTTCGAATCCATCCCCCGTCAGGGGCCGGGTGACCCCGTCAGTACGGCGCGAGCGCTGCGTCTGATACCTCCCCTGACTCCCGCTCAACGCATCCTGGACATCGGCTGCGGGGCGGGAACCCAGACGCTCGATCTCGCCAAGGGTACCGAGGCGCAGATCGTAGCGGTCGACAGCCACGCCCCGTTCGTGACGCAGCTCGTAGAGCGAGCGGCCACCTCGGGGTATGCAACACGCATCTCCGCGCAGGTCGGCGACATGCTCGCGCTGCCCTTCCCCGACGGCGCGTTCGACGCGATCTGGGCCGAAGGGTCGATCTTCGTCATCGGCTTCGAGAAGGGGCTTCGCGAGTGGCGACGTCTGCTCGCCCCCGGCGGGTACATGGCGGTCACGGAGTTCTGCTGGTTCCGCGACGACCCGGATCCCGAGCTGCAGGAGATGTTCATCGAAGGGTGTCCGGAGGCCGCCAACGTGCAAGCGCGCCGCGACGTCGTCGCGCCCAGCGGCTATCGGCTCCTGGATGACTTCGTGCTGCCCGACGCCGCCTGGTGGGACAACTACTACGTGCCTCTCGCGGCGAGCCTCGAACGCTTCCGCGCGCGTCACGCCGACGAGCCCGAGGCGCTCGCGGTGGCTGCGCGCAGCCAGCGGGAGCTCGAGCTGTATCTCAAGCACCGCGGCTCGTACGGCTACGTCTTCTTCGTCATGCAGCGCGACGACACCCACCCCTAGCCTCCCGCGGCCCGACTCCGATCAGTCGAAGGAGCGTCCGCCCATCATGGGGTTGTGGAGCCGCGAGAGCTGCCGATGGCGTTCGAACCGGATGGCGTCGGTCATGGTGGTTCGATGATCACGGCAAGCGGCGGGATGCACAAGCAACACGTGATGTCGCGGCCAATACCCAGTTCCGAAGGGAGGAATCCGCCGTGGACTCTCCCAGCCGATTCCCTGTCTCCGATTCTCCTCAGGTGTACTCTCCCTCCTCCTGACCCGAGCAGAATCCCTTCATGCACCATTCCATCATAGCCGCCCTCATCGCCCTCTCCCTGGCCTTGTCCGGATGCAGCAAGAGCAAGGGGAACGCGCGCCCCGATCGGCTGGTCTCGACCGAGCGCCAGATCAGCAAGGACCAGCTCTTCGAGGAGTCCAAACGGATCGCCGCCGGAGAGCAGGTTGGCGCAGACCTCGCCAAGCCCGAGATCGTCGTGTCGCCCGCCGACATCAAGATCAACGGCACCTTGATCTCGGATGCCGTGCTCCCCTCCGGCGCCCCGGACAGGATCCAGGGGCTCTTCACCTGGCTCAAGCAGGACCGCGAGCACTTCAAGATGCTCTATCCCAACGTCGCGTTTCCGGGGCTCGCAGCCGTGCAGATCGATCCGGGCGTGAATGCTGTCGCCGCTGTGTCCGTCGTTCACACCGTCGGAACCGCGGGATATGCCCAGCTCGTCACCACCGGAACCGTTCGCCTCGAGCTCCCCGTCGCAGGCGCTCTCCCCGATGAGCGCTCCCTGTGGCTCCAGACCAGCGCCTCGGGTGAAGCCTCTCTGCGATTCGAGGGTGGTTGCGAGCTGCCAGGCGAAGCTGGGACGCACCGGCAGAATGCAGACGTGCACAAGACCGTCGAGGCTGTCTGCTCCAACGCGAAGTCCCCCTGCTTCTCGGAGCTGATCGTGTTGCCTTCGGCGAACGACAAGTGGGGCGACACCGCCGAGTGGATCGCCCACGTGCTCTCCGCCCCTTCCCTGCGCAAGTCCCCCCCTGTGGTCACGGCTGCGTCGGCGAAAGGCGTCCGCATCGCGTCCGCGATGGGATCGTCCAGAGGGAACCTGTTCGGACAAGATAGCGGCGAGCCGCTCGTGGCCTGCAAGCCTGGGAGCTCCGCGCCGCCCAAGCCCTCTTGCGACACCGCGAAGCTCAAGCCGGCGACCCGCCTCGGACTCATCACCGTTACGGGCGGCTTCACCGACGCCGAGCTGCGACCCCTCGTCGAGAAGCAGACCGACGCGATCCTCGGCTGCTACGCAGCATCCCTCTGCGACACGCAGCAGCTCACCGGACGTCTCGCCCTCGAGCTCCTGATCCTCCCCGGCGGGCAGACCATGAGAGTGCGCACGACGAGCAGTGATCTGCCGGCGCCGTCCGTTCCGCGGTGTGTCGAGACGGTGTTCCACCGAATGACCTTCCCGCAGCGTGACAAGGCCACTGAGGCGAAGATCCCGATGCTCTTCTCGCCAGGATGACCGCGCCAGTTGAGTGGAGCCCGGGCTTCCCGTATGGTCCATGTATGCGCACTCGCGTGCACACCCCTTCGCACGCGACCGACCGGGGCCGGTCCGTCGCAGCGGTCGCGGCGATCCTGCTGTCCGCAGCGACCGGGGCGTGCGCATCCACCGAGGAGGTGGCGGCGGGACGAGGCGGATACCAGGACGCCGACGCGGGCGGGCTGGACGGTGCGAAGGCGGATGCCGCGGCCTGCGTTCCCAAGACCTGCACGCAGCTCGAGGCCGTGTGCGGATCGGCGCCCGACGGTTGCGGTGGGAAGGTCACGTGCGGGTCTTGTCCGGCAGGGCAGACATGCGGAGGGGGAGGGCTCAACAGGTGCGGAACCGAGTCGTGCACGCCCAAGGTCTGCACGCAACTCGGGGCGTCGTGCGGGTGGATCTCCGACGGCTGCTCCGAGGCGATCGACTGCGGTGCGTGCGCGCCACCGTCGACCTGCGGTGGCGGCGGCAAGGCGAACCAGTGCGGGTGTGTCGCGATGAGCTGTGCGAAGCTCGGGGTGTCGTGCGGCAGCATTCCCGATGGCTGCGGCGCGATGATCGAGTGCGGTGCGTGTCCTGCGGGGCAGTCGTGCGGTGGCGGAGGCGTGGCCAACCAGTGTGGTGCAGGAACGTGTGCGCCCAAGAGCTGCGCGCAGCTGGGGACCTCGTGTGGCATCGTGTCCGACGGGTGCAGCAACGTGCTCGACTGTGGAACGTGCACTCCTCCCGCGACGTGCGGGGGCGGCGGTACTGCCAACCAGTGTGGCTGCACACCCAAGTCGTGTGTGCAGCTCGGGATGTCGTGCGGCACGGTCGAAGCCGGCTGCGGAAAGATCCTCGACTGTGGCACCTGCACGCTGGGGCAGACCTGCGGCGGCGGCGGTGTCCCGGGTATGTGCGGATGCGAGGCCGATACCCATCCCGACACCTGCACCACCGCCGAGGCCGTCTCCACGGGCCCCATCGCCCTCGGCAAGACCGTCGAAGTCTCCGGCAACCTCGTGCCCGCCGGAGAGCGCGACTGGTTCGTCGTCTCCTTTGCCGGCGAGGATACCTGCTCCTTTCACCCCAAGGTCACCCTCGTCGACGAGACCAAGTCCAACCTCGTGCGCATCGTCGTGCAGACCAAGTGCGGCTCCCACATCGCCTGCTCCGAGGGGGGAACCTCGACCAGCGCCACCACCTGGGAGTTCACCTACTCCGACACCTGCGGCGCAAAGAAGGCGATCGACCCTTCGGTCAAAGCGTCGTCACCCGTCACAATCCACGTCGGCGTGTTCGCCACGGGATCCAGCATCGGGTGCTTGCCGTACACGCTGCGCTTCTCCAACTGAACGCCGTCGCATCGCCGGACAATGCGATTGCCGCCCAAGTGGCGCGTCTTCGCCAGGGTGGCGCCGAAATGGGCTGACGGCGCGTGGCGCCGAGCCTTGCTTGGGGCGAGTGCGAAGGAGTGGCTTGAGAGGGACT
>CAYMUE010000086.1:0-25458 GCA_964393505.1 uncultured Polyangiaceae bacterium
CGCACGAGCCCAGCGAGCCGACGACCGGTGCGGGCGCACTGGCGGAGCATTCCTGGGCGAGGGGGTTGCCGATCAACGCGGAGTCGCCGCGCTGGTCGACCTGGACGCGGAGCTGGGGGCGGAGAGAGCCGCGCCCGCGGTCAGCAGGAGACATGAAGCGGAACTGCAAACAGCGAGCGCACGGAATCTCGTCACCGCCCCCCCTCGCGGTCGATCTTGCGATGCCTACTTCTTCTTGGCCGGCGTGGCCGGTGCCTTGGTGGGTGCCTTGGTCGGTGCCTTTGCGGCAGGCGCCTTGGCTGCGGGTGTTGCGGCCTTGGGCGCGGCCTTGGGCGCCGCCTGCGGCTTGGTGCCAGGAGCCGGGGCCTGATCCTTCACCGCTCCGCCTGCGCCGTCGCGGATGTGGAACTCCACGCGACGGTTGTTCTGGCGTCCCTCGTCGGTGTCGTTGGTATCGATGGGACGCTCCTGTCCGAAGCCGGCGGAGGTGAGGCGTCCCTTCTCGATGCCGTGCTTGACGAGCCAGGTGACGACGGCCTTGGCGCGGTTCTGGCTCAAGACCTTGTTGAGGGCGGCGTTGCCGCGATTGTCGGTGTGGCCTTCGACGGCGAGCGACTTGACCTCGGGGTGGTCCTTGAGGATCTTGGCGACCGCTTCGAGGATGGAATCGGACTCGGGACGGATGACCGCCTTCGCCGTTTCGAACTTCACCTGCTGTAGGATCTTGATCTGACCCTGCTCGATGCGAGCCGCGGGGCAGCCGTTCTTCTTGGGGTCGACGTCCTTCGGACCCGGCTGATCCGGACACGCGTCCTCGGGATCCACGATGCCGTCGCCGTCCTTGTCGGCAGGCGGCGGACAGCCGTGGGTCTTGGGATCCTGCGTCGGCACGCCCGCCACGTCGATGCATGCATCGTCCTTGTCGAGCACTCCGTCGCCATCGCGATCCGGAGGCGGCGGCGGGCAGCCGTTGGTCTTGGGATCCTGCGAGGCTACACCCGCCACGTCGGGGCAAGCATCCTCGGCGTCAATCACGCCGTCGCCATCGCGATCCGGAGGCGGCGGGCAGCCGTTCTTCGCCGGGTCCTGGTTGGGCGGACCAGCGACGTCGGGGCAAGCATCGGCGGAGTCGACGACGCCGTCGCGATCGCGGTCGCGGTCGGGCGGAGGCGGGACCGCCTCCTTGTAAACGGGGAAGAACTCGAGGGAGAGCAAGCCGCGGATCTGCGGGCTGCCGAAGCCGCGGGTGAGGCCCGGGCCGACGCCGGCGCCGAGGCGCCAGTTGTCCGCGAACTGGTAGTGCGCACCGAAGATGACCTCGAACGGGGTCGTGCGCTTCTTGAACAGGGCATCGGAGTCGGTCACGACCGTGCTGCCGTACAACTCGGGACCGATGGTGAGTCGGCGATCGGCCAGGCGAAGGCCGGCCGCCGCACCGAACGACAGCTCGCTTCCCATCGGGCTGCCGCCGACCTCGTCGGTCTGGGGACGGATGTTGAAGCCGACGCGGGCGGCGTAGGTGAAGGGGCCGACATCTCCCGCCGCGGTGACGCGAGGCTGAGCGCGGACGGTGCCATCGCTGGTGTAGGCATCGCGGCTTCCGCTGGGCAGCCACAGTTGGAGCCCCGCGGCCATGGTGAAGGCGGTGCCGTACTTGCCCAGCAAGCGGACATCGGCGCCGAGGCGCAGGTCGCCGATCCCACCGCCGGTCTTGGTGGGGTAGATCGTATTGCCGGAGCGCCCCGCTTCGCCGTCCTGGTAGGCGAGGATCGGCGCGCTCAGCGCAAAGCGCACGCGGTCCCAGAGGATCGCAGAGGCGCCGACATGGGCAAAGGCCTGGTGCTTGACGATGGCCGTACGCTCGTCACCAGCGCTGTCGTAGAGCACGAGCGGTTTGTAGGCCCAGTCACCGACGACGCCGACGGCCCAGCGGTTGTGGCCGCGCAGGTCAAGGGACTCGAGCGCGAACCAATCGGAGCCGCGCTCGGACGGGTCGAAGCGGTTGAGGGCGAAACCCGATTGGGTGGTCGTCTGCGCGTATGCGGGGACGGCGAGCAGCACAAGCAGCGTGGCGCTGGAGAGCGCGTATCCAAGCCTCATGGTCCTCCTCGAGGGGCGCGGAGCGCGATACCCCGACCCCAGTCATGAACGGGCGGATTATCGCAGCGGAATGGATGCACGCGCAACCCGTTCCGTTGTGATCAGCGCTGTTCGGAGATCTCCGGGGGGCCAGAATCGTCGAGCGGTTCGTTACTTGGGCGGCCGCAGGGTCGACGGCGGGATCTCTTCGATGTCCCAGCGGAAGTTGTCGATCAAGACGGTCGAGTCGTAGGTCTCGTCGCCCATGTCCCAGATCGCGAAGCGGATCGTGATCTGCTCTCCAGGCTGCACCGGCGCGTGCGTCTCCAGCCATCCCGTCGCGCCCCTGCCATCGAATCCCGTGCCCGCCAACTCGCCGGCTCCGAGAGAGCACGGGTAGCTCTTGCCCTTGTACGTCCCGGTCTCGCACGCCTCGAGCCACGCGTTGTTCACCGACACCGGGTTGCCCTTCGTGTCGAACGAGATGTTGCCGGTGGCGTCTGCTCCCAGCCGCTTCGGGGACACGAGCGCAACGAAGTAGTCGTTGTACTGATCGCAGACCCAGTCGGGGAACTCGTAGGTGTGGAAGTCGAAGTCGAAGGCGAACGACTTCGCGTTCGTCGGTGCCCGCAACACGATCTCGAGCGCGACCGCGTCGTAGGCGTCGGTTTCGGAGTCGAGGGGCTGGTTCGAGCAGTTGTTCGAGGGGGTGGGGAAGCCCGGAGGCATGTCGGAACGGGTGCAGGTGAAGGCGCCTCCAGGGGAGTTGGCAACGACGCCGGAACGCGCGATCCCGGAGGACAGGGCGAGGAGCGTCGAGCCTTGTCGCGGAACCAACGAGTTTCCAAAGCCGGACAGGAGGCCATAGGAGGCGGGATTGGGCGGCTGCCCCTCGCCAAAGTCTCCCACGCAGCCCTGGAACGTCTTCGGCGTCTGCGAGCCCTTGCTCCCATCCGGGAACACGTACGCCGCGCTGATGACGCCCCAGGTCTTGTTCTTGCCGGTCGCTCCGGCGCTCGCCGCACGGCACAATCCCAGCGCTCGCGCCGCGTCCATCGCGTCCTTCGAGTCCTCCGCAATCCCGTCGTCGCAACCCGACGGCTCGTCGTCGTCCGCCCCGTTGCAGTCCTCGTCAATGCCGTCTCCCGGGAAGTCGTACGCCCCTGGGTTCATCAACGGAGTGCAATCGTTGCAGTCGCCCTGCTCCACCGAGTAGCCGTCCTTGTCGAGATCGCCGGTGAGATCCTTGTTCGCGCAGAACGGTGGATCCCACCCCGAGTCCGCGGAGCCGTCGGTGGAGATGAGCGAACCGCCCGAACCTCCAGTGCCGGGAGCACCCGCCGCGCCACCGGACGAGACGTCGATCGCCGCGTCGGCAGGAGGCGTGATGGGGGGAGAGGTGTCGTTGCCGGCCGCCGACGAGCACGCAGCACCCACGACAAGAAGCCCAAGGAAATACCAGACCGAACTCGATCGATTCATGATCTCCAAGAGCGTAGACCGCGGTGGGGCGGTTGTCACGGCGAGGCGGTCGAAGGGGCTTCGGGTCAGCGAGGCGCGGGCGCGGCGGCTGCCACCTTGTCCACGCGGCTCGGCGGCAGCGGCTCACCCTCGCGCCAGCGAAGTCCCGACGCCTCGCCGGTCCAGACCTTGCGCGGCATCCCGCCTTCGTCGCCCACCGTGTAGATCCCCGGCCCTTTGAGCGTGCGCCCCAACGCCCAGAACGCCACCGTCCGCCCGTCCGGCGAACAGGCGGGCGCCATTCCGTGCGCGACCGTGCGCGTGAGCCCGTTGCTCAGGCTCGTGATCCGCACGTCCCAATGCGCCCCCGCCCGGACCATGTACACCACCCGCCGCTCCGTGCGCGTCGAGCAGAACGCAGGCTGCGCTGCCCAGATTCCGGGAGGCGTCACGGTCTTGCTACCGACCACCACCGACATCGGTCCGGCCGTTGGACCCACCGCGTGCACCACGTCGCCGTCGGAGGCCACCGATGGCGAGAGCGCGGTGCGATCCGTGCCGACGGTGACCAGGCGGAGCTGATCGAGAGACGGGCCTGACCAGCTCTGCACGACGTTGCCCTGACCCATGGACACGACCACCGAGCGGGCATCGGGGGCGAAGGCGATGCTCTGCACGTAGCCCGGGACGCTGAGCTGCACGGGCTTCGACTGGCCTTCGCGGAAGAGCGCGAGCTTGCCCGAAGGGTCCTCCGAGGCGAAGTACACAGTGCCGTTGGGCCCGAAGTCACCTCCCCGCGCGAGGCTCCCGAAGCCGCTGATCCGGCGGTTGCGCTGCCCGTCGGGGGACAGTACGCGGATCGCTCGCTCGCCCCGCGTGGTCGCGTCGGTCACCAGCAGCTTGCCCGACATGTGCGAGCGCACCCCGAGCACATCCTCCATGATCGCGTCGGCGAGCACCGGAGCCGTCATCGCGCTCGTTCCCGGATACTCCGTCATCTCGCGGCGACGGATCTCGTCGCGCAGATTTCGCAGGTGCGTGCTCGTACGCGCGACCGGGAACTGAGGCTCGGCGCGCGCTTCCCGCTCCACGAGCACCGCGGCTTGGGCAAGCCCCGGCCACCGGTTGCGATCAGGAAGCCCCGGCTTGAGCCCGAGGGACTTCGGCGACGGCGTCGCGAACAGTCCGGTGAACTCGATCTGCTTGCGGATCTCGTCGGCAAGCTCCTGGTCCCGCTCCGTCGCCGCGATGATCAGCAGCATCGGTAGTTGGCTCACCGCCGTCGTGACATCGACCACCACCTCTTCTTCTTCCGCCTGTCCCTGCGCAGGAGGCTCCGACGGGTCGGCGTGCGCGGTGAGGGACGCGAGAGCGACGGCGGGGACGACTGCAGAGGACCAGAGCGACCGTTTCATGGCTTCTCAATGGATGACGAGCGGACGGAAGCGGACCGTGAAGTTCTCGGGGGGCGTGCTGCCGTCAGGCGGCTCGGGGAGCGAGACGCCGCTCGCCTGGATGCTCGCCACCGTACGACGCACCTCCTCGTCGTAGCCAGCGTGTCCGCTGGTGCCCGCGAGCGAGAAGCCGGTGACGCGGCGATCGGGCGAGATCGAGATTGAGACGCGCACGCTGAGCTTCTTGAGCTCTTCGGGGGACAGGCCGAGGCCGCGCACATTGAATCGTGATCCGAACCAACCCGCGAGCACGCCGGCGTACACGGATGTCATCTTGGGCTTGGGCGGCGCGACGCCGGTGCCGTTCTCGGAGCCATCGGGGGAGCCGATGCCCGGTGCGACGTTCGCACTGCCGACAGGCGTCGAGGGATCTCCGGCAGAGGCGCCGGGCGCAGCGGACGCTGCCGCGCTGGAATCGGGCGCCGGAGGCGCGGAGGATGCTGGCTCGACGGAAGAAGAGGCCGAGGCCGACGCGGCCGGGACCGGCGGCCCGTCGGGGTCCGTCAGCGGAGGCGTCGGAGCAGCCTGTCGGGGCGCAGCCTGATGCTGCGGCGGCACGAAGCTCTCGATGTGCGAGCCCAACCCCTTCCCATCCATCGCGCCGTGCGGCTGCCCGAGCGCAGGCTCGATTGAGACGTCGACCAGGTCGTCGTCGGGCGAGTGCGCCGGCGACGATCCTCCCAGGAACACCACGCCGAGCAGCGCGAGGTGCGCCGCCGCAGACACGATCGCGAAGACCGTGCCGCGCGTCACACCCGCTCCTCCCAAGCGATCGAACACCGGATCCGGCCCGGACGCCAACCGCGGAGCGGGGCGCGGAACGGGGACCGGAGGCGCTCCGGCCAGGGGAGGCGCAGGCGGCGTCGCCGACGGGAAGCACAGGGGCGGGGCCGGGGAATCGTGGGCTCCGAACGCCACCGGTGTGTTGGGTTGGGGAGAGGGGACCGCGAAGCCGAAGGTTGGCGGGAGACGAGACGGAGTACGCGGTTGCGGAGCTCTCGCCGTGACGAGGGGGATGGGAGGAGTCTCGGCTTGCACGCGAGGGGGCGGAGGAGCCGGAGGTCGCGCGCTCGGCACGCGAGGGGGCGGAGGAGCCGGAGGTCGCGCGCTCGGCACGCGGGGCGGAGGGACGACCGGCGGAAGCGGCGGAGTCCGCTGCGCTGGTCCCGGTCCGATCAACGTCGAGCGCGGGTCAGGGAAGCCCTGACCCCGCGGAGCAGGGAAGCCTCCCTTGCCGTGTCGATCGTCGCTCGCCATGCCGTCGCACTTACATCTTCAGCTTGATGTCGACCCGTCGATCCTTCGCCCACCCCGCCTCGTCGGTGCCTGTCGCATCCAGGGCTCCGCGCGAGCTCACGTCGATCCTGCGCTGCTCGATCCCGAAGGACATGATCGCGCCGCGAACGGCGCTGGCCCGCTGACCTCCGAGGGACATGTTGTAGTCGTCCTCGCCGCGCGGGTCCGCGTGACCGACGAGGAGCACGTCGCGGTCCTTGAGTCCTCCGGTCTTCATGCACTCGGCGAGCTCGCCGATGGTGGAGCGGAACCGGGTCTTGACCTTGGAGGAGTCGTAATCGAACTCCGGGGGGCGGACCGTGGGGCAGAGCTTGAGGATCTGCTCGTCGATGCTCAGGCCCTGGGCGCCGGTCTCGGCCTCCGCCTTGTCGAGCGCCTGCTCCTGATCGGGAGTGAACGCGGCGCGAGGGGCCTGCGCAGAGGATGCGGAGGACGGATCCTTGACCTCGTCTTTTTTCGCACCGCCACACGCAGCCGAGCTGACCAGGGCAAGGATGGCCGCGATGAGAAGAACGCCGTTGCGCATGATCCAGACTCCTCGAACAGACTGTGTTGCCGACTGTGCGGCCGCCCCGCCGCCTGGGTGGCGACGCGCTCGGACCTTCCGGGACAACAGACCAGGTCCGAGGGGATTCCCGGGTCGTATGCCTGTTAGCGCGTTCGGGAGGAACGGACCAAGAGATGTGCGAGAAAAAAGCCGATCGGGTGCGGGATGGGCGGATCGGGCGCGCGTGCGGGGGAGGTCAGCGTGCGAACACGGCCCAGGCCACGACGAAGCCGGCGGCGAAGCCGAGAGCGCCGCAGGCGACGGCGATGAATGCGACCCAGAGGGGCTGGATGCCGCCCGGCTGCGCGGGCGGACGGAGGCTTTCGCCGATCGCGGGGGGAGGGGTGACCACGCGCACCGAGGGCATCGGAGCGCGCACTGGGTGAATGCCGTCGGGAGCTTGAGCGGAGGCCTGCGTGGTCCCCTCGCGCTTGGGCGGCGGCTGGACGTAGTCGTTCTGGGTCGCTGCGAGGGCCTGCTGCACGGCGACGGTGCGGAACTCGGCGGTGGGAAGGACGGCAGCACCCGCCTGAGCGCGCGCGGTGGTGATGAGCGCGCGGGCCATCTCGTCGGCCGAGGCGTAGCGCCGGTCCGGATCGCGCGCCATCGCGCGATCGAAAAACTCGGACCACATGGCCAGGTGCGGGGCCACCTGCGCGATGGGTTTGGGATCCTGGGTGAGCACCGCGGTGAGGCGCGCGAAGTCGGTGGCCGCATCGAAGGCGAGCTGGCCGGTGACCATTTCGTAGAAGATGACGCCGACGGACCACAGGTCGGAGCGGGGATCGACGGCCTTGGCGTTTTTGATCTGCTCGGGGCTCATGTAGCCCGGGGTACCGAGCAGCACGCCGGTGCGGGTCTTGGAGCCCATGCCGCCCGCGGCGTCCATGACCTTGGCGATGCCGAAGTCGAGGACCTTGACGTTGTAGCGGCCGGCAGCGTCGGGGACGAGGTAGATGTTGTCGGGCTTGAGGTCGCGGTGGACGATGCCCTGGGTGTGTGCTGCGACGAGGGCCTGCAGGACGCCGTAGATGATCGGAGCGGCCTGCTGGATATGGACGGCCTTGCCGGGCTGCACGTATTCGGACAGCGCGATACCGTGGAGCAGCTCCATGACGAGGTAGGGGGTTCCGTCCTCGGCCTGGCCGTACTCGAAGACCTGCGCCACGTTCGGGTGTTGAAGCTGACGAGCGGCCTGCCCCTCCTTGAAGAAACGTTCGAGGATCTGCGGCTCGTTCACGAACTCGGCGTGCAGGACCTTGATGGCCCGCGTGCCCTGGCCCTGCAGACCATCGGCGGCGAAGACCGCGCCCATGCCGCCTTCACCAAGGAGCTTGGTGAGACGCCACTTGGCGTTGAGGACGGCACCGACCATCGATTCGGAGGTGGACATTCGCGCGCGAGACTCTACTCCGCATCGCGGAAAGGGGCGAGTAGATTACGCGCCGACGAGGTGGGGGATCCCGGATGCGGTGGGCGAAGGAGCGTGTCGGCTGGATCAGCCCGCGTACTTCTGGAGGATCGTCTGCTCATAGAAGTCGATCCCCGCAGCCGTGAGGCGCACCGAGCGGATCGGCTTGCCCTCGGAGGGGCCCTCGATGGAGACGGCTCCCAGCTCTGCGAGGTAGTGCAGGTCGGGCTCGAGACGTCGTCCTTCGAGTTTCGTACCGACCTTCTCCCGGAGCTTGTCGATCTCGAGCGTCTCGAAGGCGCGAGCCCTCCACCAGTCGTAGAGTGCCTCGAACACCGCCCTGCGCAGCGAGAAGTCGAAAGCGGCCTTCGGCGTCGCACGGAACATCGGAGCCGCAGGCATCTTGAAGATCGCCCGGTTCGCCGTCGGGTTGATGAGCATCGCGAAGGCGATGTAGAGCGCAATCAGCGCGAGCAGAACCGTCAGGATCGCGATCGGGAGGTTCAGCGCTGCCGCGTGCGTGATCTCCTTGAGGATCCGGCAGACGAACATCAGGTCGATGTCGAGCAGGAACAGGAACAGCAGCTTGCTGTAGAACCCGAAGCCGTACGTCATCACCGCGAAGATCACCAGGAACGCCACGTCGACCGACAATACGATCGTCGAGCTCGGGGTCGTACCCCCGGAGAGCGCGTCGAGTGCCCACCAGTTCATCACCCAGTTGAACGAAAAGGCGGTGAACAAGGTTCCTCCGTACAGGTTCTTGTTGGTCAGCTCCATCAGCCCCGCGATCAGTTGGCCGCCCGCACCGAACAGCAGGCAGTACATCGCCGCCGTCTTCAGCCCCGCTGCGTCCAACCCCTTGCCGAAGGCGATGGGGGTCAGGGCCGCGCAGCCGATCGCCAGACCGATGAGCCCGAGCGGTGTTGCTGCTGCGAAGACTTCCTTGTGCCCAGGTCCCAGATCGAGCTTCTTGATCATCGCGAAATCCCTCTGCGAAAGCCTATACCAGAGGCGCGCCCTCCGGGGAAAGGGGTTTGTTGCATTGCACAATGCCGGGCCCCACCCGGCGTCGCCTCCTCTCCTCCTCCCACGACCGCCGCAACCCCCCTCGCCCCGTCGCTCATCGCCCGCTTGTCTTCCGCTGCGGACCGTTCATGATCCCCCCCCGATGCCGTCCCGTGTCCACCTGTGTCGTGTCCCCGATTCCCAGAGGAAGTGCTGGCCGACGGCCGTCGAGAAGCTGTTCGACGCAGCCCGCCCGCTCTCCTTCGTGCAGCGCAAAGACCTCGCAGCGATCAAGGTCCACGTCGGAGAACCGCCGCTGCGCACGATGCTCCCCCCCGAAGTGGCCGGTGTCGTGGCTGCGCGTCTGCGTGCCGCCGGCGCGCGGCCGTTCTTCACGGACACGGCGGTGCTCTACACGGGGCCGCGATCGTCGGGCCCCGAACACGCGGAGGTGGCAGCGCGCCACGGCTTCACGCTGGAGCGCGCCGGCGCGGTGTTCGTTCCTGCGGATGGCGTCGAAGGGAACCTCGAGGTGAACGTGGAGATCCCTGGTCGCCACTTCTCGAAGGTGGGGGTCGCCGAAGCGATGGCCCACGCGCGCTGCGCGGTGGTGGTGTCGCACGCGACCGGTCACCTCGCCACGGGCTACGGCGCCACGCTCAAGAACCTCGGAATGGGATGCGCGTCGCGCAAGGGCAAGCTGGCGCAGCACAGCGACACGCACCCCTTCGTCAAAACCTCGCGGTGCACCGCGTGCGGCGAGTGCATCGATCACTGTCCGAGCGGCGCGCTGTCGCCGGGGGAAGGCGCCCGGGCGGTGCTCGACGACGCGGCCTGCATCGGGTGCGGGGAGTGCGTCGCGCAGTGCTCGAGCGACGCCATCGGGTTCCGGTGGGACAGCAGCTCGAGAGGGTTGCAGGAGAAGATGGTCGAGCACGCGCTCGGGGTCGTTCAGGCGCTGGCGCGCAGGATCGTGTACGTGCTCGGTCTGGTGGACATCACGCGCGACTGCGACTGCCTCGGGAAGGGCTCCGATCGGGTGGCGAAGGACATCGGTTTCGCCCTGTCGTCGGATCCCGTGGCGCTGGATCAGGCGGCCATGGACCTGGTGGCAGCGGCATCGGGCAAGCGGATCGATCAGCTGAGCTACCCGGAGCACGACGGCACGATTCAGCTCGCGTACGCGGAGCAGCTCGGGCTTGGGTCGCGCGCCTACGAGCTCGTGGAGGTCGGCTCGCTCTGAGCCCCCGCGCCGACATCGCGCTGGCCAAGGTCGACCCGATCGGTTGAGATTCGCACATGCTCGTCAAGGTGACCGTGAGCGTAGGCGGCCGAACACTGCCCTTGGAGCAGTTGACTGACATGCGCATTCGCCTGCCGATCGAGGAGCTTGCCCGTCGCATCGGGTCCCGTCTCGAAGGGATCCGGTGTCCCCACCACAAGCGGGGCGCAGCCAACGTGCGGATCCATGTGGACGCCCAGGGGAGCCCGGACCTGCGCTACGACTCCTGCTGCGCGGAGCTGGGGGAGCAGATCGGCAAGGTGCTCGGTTGAGCCGACGGCTCGACACGGAGCGAGCGGTGGTTCGCCGGACAGTTGCTGCAGCGAAGCTGCACGCGCGGCCATCCCTTTGATAGAATGTCGTATCTCATGGCCGGCACGCTCCACGACATCCGCCGAGTCCGTCTCCTGCGATGGTCTGCAGGGCTGGCGTTGGCTGCGCTGGCGAGCGTGCTTCCGCA
Source organism: uncultured Polyangiaceae bacterium (assembly GCA_964393505.1). Taxonomy (GTDB): domain Bacteria; phylum Myxococcota_A; class Polyangia; order Polyangiales; family Polyangiaceae; genus JACRCQ01. The sequence continues at coordinate 10,999 of CAYMUE010000086.1, forward strand.
CACCGGTTGCCTGCTGACCACGGAGCTCGACGGGCTGGCGGGGGAGCGTCCGGTGGACTCGGGGGCGCCCGACGGATGTGCATCGGGCAGGGCAGACTGCGACGAGTCGCCCGGGTGCGAGACGGTGGTCACCACGGACACGAAGCACTGCGGCGAGTGCGGTCACGACTGCCAGGGCGGGGTGTGCGAGTCGGGCGTCTGCAAGCCGGTGTCGCTTGGCGGCACCTCCGGAGCGAAGGCGATGGCCTTCGACGATGCGTCGGTCTTCTGGATCAACGATCAGGGCGCGGTCCAATCCATGCCCAAGAGCGGCGGGACTCCCACCCTGATGGCGTCCGGCCAGGGGCTCGGCGACTCCCCAAGCATCGCCGTCGATGCGGACTCCGTCTGCTGGGGCACCTCGATCACCGTGCTCATCGCTACCAAGACCACCAAGGCTGTCTCCACGATCGCCTCTTCGCAGAGCAAGCCCAAGTCGGTCACGCTGTACGGCAGCTCGGTGTACTGGATCAACGACAAGTCGGTGATGCGGGCGTCGAAGACCGGAGGCGAACCGACGATCCTGGCGACGGAGGAGAATGCTCCGGAGCAGTTGAGGGTTGGATCGGACGGAGTGTACTGGGTGGTGTACTTCTCCAACGAGCTGCGCTTCCTTGCACACGCCGGTTCCCAGCCGCAGACGCTGAACGCGGAGTACGTGAGGCCCAAGTCGCTGGCGATCGACGCGACGTCGGTCTACGTGGCGGAGAACGGTCCGGGGGAAGGGTTCAACAACGGCATTGTGTCGAGGATTCCGAAGGGGGGCGGGACGCGGACGATCCTGGCGACGACGCAGGCGTATCCGCAAGGGATCGACGTGGACGAGAGCGCGGTGTACTGGGCGAACTTCAACGGCTCGACGGTAGTTCGGGTTACGAAGGATGGCGTTGGCGTGCCGGTCAAGATCGCCGACGCCCAGACGCCCACCCTGGTCGTGGTGCCCGCGAACGATCCGTTCGCCTGGTGGATCGCCTCTTCGGGTATCTCGAAGGTGGCGCGGTAGAGCGAGCCGCCTGCGCAGCACGCTGGACCTGGCCCTGCGATCGCCTATGCTCCACCCGATGCCCGCATCCCCGCGGTCCGCGTCGTCTCGACCAGCCATCGAGACTGACTTCGATCTGCGCACTGCAGCGACCCACGTGATCCGTGGTGCGTTGACGCTCAGACCGTCCGAGCGCGTCGCGATCGTGGTCGATCGGGACGGTGAGCTTTTAGGCCAACGACTTCTCGAGGCGACGACGGTCGCAGGCGGGAGCGGGGAGTTGATGGTGCTCGAGGACTGCGGTCCGAGACCGCATGGGGTGCTGGCTCCGCGAATCCGCGAGGTCATGAGCCGTGCCCGGGCGAGCGTGCTGCACATCGGCTTCCGCGCTGGCGAATACCCCATGCGCGCCGAGATCGTGGATCTGGCCATGTCCCTCGGGCTGCGACACGCGCACCTGGTCGGCGTCACCCACGGTTCCCTGGCGGCGGGGCTCGCGGCCTCCCCCGCGCGCATCGCCCAGATCGCCATGGTGCTGCGCGGCTACCTTCGTCCCGACTCGGTGCTCGCGGTCCGCAGCGCTACCGGCACGCACCTGACGGTGCGGTGTGCGCCCTGGTGTCGGTGGTACGACACGAGCGGAGTGATTCTGCCGGGGACGAAGGCCAATCTTCCTGCGGGGGAGCTGGTGACGAGTCCTGGGGAAGTGGACGGGGTGTACGTCGCGGATGGGTGGGTCGGAGACGCGAGGGATCAGTTGAGCGAAGCGCTGAGCGCGGAGCCGCTGGTGCTTCGGATCGACGCAGGCCGAGTCACGGGTGTGGAAGGCGGGAGGCCAGGGCTGGCTGCGCGCGCGGTGTCCGCGATGCGTGCCGCGGCGAACCTCGATCGCGTCGGACTCGTCAGCATGGGCACCAACATCGGCATGACAACCCTCGCCGACGACGTCTTCACCAACCAGAAGCTGCCGTCGTTTCACCTGTCGCTGGGGTTGACGTTCCCGGAGCGAACCGGAGCGAGCTGGTCGTCTTCGTCGTGGATCGCGTTCACGTCGGTGGGATCCGACGTGTGGATCGACGGGACGAAGGTGATGGGGGGCGGGCAGTTCCTGGTGCCCTGAGTGCGGGGACTTACGGGCAGGTGACGTTGCCGTCGATGCAGATGGCGGTGTTGGCGCTGAAGCCGGCGCAGCAGGTGGCGTCGTTGCCGAAGGCAGCCTCGCAGGCGTCGTTGCACGGGCAGGTGGTGCAAGGAGCAGCGGGGTCGTAGCCGACGCAGTGGCCGGCGACGCAGAGCTGGTCCTGCTGGCACGCGGTCATGCAGTTGCCGCAGTGGCCGGGGTCGGTCTGGAAGTTCACGCAGCCCTGGCCGCCGTTCTGGAACGTACAGACTGTCAGGCCGGCGCTGCAGGTGGTGCTCTGGACGCACGCGCCCTTGTCGCAGCGCTGACCCATCGTGCACTGCGTACCGCACGCGCCGCAGGCACGAGGGTCGGACTGCAGGTCACGGCACTGGTTGGTTCCGCCGCTGTCGCAGTCGGTGAACCCGGGTCTGCACTCGCACACGCCGGCCTTGCACACCTCGCGGTCCCCACACTGCTGTCCGCACTGGCCGCAGTTGTTGGGGTCGTTGTTCGTGTCGGTGCAGACGGGGTTCCACTGGCTGCCACACGTGGTGAGACCGCCGGCGCACTGGCACTCGCCGGCGATGCACTCCTGACCTGCGTCGCAGTCGGTCTTCTGCGCGCACTCGACGCACTGCTTGGTGGTTGCATCGCAGATGTTGTTGCCACCGAACATGCAGTCGTTGTTCTCGAGGCACTGCACGCACATGCTCGTGGCGGTGTCGCAGTGCGGGGTCTGCACGGTCTGGATGCAGTCCATGTCGCCGGTGCAGGACTTCACGCACTCGTGGGTCGTAAGGTTGCACTTGAGGTTGGTGCCGCAGTTGGCGTCGCCCACGCACTCGACGCACTTCTTGGCGACGGTGTCGCAGTAGGGGTTCGGGGAGGCGCACGCCGAGGAATCGATGCACTCGACGCAGACATGCTGGGCGGGGTCGCAGATCGGGGTGTCGTTGTCGGCGCAGTTGGTGTTCGAGAGGCACTGGACGCAGGTCTTGGTGCCGGGCTCGCAGTAGGGGGCGCTCGGCGTGCAGTCGCCGTCGGATGCGCACCCGGTGGGCCCGCCGCCCGAGCCTGCCGCGCCGCCGCCTGCACCTGCCTCGCCTGCCGCTCCAGCCGCCGAAGCGTCGGACCCCGCCGCTCCCGCGCCGCCGTCCACGCTCGTGCCTGCCGCCCCCGCACCGCCGTCCACGGTTGTCCCGGCCGCTCCCGCCGCTCCTGCCTTGCCCGCACTCCCCGCAGTGCCCGCGGCGCCGGCCGAGCCGTCCGCGTCGCTCCCGCCCGTCCCCGGCGTCTCGTCCTGCGTCTCGGCATCGTCCGAGCCGCAGCCAACGAAGGCCGCTGTCGCAGCGCTGAGGATGATCATCGAAGCCCAAGCGAAATGGGTGCGCGTCATGAAGCCCTCCTGACAGTCGGAATTCGATCGGAAGCCGGGAGAGCTGCGCGTTGCACTGGCAGCGCGCAGCCGTTCCCAGAGACTCGATCCAGCTTCCGATGCTACGAGCCGTCCTGGATTCGGTCAAGTTGCCGTGCGCGCGGCATCGGCGTAAAGCGGGGCGTTCGGACGAGGCCGAGGGGCCTGGCAGGAGGCAGGAGATGGGAATCTGGACGCTCAGGGAGACGGGAGGAAAAGGTTCGGCACCCGATGTGATCATGCCGGAGGAGCGGCTGAGCTGGCCGCGCACGATCGGCATCGGGATGCAGCACGTGATCGCGATGTTCGGCGCGACGGTGCTCGTCCCCTTGCTCACCGGCTTCCCGCCGTCGACCACCATCCTGTTCTCGGGGATCGGCACCCTCGTGTTCCTCGCCGTGGTGGGCAATCGCATCCCGTCGTATCTCGGCTCGAGCTTCGCCTTCATCGCCCCGGTCCTCGCCTCCAAGGCCGGAGGCGGACTCCCCTCGGCGCTCGGCGGCATCGCCATCGCCGGCGCCGCATTCTTCGCCATCGGTCTGCTTGTCCACTTCCGCGGCCCCGGCCTCGTCGAGAAGCTCATGCCCCCGGTCGTCACCGGCTCGATCGTCGCCCTCATCGGCCTGAACCTTGCCCCGGTCGCCCGCGACAACTTCGGCAAGAACCCCGTCGTCGCCGCCATCACCCTCGGCGCCATCCTCGTCATCGGCATCGCCATCAAGGGCTTCCTCGGACGCCTGTCGATCTTCCTGGGGGTCGTCGTCGGCTACCTTGCCGCCACCGCCCTCGGCGAGGTGAACCTGCAATCTGCCGCCTCCGCCGCCTGGATCGGTCTTCCGCAGTTCGCGATCCCGCGCTTCGATCTACGCGCCGCTCTGCTGGTCGCCCCCGTGGTCGTGGTGCTGATCGCGGAGAACACGGGCCATGTGAAGGCCGTATCGGCAATGACGGGGCGCAATCTCGATCGGTACCTGGGACGCGCGTACATGGGAGACGGTCTCGCGACGATGATCGCGGGGTGCTTCGGGGGATCGGGTACGACCACGTACGCGGAGAACATCGGAGTGATGGCGGCGACGCGGGTGTATTCGACGGCGGCCTACGCGGTGGCGGCGGTGACGGCGATTGTGCTGGGTCTGTGCCCGAAGTTCGGAGCGCTCATCAACACGATCCCCGCCGGCGTCCTCGGGGGAGCGACCACCGTGCTCTACGGCATGATCGCGATCCTCGGAGCCCGCATCTGGGTCGAGGCCAAGGTCGACTTCCGCAATCCCGTCAACCTCATGACCGCGTCCATCGCGCTCATCGTCGGCGCTGCCAACTACACGATCCGCATCGGCGACTACGAGTTCAACGGCATCGCCCTCGGCTCCTTCGGCGCCATCATCATTTACCAGGTGCTCCGCGGCCTGGCCGCGCTGAACCCTCCGCCGTTCGCGACCTCCGACGCTCCAGCCCCCGTCTCCGAAGCTCCGGAGACCGTGCGCGACCTGCCAGCCGCCCGTGCCGCCGCTCGCAGCGGCGATCTCCCTTCGTAGGAAGCCCGATGTCCCTCTGCGCTGCCCTCTCGCACCCTCCCTCCGGATTCCTGCTCGCCTGCGCGCTTGCCATGACGGTCTCCGTCGTCGCCAGCTGCGCCACCGATGTCGAAGGGACTCCACCCACCGAGCTCGCCGACGCGGCTGCGCCCGACGCGTCACCACCGAAACCCGACACGGGGGCGCCGCCTGGGGACGATTCGGGGGACGAAGCGAGCGGTTCGGCGCCCGACGCGGAAGCGGAGGACGGGACGCCGCCGGTGTCGGACTCGGGCGACGCGGACGCGGAAGGAAGCGCAACGAAGCCTGCGTGGCACACGCCGCTCGTGCTTCCCAACTCGGGCAGCGACACGGCGGACCCGCACTGCATTCACGTGGACGGCACCTGGTACCTGTACCCGACCAGCTCGCAGAAGGATCTGGACGTCTGGAGCAGCACGGATCTGGTGGAGTGGACCTATCGGGGCGTGGCGTGGCAGCCCACGGCGGGGACGTGGAACGATCTCACCAACACGGGTGACTTCGGCGCATGGGCGCCGAGCGTGCACAAGGGAGACGACGGCGCATTCTACATGTACTACACGGCCGGCGCGCGCGTCGGCGTTGCCCGCAGCGCTACCCCCCTCGGCCCGTTCGTCGAGGTGCTCGATCATCCGTTGCTCGGCGACGGGCACGGCGGCGTGGGAGACGGAGTCCAGGTTGGCAGCAGCAGCACCGATCTGCTGAACTACCAGGAGTTCTCGATCGACGCGTTCGTACTGCGCACGTCGCAAGGCAAGCGGTTCCTCTACGCGACGATGTACGTGCCGATGAGCGTGATTGCGGTCTGGCCGATGACGAGCATGACCGAGCTGGCATCGGCCGTTCCCACGGTGATCGGCGGGCCGAACTTCGAGTGGGAGTCCGCGATCATGGAGGGGCCTTTCGTGGTCGAGCGCAACGGGCGTTTCATCCTGACCTACTCGGGGAACGCATTTGCCACGACGGCCTACGCGCTGGGCGCAGCAGTGTCCGATGACCCCATGGGGCCGTTCACCAAGGACGTTGGCAATCCGTTCTTCGCGTCGAACGACGGGCTGGGGATCTGGGGGCCGGGGCACCACAGCTTCGTGGACGACGGGAGCGGCGGGACGCTGGTGTTCTACCACGCGAAGGGGAGTCCCAACGACGGAGCGGATCGGCACGTGCGCATCGCGCCTGTGGTGTTCGGCGATGCTCCGCCAGTGACGGTGCTGTATCCGTAGCGCGGTGCGGGGATGTGCGACGCGACCGGATCCCTGGGAGCTACTGCAGGTTGGTCGTGAACTCGATGGTCGCCCCGCCGAAGTCGGGCTTGGGGTAGGGGAGGGGTTCGAGCACGCCGATGAGGCACTTGACGTACTCGTCGGAGGAGGCGTCGGACTTGATCACGCGCACCGAGTAGGTGCCCTTCTGGCCGATGTTGATGCGAATGCTCAGGCCTCCCTTGGCCTTGCGGTCGCGGCGCAGCTCCTGGCTGAAGCAGCCGTGCAGGTCCTTGTAGTACTGGGCCAGGACGCTCTCGGCGGCCTTGGGTGAGACGCAGCCGGTGCTGACGCTGATCTTTCCGATCTTGGACTCGACGACCAGCGAGGTGTCGTGGGGGCAGGCGGGCTCGTCGGACTTCTTCGCGTCCGGTGTCTCGGAGACCGCGCCCGACTCGGGCTTCGCCTCGTCGGTGGGGGTGGACTCGACGGTCTTGTCCTCGACGACGGCCTTGTCGTCTGCGGTCCTGGCCGGAGGCTTGCTGCCGCCGCATGCGATGACCGCGACGGCGCACACGAGCAACGCAACGAAACCACCTCTCTCGAGCAGACGCGTTTTCATGGTCGTTCCCTCTCGTCCGCAACTGGCGGGTGAAGCGCAATGCTATCACAGCGATCGCTGCGTCGTCCTGCGGTCCGCGTGGACAACCGCCTCGCCCTTCCGTAGAAGGAGGTGCGCCGCCGCGCCTGCCAACACGCCGCCGCGCCGACGAGGTTGCCCGTGGATCCCATCGTTGTCGTCGTCTTCGCGGTCGTCTACTTCGGAATGATCCTGGGGCGCATCCCGCCTCTGGCGCTCGACCGCACGGGGGTGGCATTGCTCGGTGCGATCGTGCTCGTTGCGACACGCAAGGTCGCGCCGGAGCAGGCCGCGCGCTCGATCGACGTTCCGACCATGGCCCTGCTGTTTGGCCTGATGGTCATCTCGGCGCAGCTTCGGCTCGGGGGATTCTACACCCAGGTGACACGCCGGATCGCTGCCGCACGTTGGAGCCCCGCCGCGCTGCTCGCGGTGCTCATGGCCGTCGAGGCGATCCTCTCCGCGGTCCTCGCCAATGACATCGTCTGCCTCGCAGTCGCACCGGTCATCGTAGAGGCCTGCGCGCGCAAGCGGCTCAACCCCGTCCCGCACCTGATCGGCCTGGCGTGCGCGTCGAACATCGGCTCGGCCGCGACGCTGATCGGCAATCCCCAGAACATGCTCGTGGGGCAGGTGCTTCGGCTGGGATTCGGGAGCTACCTGATCGACGCCGGCGTTCCCTCCATCGTGGGCGTGGTCCTCGCCTGGGCGATCATCGCCTGGCAGTACCGCGGCGACTGGCACGGCGACCTCGTGATCCCGCAGCTCGATGCGCCGACGTTCAATCCCTGGCAGAGCGGCAAGGGGCTGCTGGTGGCGACCCTGCTGGTCGCAGCGTTCCTCTTCGCTCCCTGGCCGCGCGAGGTCGTCGCCCTGACCTGCGCCGGCGTGCTGCTCATGAGCCGTCGCATGGCGACGCGCAAGATGCTCGGACAGGTGGACTGGCAACTGCTGGTGCTCTTCGCAGGGCTGTTCGTGGTCAACCACGCGCTGCAGGCGACGGGGGCGCTGGAGGGGGCGGTGCACGCGCTGGCGGATCGGGGGATCGACGTGCGCCGTCCCGGATGGCTGTTCGTGGCGACGGTCGCACTGTCGAACATGGTTTCGAACGTGCCAGCCGTGATGCTGTTGCTGCCGAGCGCGGGGTATCATCCGACGGGGGGAGCGATCCTCGCGTTGGCGAGCACGCTGGCGGGGAACCTGTTCCTGGTGGGCAGCATCGCGAACCTCATCGTGGTGGATCAGGCATCGCAGCTCGGCGTGTGCATCGGGTGGCGTCAGCACGCGCGCAGCGGGATTCCGGTCACGCTGGCGACGCTGGGCGTGGCGTGGTTGTGGCTGTGGCTTCGGGCGTGAGCCTCGCTACAAGCGGACCTGCAAGGGAAGCCGGGCGTTCTTCTCGAACGCCTCCCGTTCGTAGAGCCATGAGTAGATCGACATCGTCGAGATCACGCGCTTGGTGTAGTTGCGCGTCTCGTCGTACGGAATCTGCTCGGTCCACACGTCGAAGTCCACCGCCCCCTTGCCGTCGAGCCACTTCTTGGTCGCGCCCGGACCCGCGTTGTACGAGGGGATCGCGAGTACCGGCGCGGCGGGGTATCCGCCGCGAAGCTGTCCCAGGTACCTGCACCCGAGCGGGATGTTCACCTCCGGACGCTTGAGCGCTTCGCCATCGACCTGGATGCCGAGAGGCGCGCCCATTGCCTTGCCCGTCGGCACGATGAGCTGCATCAGCCCGTAGGCGGGTGCTCCGGACACCGCATCGGCTTCGAACAGCGACTCCTCGCGCATGATCCCGTAGCCGAGGGAGGTGGGGATGCCGGACCTGGCGGTCTCGCGGTCCATGATGGCCTGGAAGGCACGCGGGTAAGCGAGCTCCCAGGGGGTGCGCCACCTGCCGGAAGGGAACCTTCCGCTCCACTCGCCGGTGCGGCTGCGGGCGACCTTGAACGCGAGGTCCGAGGCGCCGGCGCGGGCATAGAGCGACGCGATGGTCCAGAGGGCGGGACCATTCGCCTCCGAGGACAGGCCGAGCGAGAGAATCTCTTCGCGGGCCTGGGTGGGCTCGCCGACGCGCAGCAACTCGAGGGCGCGATGGAATGCGGGGCGCTGCAACTCCGGTCCCGGCGGAGCGATGAAGGGCGACGGATCATCCTGGCCCAGGGCGGCTGTGAGCGCTTCGTGCGCGGCCTTCGCGTCCGAAGCTGCCAGGCGGGACCAGGCGAGCATCATGTAGTAGGAGAACGGGTGCTGCGCGATCACCTCGCGTAGACCGCGCGCTTCGTCGGCCTTGCGTCCCAACCACCCCTGGACGCGCGCTGCGAAGTAGCGCGCCCGCCCAGCGACCCAATAGGGCTTCTCGATCGGACGCAGCGCGACGCTCCGCTCGAGAGTCGCCAGCGCCGCCTTGTGCTCCCCCTTGTCGATCTGGTGCAGGGCCAGCTCGAACAAGCCGTCCTCGAGCATGTCCCCCTCGGGGTAGTCGTCGCCGATCTTCCCCAGCATCTGCGCGAAACGGCCCTCGTCCTTCATCATCAAGGCCACGCGCGCCCCGCGCAGACGCGCGTCGTCCGCGTAGCTGTGCCCGTGGAACTCGGACTCCACCCGGCCATACAGCCTCGATGCGTCGGGTGCTCGCCCCGCGCTCGCGTGCGCCTTGGCCCCCTGGAACAACGCCACGAGCAACTGGTCCTTGTGCGTCTCGCATCGCTGCACGGCCTCACTCCATGCGTCGGCAGCGAGCGGCTTCTTGTTCGCCTTCGTCCAGGCCTGCGCAGCGCACACCGCCGCGTCGCAGAGCGCTTTGCCGGGCTTGGGTTGCTTCGCGAGCTCCGCCACGAGTCGCGCGCAGGTCTTCGCGGCCTCCTCGCGACGTCCGCTGTCGCCAAGGGCCTGGGCCTGCGCGAGACGCTCCTCGATGGAGAGCTTTTCGAGCTCCGCCCGATGTTCCGCCGGCGAAGCCGCGATCGCACGCGCCAGCAACTCCCGGGCGTTCGCGGCCGAGCCGCTCGCGGGAGCGTCGATCGTGACCGCCCGCACGAGGTCATAGGCCTCGCGCACCTGGGCAGCGGAGGGCGAGCCGCGCAGCAGGAACTCCGCGACGCGCACGGACAGCTCGGCCCATCGCGGCGCGCGCTTCTTGGAGGCGAGGTGCGCCTTCCAGAGCGTCACCGCGCCGGCGGTGTCGCCCGTCGCATCGAGGGAGTCGGCCTGCACCAGGCGCGCCGAAGCGTGGATCGGCAGGTCGGCAGGCACGCTGCCCGCTCGCTCGATCGCCTCGGCGTGCTTGCCGGCGGACGCCCACGCCCGCGCCGCAGCGAGCTTCGCGTGGGCGGATGCGACCCAACCTGTCGCAGCGCACGCATCGAACGCCTGCGCCGCTCCCGTCGCATCCCCCGCCTTGACCAGCAGCGTCCCCTGCACGTATCGCCAACGCCCGAGCTCCTGTCCCGCGGGACGGTGCTGGTCGATGGCTGTCTGCATCGCCTGCGCGGCTCCCCGCGGATCACCGCCCGCTGCCGCCTTCGCGATCGCAGCGAGACGCGGGTCCTCGAGCACCGGCTGCATCCTGGCGGGATCGCCGTCGTCCGGAGCAAGGACCGCAGCGAGCGGCCGTCCCGCTGCGCCTGTCGTCGCCGACGCTGCGAGCGGGTGTCGGGGTTCCGCGGAGGGCGGGGAGCCCGCACCGGGCGAGGGATTCGCTCCGCATCCGCAGCCCCAGGCCCACGCAGCGAGCACGGCTGCCATCACCCCGAACCCCCGGACACCGAAACCTCTCATCTCTTGCTCCCGCTGCGACGTCCTGCGTGAACGTCGGCCGATTCCTCTTCCGCAGCCTCTTGCTCCGCCTTGTCCGCGCTGCGGACGAAGGACTCCCGGTGACGATGGATCACGTCGGCGGCGGCGCGCGCCTCGGCGAGCACGGCTCGGGCCCGGGACTGCGCCCTCCGAGCCTGCTCCTCCACGCCAGCAGCCGCACCGAGGTGCTCGTCGAGCGCCCGTGCGATCTGCGCTTGTGCGACGCCCCAGTCGTTCATTTGTTGCAGATCCGATGCCCTCGCCTCGCCGCGATCGAGACGACGGGCCTCGTCTCCCTCGGTTTGCTGCACCGCTCCTTCGTGCAGGGAGCGCTCCCTCTCCACTGCCTCGCGTCGCTGTGTCGCGGCCTTGGCTTCACGCGTCCGCTCCCCCAGCGCGCGGGAGCTGCTCTGCACCCTGTCGTCACGATGACGCACGAGCGACTCCAGTGGGTACTCCTTCCGACCAGGCACGGCGGTCACCGTAGAGCGCAACGCGGGCCGGGGAAAGTTGGATCGACCGCTGGCCACGCACCCGAACGGTCGGCTGCGGGGTCGGTCGTTGACTTCCCCGGGCACCCGGCTACAGACCTGGAACACGATGCCCCGGGATCCCAACGAGCCAGACGCGCCCTTTCAGCGATCGGTGCCGAAGCCGAACCACCTGCTTGCTCGCCATGCACCGCTCGATCTGGTGGAGCTGGCTGTCGAGATCGAGCAGGCCGGCTCGATGGTGGGTACGATGACGACCGGCAAGCTGTCGGTCATCGCGGAGCAGATCCGGAGGCTGCAGGACGAAGCGCGGGCGTTGCTCGAGCAGGCGCAGCACGACGCCGCTCTCCACCACGCGGAGTGCCGCTTCCGCAAGCATGCCGGGCACGTCTATCACCTGTATCGCGCCGACGGCGATCGGCTCTACTTCTCGATGCTCTCGCCCGACGACTGGCAGGGTGCTCCTCCCGACGCGTTCGAGGGGTCCTATCGCCTGGAGGCCGACATGAGCTGGACCCCGCTCGAGCAGGTGGCCGCACACGACGAGGCGGTGGGCTCGATCCGCAAGCTGCTCGAGGCCAACCTTCCGGGGCGCAAGTGACGCCGAAGCCGGACAGCGGCGAGCCCGCGAGCGTCTGCAACGACGCGGCCGATGCGAGCTTCGCCGCACGCATCACGTGGTGGCGTCCCGAGCCTTTCGGCGCCTGGCTTCGTCTCGGCGAAGGCACCCTCGTCGCCATCGATCGGTCCCTTCGTGCCCGCCTCGGACTCGACCCGGATCGCAGCCCGCGCGTTCCGACGGCTCCCCTCGAAGCGCACGTGGGGATCACGCGGCGCTGCGACTGCCGCTGCGAAGGCTGCTATCAGTCCTCAGGCCCCAACGGCCTCGAGCCGCCGTTCGAAGACATCGTGCGCGCGCTGCGTCAGATGGCCGGGCTCGGGGTCGCAACCGTCGCGTTCGGGGGAGGGGAACCGTTGCTCCGCAAGGACATCGGTGACATCGCGCGGGCGACCCGCGATCTGGGCATGATCCCGGTGACCACCACGAGCGGCGCGTGTCTGACTGCCGATCGCGTGGGTGAGCTGCGCGGCTTCGCCCAGATCAACGTGAGCCACGACGGCGTGGACGGAGTGTACGCGCGCAGTCGTGGATGGGACGGTGCGCCGGGGGCCGAGCGTGCGATCGCGATGCTCTCGGAGGCGGGCATTGCGGTCGGTGCGAACATGCTCCTCGCACGAGGCGTGCTGGATGCGGTCGAGCCCACGGCCCATCGGGTGGCGGAGCTGGGGGCGGGGGAGCTGCAGTTGCTCCGCTACAAGCCCGCGGGGCGGGGCGCGAACATGTACGACGCGCGGTCTCTGCGGTCCGAGGAGACCGGGCAGCTCGGCGCGCTGCTTCGGCGGCTGAGTGCGAGCTCGTCGCTGTCGATCCGGATCGACTGTGCGCTGCTCCCGTTGCTGGCGGATCTGTTCCTGAGCGAGCCTGGTGCGGTGGAGTTGCTGCGCAGGACCGGGGTTTTCGGCTGCGAAGCGGGACGGTATCTGTCGGGGGTATCGGTCGAAGGGGCATTGGCGCCGTGCAGTTGCTGGACGGCGGGTGCGTGCGCGGGGGGCTGGGACGACGACGTGGAGATGCAGCGGATCCGGGCATGGCACGCAGCGCTTCTGGAGCCGTGCGCGAGCTGCGGGCTTTCCGACATCTGCAGGGGTGGATGCCAGGTCGTGAGCCGGTTCCGATCCGGGGCACTCGGCCCCGACCCGGAGTGCCCCCGGGTTCTTCGCCACGGGGCGGCTGACCGCGAGCCCCAGGCACGCTAACATCTACGGTGTCCTGGTCGGCCCTGCGCCGGCCGAAGCGAGGAAACCATGCGCCGTGTGCGCCCCTTGTCCTGCGTTCTCGTCGTGCTTGCCGCCTTCTCTTTCGCAGCCTGCGGAGGCAACGAGGCCCCCAAGCTCGACCCCATCGGCGAGAAGGTCGCCTACGTCAACAGCTCCTTCGAGCTGCGCGTCACGGCGAGCGATCCCGACGGCGACAACCTCAAGTTCTCCTACGGCTCGAGCATCCCGGACTTCAAGACGCGTCCCGGCGTGGAGTTCCTGCAGGATGGTTCCTCCGCTCTGCTGCGGTTCACTCCCCTGCCCGGCGACGTCGGAATTCGCGCGTTCGACTTCACCGTGAGCGACGGCGAGGACAAGGATCAGACGACGGCGTCGGTGGAGATCCGCTACGCTCCCTCGTCCAACTCGCCTGTCTTCCGCGAGCCCCTCGGCACCGGCACCCTCATCGACCTGTCCAAGAGCGACTCCGTCAAGCTGCGCATCGTCGTCGAAGACCCCGACAGCAGCGACGTGATCATCGACCAGGAGCAGCCGGTCATCGAGGGGGCCAAGCTCGACCAGGACAGCGGTCTGACCGCCTGGTGGACCTGGGCCCCCACGCAGGAGCAGATCGCCACCACGGACCGTTTCGTGCTCACGCTGTCAGCCGATGACGGCTCCAACGCGAAGGTGCTGAAGAACTACCTGCTCGTGTTGCGCAAGGGCACCAAGACGAACTGCCCGGGCCAGGCGCCGGTGATTTCCCACACGCCGCAGGATGCGAACATCATGACCGGGCTCGTGCTCGACATGAACGTCAGCGACGACAAGGGGCTGGGGCTCGAGCCGCTGCTCTACTACTCCTTCGACGATCCGGGGGAACCTGCGGATCTGACGAAGATGATGCAGACCACGATGATGCTCATGGACGGCGACGAGCGGAACGGAACGTGGGCTGCGGATGTTCCGAACCCCGTGGCCGGACAGGCTGCGGGCTCGACCGGCGACGTGTACTACGTCTTCGTGGCGCAGGACGACGACGACGCGACGGGGGATTGCGACCATGTGACGCAGGCACCGGAGAGTGGCGCCTATCACATGAAGGTGACGAACCCTGGCGGCGAGGGCGGGCTTGGGGTGTGCGAGGTCTGCACCAGCGACAAGCAGTGCGGAGGCAGCGCGGACAACTGCCTGCCTCTCGGCAGCTCCGGGGAAGGACGCTGCGGCAAAGCGTGCACGGGCGACTCCGACTGCCCCGGGCAAGAGTACTACTGCACCATCTCGGAGTGGGAGTCGGTCGATGGCGTCAAGGCCCGCCAGTGCATCCCCACCACGTTCGAGTGCGGTACCGTGAACCCCGGGGATTGCACCGACGACGTCCACGAGGAGAACGA
>CAYMUE010000087.1:0-4206 GCA_964393505.1 uncultured Polyangiaceae bacterium
ACCCCCCTTCCCCGTGCCTGCGTCCGCTCCCTCACCGTCGCACGCAACACATCCCGCCACGATGCCCGCAAGCATCAGCATCCAGACAGCCCGACCGGGCTCGAGCAAGTCCCTCATCACGCCTCTCCCTCGCGCTCCGGGTCGAGGTCGCCCCCCCCCTACACCCGCAGCAGCGTTCTCGGCGCCACAGCCTCGGCAAACGGATCCGGACACTGCGAGAGCCCGCGCGCCACGACCGTGCCGTCCGCACACATCGCGACCACGATCCGCAGTCGCTCCTCGCTCGCGTGCGACAGGGGAAAGGAGGCCAGGAGCGTGTACATCTGGGCTTCGAGCGCCGAGCCCTCCGCAGGACGGCTCACGCCGAAGCAATCGCGCTCGAAGGACCGCGCCGGGCGCTGCAGCTCCCGGAGCGCCTGCACCGCGAGCGGGAACCTCCGCTCGGCCTCATCGGCAAGCTCCTCCCACGTCGCCCCCAAGCGCTCCAGCACCGCCTCGCGAAGGTCCGTCTTGCCCTTGGCCACACCTAACGTCCGCTCGTCCAGCAGGAAGATCGTGCGCTGGAAGTACGTTCGCAACGCCACCCGCACCGGGTAGATCGCCAGCACCCTGGTGAGATCGAGACCGCCCAAATCGTGGAACGACACACCGTCGGCCTTCGCGTCTTCGCAGATCCGCTCGATCAACGGCCACCCGGGCCCGCACATGTCGATCACCCGCTTGAGGACCGGCTTGAAGACCTCGGAGGTGTCCCTGCGGATCAACGGCCCGGGCAGGGCTTCGCGCAGGTACGTGTCCGCCTTCGACAACGCGTCGCGCATCGCCGAGTGCTTGATCACGTCGTTCGCCGACTTGAAGTCCATCCACTGCGCCGTCATCCCCTTGACCGCAGGCTCCGGCGGCCCGGACTGCTCGGGCAGCCCGAGGAACACCGTCACCTCGCGATCCTCCCCCGTCCCGAGCTGCGCCGTGTGCTCCCAGGCGTCGAGACCAACGTCGTAGCCCGTCTCCTGCTTCGCCAACTGCGTCGCCGCTTCCGCCGCGGAGGTCCCCGTCTCCGTGCCGAGCGGGATCCGACGCGAGTAGGGCTCGCCCTCCTTCGCCTTCGGCCTCACGATCACGTACCGCAGCTCCTTGTCCTCGCAGCGGTACACGATGCAGGCGGTCTGGAACTGCAGGGGGCCCGACGGTCCACGAAAGCTCATTCGATCGCTCCTCTCGACGCTGCACGACGCACGGCAGCCTGCGGGCTCACGCTGTCCTGCGACGCTCGCCGCGATGCCGCGCCCGGGCGCAGGTCATGCCTCGAGTCTGCACAGGGGACGGTCAGCATCGACATGGAGGCGGAGGGTAGTCGGTCGTGCGCTCGGCACGCAAGACGTACCGGCGCGCCGCGGGATCACGCCTGCCGCTCGCGCTGCTTCCACATCAGCCAGCAGGTCCAGAGCCCCAACGCGACCGACACTGCCCAGACGATGAAGGCGACCACGCGAATGCCGGCGGCAAACGTTTGCGCCGAGTTCAGCAGGTGCCACTGCGTGAGCAACGTGTCCCAGTCGTGGTGCGGATTGTCGCCGAACCCCACCAGCGGAAGCTCGTTCTTGTTGGCGTCGTCCACATACGTCGCCGTCTCCCACAGGCTGAAGCTCAGCCACGAGCTCCCCACGGCAAGCCCGAAGTAGTCCCGCTGACGCAACAGCAGATACGCCGCCGCCGCCGCCGGCACCACCAACTGCAGGATCGTCCCGCCGAGTATCGTCAGCGTGCGCCCGAACGGGATGAACACCAGATGGCCCATCTCGTGGAACACCAGCGTGATCCCCGCGAACCAACTCCGATAGAGCGGATCGAGCAGATGCCGCACTCCCGCGTAGATCAAATACGCCAGCAAGGGCGCGCGCACTAGCGCGCTGCGCCCTTCGGCCCACTCCCGAGCGTCGTCTCGCAGCGCCTCCAACCAGCTCGTCAGTCGATCCCACATGCCCGGTCTGCCGCGCCCCTACTCCGCCACCTGCTTGACCGTCCCGTTCTCGATGAGTCGGTGAAGCTCCTCGAGCAGCGCGCGCTCCTCGGCGTCCACTACGCCGTCCTTGTGCACGATCTCGAGAATGTCATGGTACTCCAACGTCGTAATCCGATGATCGGCGATCGCTTCCTTGATCCTGTCGGACAGCTTTCTGGCACTTGCGCTCGGGCGAATCATTCTCGGTCTCCTGCGGGCTGCACCACGCGCAGCCTACCCCAACTCGCCGCAGAACACCAAGGCGGTCATGCGCGTCCCTCCGTCGTATCGCGGTCGCCTAACACTCCCAACGCGTGCGCCGCACGGAACGCGACGATCCGTAGGTGACCATCCAACAGAACGCCCCGGCTCCTCACGGCATCCCGCAGCGGAATCCACAACAACGCACGCTCCGCCCCGGCCTCGGCGTGCACTTCGACGGCCATCGGGTGAACCACTTCCGGCGTGCACCCGGGCGACGGTCGATAGCTCCCGCCGAGAAGCCACGAGCCGCTGCACACGACGCCGTACTCCGCGGCAAGACGCGACTGCACCCACGCGCGCGCCGGGGTCATGGTCCGAACGTCCTTCGGCAACCGCCACGCCGGAGCCACCAGCAGCTCACTGTTCCCCGAGAAGCACTGCGCCGCCGGCAAATCGTCGTCGTCGACGCCCAGCAATACCTCGCCGCCGGATCGACGCAGCACCGCGACGCTGACCGTATTCACCGACAGAGTCCGCGGGACCACGAACTCCAGCGCGGCAGCTCCAATCGACGCTCCGCGGGCGTCGAGCTCGTCGAATCGCGCACAACACAGCTCGAGAAAAGGCTCCGGCCCTGCCCCCGGCGCGCGCTCGAACAGCCGACGGCCCACTCTGCTCCGCAGCGCCTCGAGGCAGGTGACCTCCGCCGGCGGCCCCGCGTCGGCCAGCATCGGGGTCTCGCCAATCCACGGCCCCGGCGCAATCCCTAGCTGCGCCAGCAGGTCATACACATTCAGCTCGAGCCGCGCGTCGGGAAGCCCCCCCACCTGCGCTGCCCTCAGGAGCTGCCGCGCCTCGATCGCGCGCACGCGCCCCGATGTCGAATACCCCGATACTGGAGCCAGCTCGCCCGCGAGATAGACCGGCTCGATCTCGACAAGCGCGGATCGGACCTCCTCCTGCAATCCCCCGGGCGACGGGTAGTACACGCTGCCCGGACGAAAGGCCCGGATTCGCTCGGGGGTCACGCCCGCTCTCGCCTCGAGCGCGGCTTCGACCGTGGTGCCGAAGGGGTCGCCGACCTGCATCATGCTCAGCGGCTCGGTCACGTACCCCACCGCCCGCGCTCCGTCGATCGGCGTGGACCCTCGGCCGTTCCCCTGCAGAATCGGACGCGGATACCCCATCCTCGCCAGCACCAGCACGTCGCCGTCCGCAAGGAACCAGGGGAGGATGTCCACCGTGGGGTGCGGCCGACGCACCAGATCCATCACCCGCCCGGTCTTCCGATTGCGATAGTGATCCAGGGTAAGGAATCCGAGGGGCGCCTGAGCGGGCCCTTCCACGAATCTCACGCCTGCCCCAGGCGGAACCCGCTCCGCCGCAATCAGGTAGTTCGTGGCGGGGTACTCCTCCGGCACGCCGTTGCTCGAGCGCAGCGCGATCTTCCCCTCGAATCGGTTCTCCACGATCCAGGGATTGCGCAGCGGAGTCGAGGCGAGCAGCCGCATCCCGAGGGACGCGAACAGCGCCTCGAACAGCTCCTGCGTGAAGTAGGTGTACTCCTCCTGTACCTCGCTCTCCCAGTCCGTGCGGTAGTCCTTGCGGAGCACGAACTCCGCCGCCAGCTTGCGCGACAGACGGTACCTCCGGAATCCCGGCGCAGAGGCCTCCTCCGGGAGCCGCAGGAGCGGGAATCCAGGCGACGCGCTGAGGCTCCGGAACTCGCGAGAAAACCGCTCCAGCAGCCGTGCTGTGCTGCACACCCGCGGATCGTCGCCGCCGTCCCCGTCGTCGTCTCGCACGTCGAGCAGCACTTCCCCTGGCCCCGGATCCACGAAGTCCCGCACCACCAGCACGCCATGGACCCGAAGCTGCTCCACTTGCACCTCGAGCGCCCGCCGCGCAGCCGCGTGGTCGTACCCCTGGAACGAGGTCACGTGGTGCAGCACCGACGAGTCGAGAATGCCGTCCAAGGTCCCGGGCTCAAACACCCGCTC
>CAYMUE010000087.1:4306-25051 GCA_964393505.1 uncultured Polyangiaceae bacterium
GCAGCACCGACGAGTCGAGAATGCCGTCCAAGGTCCCGGGCTCAAACACCCGCTCCGCGACGTTCCCCGCGACGAACGAGAGGTTCGGCAACACGTAGCGCTCCGCGGCGAGCTTCACCATCGTCGGGTTGACATCGACCCCGACGACGTCGAGCGCGGGATACAGCGCTGCGATGGCGTGGCTCCCGGTCCCCGAGCCCATCCCCATGTCGGCGACCCGACCCGTGCACAGCAGGTGCGCGGCCGTGAGCGCCACCTTCTGGCGCATCGTGCAATCCATGCCATCGAGGTAACGGGCGTACGCTCCCCGGTCCCCGCGGTGCTGCAATCGATAGCGGTCTTCGCGCGACATTCCGCGGAGGTTACCACGGATCGGAGCCCCGAACGGGTGCCGCGATCCTGTACTTCATCTCCCGCGCGCGCCAGCCTGCTTCGCTCTCCTCCCCCGACCGCGCGCCGCCGCGATCCCCCAAAGCAGCAGCGCGATACCCGCGTATCGCGACTCGCGCACAGGGACCTGCGCCACGGCGCACGACCCCGACTCCGAGGCTTCGTCCCAGCTCTGCGGTGCGCCCCCTCCGGCCGACACTCCCGCTCCCCCGCCGACTCCTCCGCCCCCCGCACCCGCCGCGCTGCCGCCCCCCGCACCGGCCGCGCTGCCGCCGCCCGCTCCGGCCGAACCACTGCCTGCCGCTCCTCCCGACGACTCCCCCACCTCGTCGTCGATCAGCAACAATCGCCCCTCGGAATCCCCCACCACTACCGGACGATTGCGCACCGCCGGGCCCTCCTTCAGGGCATCCAGCTCCGCGTCGGTCTTCGTTTGAATCGCATTCCAATCGAACCTCCACGCATCCATCACCGCAGGCCCCGGGACATGGCGCTTCAGCTTCCCGTCGAGCAGGTACACCTTCCCGCCCGAAGTCCCCGTGGCCAGCACCGGCGCCGTGGGCAGGTCGAGACTTCGCGGAATCGCATCGACGATCGTCTGCGCAATCGGGAGGATGTCCAGGAAGTCGTCGAGCTTCCACGCAGCGTAGATGTCGGGGTTGGGAATCCAACGCACAACCCCCGCAGGCAGCGTCCCTGCACACTGGAGCGTCTTCGGAGAGTTGGACAGCTCGGGATTGACGCCCCCCGTCGAGTCGATGCCGTACGCGTGCACCTCGTGGTTCGCACCGTCGAGCAGGCTCAGCGGCGTCCCCATCGAGAAGCCGTGGTTGCACGAGCCCACCACCGAGCACAGGTCGTCACGCTGCTGATTCGCCTGCAGGGGCACCCCGCGCGCCGCAGGGTTCCCCGCCGGACCGTTGAAGTAGACGTGGGCCGCGATCGCCGCCGCACCTGCCTCGGAATCGAATGCCCACCCCGAAACCGTGTCACACCCCACACCGTCCAGCGAGCCCGTCGGCGCGCTGTTCGAGCAGAATGCCTTGGGCGACCCTCCGCCCCACCAGGTCCAATGCCAGTCCTCCCCGACCGACGCCCCTTCGTCGTTCGACCACCCGAAGCTCGGCGCGTTCGCGAAGATCCACGCCCCACGATTCCCGCCCATGTCGAAGTCGATCGCGTGCCCGCTCTGGTGATTGCTGTACCCCGGAGCGGCAGCCGGATTGCACCCGTTGCAGCAGCAACACCCGGCCGAAGAGCAGTTGTAGTAGTACGCCTGCTCGTCGTACGTGCGAAACCCGTCGTTCAGGATCAGCTCGACGCCGTCCTTCTCCGCCGCCTCCATCATCGTCAGCAGCGCGTCGGCCGTGTGAATCTCCACCGGATACCCCGCCACCGTCACCACCTCGATGGCGAATGCATTGCCGTCGGTGTAGCCCGTGTCCTGCGTCACCGTGCAATCGTAGGACAACGCCGCCGAGCTCCGCCCCGTCTGCGGATCGTCCGCCCCTTCCGGGAGGCTCCCGTCTCCGCACCCCATCACCGCCGCGCCGATCATCATCGGAGCGAGGGACACGGTCCCCCGAATCATCGCCATCGTGCGAGAAGTTGTCATGGGAAACCTCAAGAGGAGCGCCGAGGGTCAGGTCCGCTCCCACAGCCCGGACATTGCAAGAAGCGCACTTGGAGGCCCGGATTCGACCGCATCAATCACAACACGCGGATTTCATGGTGTCAACCGTCTCGCCGCCTGCGCAGCGGCCTGCGCAACTTGCGCTTGCGGATTCTCATCGCGCTGCGCACCACGCGCACCGCAGCATCGCATCACCCTCCCCCCCCAAGGCCACCGGGCCCGCGTCACTCCCCCGACCTCTTCGGCCCCCTCCGCCCGCCTCCTCGCAATGGACGGATTCTTGCGTGCATTCACCTCGCCTGCACCGATGAACAGCCCGTTCCGCGACGCGCCGCAAGGCCCGCCGTTTCACGGAATCACTGCCACTCCCACCTCCAGGCTCCTCTCCACCTCATCCGGCAACTTCGACAGGTAATCATATCCCGTGCGCCGCTCCACCTCGTCGATGCTTGTCACATACTCCGTCCACTTGTGCCCCTTCACCTCGTCGCCGTTCGGCATCGCTACCGCATACGCCAGCGTCCCCTTCGTCACCTTGTCCGTCGCCCGATCGAGCACGACCGTGATTCGATAGCTCGCCCCCGGCACCGCCACCCCCGGCCCGATGCGACGAGGCTCTGCGTCGAAAATGCCCCCCGCCACGATATGCAGCGTCTTGCCACCGTCCGCCGCAAGCCGGCGCTCGTAGTCCTCCACCATCCTCCACGCACCGGAGTTCACGGTGCCCACCTGGGGCTGCATGTTCGTCATCACGAACGTGGCGATATTCGCGGCGCGAGACGCCGTGCGGTGCGACGACGGGCACATGTGGCCGCGGTGGAACGGCGCACCCGCGTAGTCTCCCTCCTTCACCGGCTGCAGCCCCGTCGGCAACAGCGGAT
The DNA here is from genome assembly GCA_964393505.1 of uncultured Polyangiaceae bacterium. Lineage (GTDB taxonomy): Bacteria > Myxococcota_A > Polyangia > Polyangiales > Polyangiaceae > JACRCQ01. The sequence goes on from CAYMUE010000087.1 coordinate 7,211, forward strand.
CCGCGTGGAACTTGTCGGTGCGATCGTGCGCCCCGAGATCCTCGCGAGTCAGCCGCCACGACACCCAGTTCGCGACGCGAAGCCCGGGGTTGTACGACAGCACGAAGTACGTCTCGTCGAGCACGACGTCGTCGGACGGATCCCCGTCCACGGGCGCGCCGAATCGCAGGTGCACGCTCGCCGCGCGCTTGCCGTCGCCGTGCGCCCCCACTTTCGCCTCGGCCGCAGGGCGCTTCGCATGCGACGCGTCGCCCGCCGCGGGCCCGGTCGAGCCCGGCGGGACCGACGCTCGATGCGCGGTCGCCGAGCAGCCTGCAAGAACCAACGTGAGCGCGCCGATCAGGCGCAGCGTTCGCATCGCCCGCCAGCATAGCTGGTTTCGGCGCCGGATGTCGCTGCCGTCCGGGGCTCGTCCATTGCGCCCGGGTTCCCGCGATCGATCGTGGGGCTCCCGCCCCGCTCACACGTAGTCGATGATGACGTCCTTCTGCGCCGCCACCAGCTTGTCGCGCAACAACGGGACGATCCGTGTGCGCCCGAGGATCCCCCGCTGCAGGAACGCGATGCTCGCGTTCGCGGGGTTCGTATTGCACCCCACGATGAAGTGGATCCGGTCCGCCAGCCGGAACAGGTCGCACAGCTCCGTGACACCGCTGTCCTCTTCGTAGCGCTCCGGATCCTCCTCCAGGATGTTGTAGACCTGATTGAGCGTAATGGCCCCTTCGGTCACGAGGTGGATCCCGGGGAGCTGGTAGCGCGGAGGCGCCACCAACGCCGGATCGTCGTTCATCACCAGCAGCTCCTGCTTGAGCTGCCTGGCCACGATCCGCGCCGTCGTCGCACCGCAAATCACCTTCCAGCCGTCCTCCCGCAGGAACTCCCGCACTGTCTCGTCGTCTCGCGACGGGCTCCGCGGCGGACCGGTCAGCACCGTCAGACAGCGGCCGCTCCGGCATCCCGCCAGAACCGCCGTCACGTCGTCACCCACCTTGGCTCCCCAGTGCCGCAGCGCCTGATCGTGCAGGATGCGCGGGAGCTCGGCCATCGTCGTTCCCGACGCCAGGCAGGAGCTCGCGTGCCGCGCCGCCTCCTCGATCCCCCAGCCGTTGCGGAATCGAGTGCCCAGCCCCGCCTGGGTCACGCCGTCGGTTACCATCACGATCGCTTCCCCCTCCACCAGCTGGCAATGGCTCTCGCAGACCACCGCGTCGTCGAGGTTGAACGTGCGCCGCGGCAACAGCTCCGCATGCCCCGAGGCGATCAACAGCGCCGCTGGCGCGTCGTACGACAGCACCGTCGCCTCGCCCGTAGGCAGCACTCGCGCCACCGAGAACGCGGCATAGAGCCCGTTCTTGCCCCGCCCCTGGTGAATCGTGTGGGCCACTCGCCCGAAGGCGTCGCGCAACGGCGTGCCCCCCCGCTCGAGCTCCAGCAGCCGCGACGCATGCAGCTCCGCCGCCAGGTGCGCCTGCACGCCCGAGCCCATTCCGTCGCTGCAGAGCACCGTGGTCCAGAGCCGACGGCGCTCGACCCGCACCAGGTCGCCGCACAACGCGCCAGGCCGCTTGGGGCTCTGGGCCGTCACGACTTCGACGTGTAGATATCCCATAGCCACTTCATGGTCTCGTCGCCGCGCTCCTCGGCCGGATCGCGAGCGACCTTCAGGAGGTTCTGCAGCAATGTTTCACCCTTCGCCGTGCTCTCCCCCAGATACCGCGTGAGCTGCTGCGCCATCTCGATCTGGTGCTCCAGCAGCTCGCGCCCCTGGGCCATCGTTTGCCGGCGCAACTGCGCCAGGCTCTCCCGCTCCCGTTCGGTCTGCGTGATGTTGATGAAGATCCCCACGAGCTGCTGATCGTCGGGAATCTTGTACAGGATCTCGCGGCACACCACACCATGCTTGCGGTGCGTCGCCGTCAGATCCGTGCGCTGCTCCGCTCCCGCCGCCAGCTTCTGGAACGGCTCCGGATCCATCAGCGCCGACACGTGCGTGCCGAGCTGTGCGTCCGTGCACCGGAACAACGTCCGGAACGCTGGATTCATCGCCAGGACGTTCAGCCGCTGATCCAGGATCAGGATTCCGTTGGGACTCGTGTCCATGATTCGATCGGATCTCTGCTCCGCGAGGCGACGCATCATCGGGATGCAGACGGCGGGGTCGGCCATGCCCTGAATCACGGCGATCGCCTTGGCGCGGCAGGTTCCGTAGCCGCAGGCGCCGCAGTCGAGCTGGTCCTCCGGACGCGACTTGCCCGTGCGCTCGAGCACCTGCTGGATCTCGGCCTCAGTGGGATTCGGTATGCTGCGCGGGCGCGGCTGCGCCATGACCATCGAGATCGCTCCCATGGAGTCGACCGCACCACGCGCCCCCCCCTCCTCGGCGTGCCGGGCCAGCTGACGTCGCATGCGCACCACCGGCGCCTTGCGCCCCGCCGCCGGCCCCGCAATGCAGCCCTGCTTGCAGAACAGCAGCTCCACGATCCCGGGTACCTCCCGGACTCCCTCGAGCGCCTCGATGACCGCGTCGGCCCCGCTCGCCGTCTGGACGTCCACCGCCAGACTCGAGCTCTCGATTCCCGCGAGGTGCAGGCTCCCTCCCTCCAACGGGTACCACCGCGCGTCGCCGCACGCCGCCTCGTCGAACCCGCTCTCCTCACACCGATCGAACCCCACGCTCTCCTGCTCCATCCAGCCGATCAGCTCCTCGAACGTCAGCACCGCGTCGATCGCCTCCGGCTCCCGCAGCGCCTCCGCCTTCTTCGCCACGCACGGACCGATGAACACCGTCCGCGTGTCGGCGCCCAGACGCCGCTTCATCGCGCGTCCGTGCGCGACCATCGGGGTCGCCACGGGCAGCAGCAGCTCCACCAGGTCGGGACGCTGCGTCTCGAGATAGCCGATCACCGCCGGACAGGAAGTCCACAGCAGAGTCCTGCCCGGCGCCGATCGCGCGACCGTGCGCGCGCGCTCCGCGACCCACTCTGCCGCCACGGCGGTCTCCGCCACGAAGGAGAAGCCGAGCTTGCGCAGGACCGACGGCAGCCGCTTGCGCTCCCAGTCCTCGAACAGCGCCGCAAACGACGGGGCGATCGAGACGGCCACGGAGCGCCCCTGACCGATCCACTCGCGCACACGGTCCACGTCGGTGCGATAGGCCTTGGCCCGCTGCGGACACTCCCGGATGCAGGTGCCGCAGTGGATGCAGCGCTCCTCGACTACGGACGCCTGTCCGGAGACGATCCGGATCGCCTTGACCGGACAGGCGCGCACGCATCGATGGCAATCGCGGCACGAGGCCTTGCGCGTGTAGACAATCGAGGAGTTGTCATGCGGCTGATTCATGGTTCCCGGGACTCCCTCGGCTCTTGAGCGCTTGCTCCAGACGAGCGCGCGCCGCGGCGAAGTCGCAATGCTCGATCCGCGTTCCGTCGATGACCACCGTGGGGCCGCGATCGCAAGCCTCCTGGCAGAAGCTCGCGGCCAGGTCCACCTGGTCGGCCAGCCCTTCGGCCTCCACGTGCGCCATGATCCGCTGGATCAGCGTCTGCGCACCGCGCAGCAGGCAGCTCGTGCCCACGCAGACCCGCACCTTCACCGCCTCCTTCGCCGACGACTCCACCAGGGAGACCTCGCCGTCGATCCGGCGACGACTCGCGTGGTGCGTGTGAAGCAGCCGGTGCGCCGTCGGGCTCCCCGGACGCTCGAGCAGCCGGGCGTAGCAGGCCTGCACGTAGGGGTTCTCCTGGGGAGCGTGCAGCTCGAGCATGCGATCGGAATCGCGCAGTCCGCCGACACGCGCGCGCCGCTGCTCGACATCCATCGCCGCCGGATTCCCTGCGCCCGACACGCAGCCGCCCGGACACGCCATCACCTCCACCAGATCGAGATCGCATTCCCCGCGCTTGACCGCGTCCGCGATCTCGGCCGCCTTGGCGAGCCCGTGCACCACGCCGATGCGCAGGGTCTGGTCGCCCAGGATGATCGTGGCGCGACGCACCGGCTCATCGCCGCGCAGGGCGCGGGTGTCGACCGATTCGGGGCGGCAGGTTCCGATCCGATCCGCGGCGCACCGCACGACGGCTTCGGCCACGCCGCCGGAGGCGCCGAAGATCACGCCCGCGCCGGTCTTGAAAGCGAACGGCATGTCGAGGGGCTGCGGCTCCAATCGCGCAAAACGCAGCCCCGACTCCTCCACCATGCGCCCCAACTCGAGCGTCGTCAGCACGTGGTCGATGTCGCGCCCGGCCTCGGTGGCCAGACACTCCCTACGGGCCTCGGCCTTCTTGGCGGTGCAGGGCATGATGGACACGATCACGAGCTGGTCAGGGTCAATGCCGACGGCTTCCGGCAGCTGCTTTCGCGTCATGGCTCCTAGCATCTGCTGGGGGGACTTGCACGTAGACAGGTGGTCGAGCAGGTCCGGATGGTACTGCTCGGCGAACTGCACCCACGCCGGACAACACGAGGTGAACAGCGGTCCAGGCCGTCCCGCCGCCTTCCTCGCCACGAACTCCTCCGTCTCCTCCACCGCCGTCAGATCCGCCGCAAACGAGGTGTCGAATACCTTCTTGAACCCCATCTGCTTCAACGCCGCCACCGTCTGCCCGATGGTGACCGACCCCGCGGGGAATCCGAACAGCTCGCCGATCGCCACGCGCACCGCGGGCGCAATCTGCGCCACGACGTACTTGCGCGGATCGGTCAGCGCACGCCACACCTCTTCCGTCTCCGAACGCGGCATGATCGCCCCCGTCGGACACACCCGCGCGCACTGCCCGCACCCCACGCACTCCACCTGCGCCAGGTCCTTGCCGAAGGCGGGCGAGACGGTCACCGACGCGCCGCGTTTGACGAAGTCGATGGCCCCGATTCCCTGCACCTCGGAGCAGATTCGCACGCAATCCCCGCACAGCACGCACTTGCCCGGGTCCCGCACGAGGCAGAGCGAGGACTCGTCGATCGGGCACGGTTTGGAGACGCTCTTGAACCGCACGCGCCGCACCCCGAGCTTGTGCGCCAGCTTCTGGAGCTGGCAGTCCGGCCCCTTGGCGCACGTGGTGCACTGGCCCTCATGGTTCGCCAGCAGCAGCTCGATCGAGATGCGCCGGATGTCCCGAACCTCCTCGGTGTTCGTGCGGATCCGCAGCCCGGGCTCCGGCGGCGTCGAGCAGGCGCTGCAGATGCCCCGTCCCTCGATATCCACGATGCACAGCCGGCATGCCCCGTACACGCTCAGCTCCGAATGATAGCAGAACGTGGGCAGCTCGATGTTCGCCTTGCGAATCAGCTCGAGCAGGTTCCGCTCGCCGTCGATCGCGATCTCCCGACCGTCCACCGTCAATGTCGCCGCCTGGTTCATTGTCCGACTCCCACAACCGCACCGAGCCTGCAAGCTTTCGCGCACGCACCGCATCGTGTGCAAAGCGCCGCATCAATCACGTGGACCTCCTTGCGCTCTCCACGGATTGCCCCCACCGGACACCCCTTCTTGCAGAGTCCGCAGCCCTTGCACTTGCTGGCAAGGATCTCCGGCGGACGCAGCGCCTTGCAGCGCCCTGCCGGACAACGCTTGTGCAACACGTGCTCCTCGTACTCGCTCCGGAAGTGCCGCAACGTCGACAGCACCGGATTCGGCGCCGTCTTGCCCAGCCCGCACAACGACCCCTTCTGCACCGCCTTCGCAAGCGTCTCCAGCAGCGTCAGCGTGCCCGCATCCGCTCGCCCTTCGATGATGTCGTCCAGCAACGACAGCATCTGCCGCGTCCCCTCCCTGCACAGCACGCACTTGCCACACGACTCGTTCTGCGTGAACTGCATGAAGAAGCGCGCAATCGAAACCATGCACGTCTGCTGGTTCATCACCACCAGCCCGCCGGACCCCACCATCGCCCCGACCCCCTTGAGCGAGTCGAAGTCCAACGGCAAGTCGAGGCATTCCGGGGTGAGACAGCCTCCCGACGGCCCTCCGATCTGCACCGCCTTGAAGCCTGCAGGATCGGGCCGCCCCTCGTCGTCGGTCACGCCGCCCCCCACATCGTGCACGATGTGACGCAGCGTGGTCCCGAAGGGAACCTCGATGAGCCCCGTGTGCGCCACGTGCCCCGTCAACGCGAAGGTCTTGGTCCCCGGCGAGGTCGGGGTCCCCAGAGTGCGGAAGTCCTCGGCGCCCATCCGCAGAATCAACGGCACCGTCGCCAGGGTCTCGACGTTGTTGATCACCGTGGGCTTGCCCCACAGCCCCCGCTGCGCGGGGAACGGCGGCTTGGGCGACGGCATTCCGCGCTTGCCCTCGATGGAGGCGATGAGCGCGGTTTCCTCGCCGCAGACGAAGGCGCCCGCGCCTTCCATGACGTTCACCCGGAATCCCGCGCCGGAGCCGAACACGTCGGCACCCAGAATCCCCGCCTTCTCCGCGTCCTGCACCGCCTTGCGCACGCGACGCACCGCAAGCGGATACTCCATTCGCACGTAGACCCACCCCTCCTCCGCGCGAATCGCCCGGGCGGCGATCATCATCCCCTCGATCACCGCGTGGGGATTGCCCTCCATCACACTTCGATCCATGAAGGCGCCGGGGTCGCCCTCATCGCCATTGCAGATGACGAACTTCTGCGGCCCCGGCTGCTGGCGCGCCAGGTCCCACTTGCGCCCCGTCGGAAAACCGCCGCCACCCCGTCCGCGCAGCCCCGCCCGGCTCACCCAATCGCAGACGTCCTTGGCACTCATCTCGCGATAGGCGCGACGCGCCGCCCCGTATCCGCCCCGCGCCACGTACTCCCCCAGATCCTCGGGATCGATCAGCCCGCAGTCCGCCAGGACGAACCGGTGCTGGCGCGCATAGAAGGGAATCTCCTTGTGGGTGCAACACCCCCGACCGGTCTCCGAATCGGCGTACACGAGCCGGTCCACAACCTCCCCCGCGAGCAGCGTGCGCTCCACGATCTCCGCGACATCCCCGCGCTTCACGTGGGTGTAGAGGATCCCTGCAGGCAGCACCGTCACCAGGGGACCCATCTGGCAGAATCCCTGGCAGCCACTGTGGGACACCAGCGTGCCCCCGGTCCCCTCGGATTCCTTCTCCCAATCCACGCTCACCCACGCCGCAAGCCCACGGCGCTCCAGCTCCTGCACGAAGGCCGCGTGCACGTCGAGCGCGCCATTGGCCACGCAACCCGTGCCCGCACAGATGATCACTCGGTGCGCGTGGGCCCGCGACGCCGTCTCCCATCGCTCGGAAATGGCTGCGAGGTCCGGCCCCGACTCCACGGGATTCAACGCGTTCATGCGGCCTCCTTCCGGAGAATCTCCTCGATGATCGCCACGGCCGACTCCGGCGTGACCTGCCCGTGAACCTGATCGTTGACCAGCATCACCGGCGCAAGCCCACACGCCCCGAGACACGACACCGTCTCCACCGTGAACAGGAAGTCCCGGGTCGTGGGACGGGCCTCGGTCACCCCGAGGCGACGCTGCACCGCCTCCAGGATCGGAATCGAACGCTTCACGTGACAGGCCGTCCCGTTGCACAAGCGCACCACGTACTTGCCCTTGGGAAGCAGCGCGAAGTGCGAGTAGAAGGTCGCCACCCCGTAGACCCGCGCAGGCGGAACCCGCAACGAGGTCGCAACGAAGGACATCACCTCCGGCGGGAGATACCGGTACTCGTCCTGCACCGCCTGCAGTATCGGAATGAGACGCGAGGGGTCCCGATGGTATCGATCGAGGATCTCGCAGACCTTGGTGAAGGAGCGCGTGGACGATGACATCGATGCAACAGGATTCAGGTCATTCATGGCGCATCTCCGCCGCCCCGGACGCGTCCGCGGGGGCGCTGCTCTTTCGGTGGTCCGCTCTCTTGGAAAGCACCGCGAGGGACGAGGCCAGGTTCTCGTTCTGCACCACCACATGATCCGGGACGCGGAGCGTCGTGGCGGTGAAGTTCCAGAGGGCGTCGATTCCCCCCTCAATCATCTCGTCCGCCACGTCCTGCGCGGCCTCCGGCGGCACGCAGAGGATTCCAACGTGCACGCGCATGCGCTGGGCGAGTCCCGCGAGACGATCGATGTGGAGCACCGACCTGCCGTGGACCGTGGTGTCCACCAGCCGGGGGTCGATGTCGAATCCGGCGATGATCTCGAGTCCCTGGTCCGCCAGGGGCTGATGGCCGAGCAGGGCCATGCCGAGGCATCCGACGCCGGCGAGGAACGCGCCCCTGCGGTCGTCCCAGCCGAGGAACGACTCGATGGCCGGGGCGAGCTCAGCGATCTCGTAGCCCGACTGGCAGCCGGAGACGCCGGTCACGGCGAGGTCCTTGCGGACCAGGGAGGCTTCGAGGCGCAGGTCCTGGCCGATTCGCGCGCTGGAGACGATGGGGCGACCCTGGCTTTGGAGGCGCTTGAGGTAGGTGTGGTAGGCGCTCAGGCGGCGCAGGGTCTGCTCGGAGACGGGCAAGAAGTGACGTGTTGCCATGGGTTCCTCGTATCGACCGGTTAGTATCGATAACGTTTGGTCGATACGTACCGCGCAGTGGGAAGGCTGTCAAGGCGATTTTCGACAGCGACCTTGACGACCGCCGCGGGGCTCATGGCAGAGGGAGGAAGGCAGAAGAAGGTGGGGGGCTCAGGGCTCGCGATTCGCGATGCGATTGGAGAGCACGGCGAGGGACGACGCTAGGTTCTCGTTCTGGACGACGATGTTGTCGGGCACGCGCAGGGAGGTGGGGGCGAAGTTCCAGATCGCGTAGATGCCTCCCGCGATCATCCGGTCGGCGACATCCTGCGCGACGTCGGCGGGCACCGTGATGATACCCATGTGGACGTGCATGCGGCGCGCGAGTCCCGTCAACCGGTCGAGGTGCAGGATGGTCTTTCCATGCACTTCCGTGCCCACGATTCCGGGGTCGGTGTCGAACCCGGCCACGATGCTCAAGCCGTGGCTCTCGAATCCGCGATACCCAAGGATCGCGGAGCCCAGACTCCCCACGCCCGCGAGAAACGCGCTGCGCCGATCGTCCCACCCGAGAAACGACTCGATGGCTCGCATGAGCTCCACGATGTCGTATCCGGTCTTCGGACGTCCCACGATCCCCGTGACGGCGAGGTCCTTGCGCACCTGTGTGGAGTACACCCCCAAAGCCTCGCTGATATGCGTGCACGAAACGAGCGTCTTCCCCTGCGCACGCAGCTTCATGAGGAACTCGTGGTAGGCTGGAAGACGCCGCAGCGTCGGCTCCGGAATCGCTCGGGTGCTGGGTTGGGACATGGCTGCTCGCGCGTTGAATCGATACTGCAGGGTCGATTCATACGCCGCCCGCCCGCGGTGTCAAGAGCCCCCCTCGCGCCAGGATCAGCGCTCCGCCGAGCGCGATCGGGTCGTTATCAGCTCCAGAGTGTCAAGAGCCCCCCTTCGCGCCAGGATCAGCGCCCCACCTCCACCTGCGCCTCGTAGTACTCCGACCACACCTCGGTCACCCGCCCCAGCTGATCGTACGAATACGACCCGCCCACATTGCCGCAGTGCGAGTCCCCTTCCGCGCCCGTCTCCGGTATCACCTTCACGTTCGTTGGGAATCCCAGCGGCTCGTAGAACGCAACCGCCTGCTGCACGTCGGAAGCCACGAAGTCCTTGTCTCCGTAGGTGAAGAAGAGCCGCGTCGCCCCCATCCGCGACGGATTCGAGGCGTCCCAGCCGAGCTGCCCCTGAAACGGTGCATCGCCGCCGCAGCTCAGCGCATACGCGCCTGGATGCTTGTCGCCGTGCATCGGCAGGAAGCTGGCCGCGAGGAAGATCGAGCCGCCCGACGATCCGCCATACAACACCGGCGCGTCGGCGATGTCCCAGCCCCCGCGCAGCGCTTCCACCACGGACTGCACCGCCTGCGCGTTCTCCCCGTCCCGATCGATCGCGGCGTCGGGCACAGGAGTGTTGGCGTCGCACGCGGTGAACGACGGACGCAGCCACCATGCGCAGGCATTGGGCGCCAACGCCGCCACGTACAACACACCATGCGTGCTCGTCCACGGTGCGTGCTTCTTGATCGCGAGCCCGGACTGGTACGGCCCCGCACCGTCGCCGTGGAAGTACAGCGCCAGGTGGAGCGGTTGACTCGCGCCCGCAGGCTCCACGATCTTCAACTCCACTCCAGCAACCTTCGCCACGCAATACGAGTAGCTCGCTCCGTCCACCGTCACAGCCCCCGTACTCGTGCACGCCAGCCCGCCACTCCCGTGCGAGCTCGACGAGACCGCGCCGTCCTCGGGCGGCGTCTCCCCATCGCTTCCCCCTTCGGCTCCAGTGTCGCTCCCCCCATCGCTCTCACCGCCGGTCTCGACACCGGCGCCGGCGTCGGACGAAGCCGCCTCGGGAGAGCCCTCGGACGAAGAGCAGCCTCCGAGAAGAGCGAGCGCACAAGCAAGGGAACGGGTGAGCATCATGGGGGTGCTTTAGCAGACTCGAGGCCCCCGGCGAGTGGGGACTTCGACGGGGCTTGGATCAGCGAGGGCGGGACATCACCTTCGTGACACCACAAGCCGGGAGTTCACCCGATCGCACCGCTCACGGCAACGGGAAGAACCCCGCCAGCGCCTTCGCGATCGCCGCGTTCCTCACTTCGTAGCCCGCCGCCGTGTGATGAATTCCGTCGCTGTAGGGAGCCGTGCCGTCGTCCGCGATGGAGGCCCAGTCGAAGACCTCCATGTTCGGCCAGTGCTGCTGCGCCTCGACCAGCGCCTGGTTCCACAGCACCATGTTGTCGTTGGAGTAGTAGCCGCTCGTCTTCGTGGTGTACGTATTGACCCACATCACCGTGGCGCCCCCGGCGGGGTCAATCGCGTTCATCATCTCGTCGATCGCCTCGACTCGCGTGTACCACGCACCCGCGGCGATGTTCGCCGTGTCGTTCGTGCCGAGGGCCACCACCCAGCAGCCGCCGAATCCCCCGGACTTGATCTCCGCAACGGCGCCGAGACCCGTCATCGGATCCTCCTCCAGCTTCTGCTTGATCGCCCTCCCTCCGTAGGCGTTGATCAAGACCGTGGCGCCGACTCCGGCATAGGCCGCCGTCAGCGAAGGCTGGGTGTAGTACGTGAGGCTGTCACCGATATGCGCAACCGACACGCACGAGGTCATTCCCGACGGCGAGTCGCTTCCCGACGCGTCGGGTACCGACGCGTCGTCCGCGGCGCCGTCGCTCACCGCCCCGTCGGGGAGCGCGCCATCCTCCGGGGCAGCGCCCTCGGCCCCGGAGTCGCCATCGGCGCCAGCAGCCCCTTCCGGCCCCGCGCCATCCTGGACGCCGGTCTCGGAGGCGATCGCGCCCGCCTCGCCGGCATCTGCATTCGCCCCGGCCCACGCCCCGGTCGGGCCCGCCTCCTGGGAGCAGGAGCAGACCAGAAGGGCGACTGCCAACAAGCGGAAGAACGTGATTCGCGGGTGCGTCATCGGAGCTGGATGCGGTTCAGTTGAAGGCTTGATTCACTGCCTGCACGACCTGCGCCGGCGTGCAGGAGTCGTAGGTCGGACAAGTCCCCTTCACGGTCTGGTTCGCCTTCCACACCTTCGCACGGAAGTGCTCGTTTCTCGTCGCCGTCCAGGCGTCGATGTGGTTCTGCAGACAGCGCTGTCCCCACCCCTCCGTGAATCCGGATGCCCCCACCTCCGCAATGCACGCATCGTAGCTCTTCACCCCCAGGTGCTCCTGGTAGCTGCACCACTCAGTGCGATGCAGGGAGTTGATGCGGCAGTAGCATCCCGACGAGCACGAGACCGTCACCCCCTTGTCGAACTGGTAGTTCACGTACCCGTTGCCCATGTTCTCGATGATCCCGCCGTGCAGCGGGAAGATCCGCGACGACTGCATCATCATCGCTGTGCCGATCACCTTGACCCCGGCCTCGTAGTCGGCGGGTGAAGACCACTTCAATGCCCACAACGTGGGTATGAACGTGGACGCATCCACGATCCATGCGCCCACCCGCGCCGGATCGGGATCGGCCACCGTCACGCTCGTAGTGATTCCTCCGGAGGTGTACGTGCACTCCTTCGCCTCGTAGGGCCAACCCGCGTACGAGCCGGGTTGGCAATCCACTTCCACGTAGGGCTTGGCGTCGACCGCGTCGATGAGACTCTGGGGCACCGTGAGGTCCGACGGACACCGGTCCGGCACGCCCGAGGGCATGGTCTCACAGGCGCCACCGCAGGCATGGTCCACGACCCACTCGCCGTTGGTGCAGATGTACAGGACCGCAGGGTCGCCGCCCATGCCGTTGCCGCCGCACGACCGCCCCCCCGGCGAGGTGCACGGCCCCGGCGGAGCTGCTTCGGCAGGTACGTCCGGTGACGCATCCGCGCCCGGAGCGTCACCATCCTCGGAGCTGGTTGCATCGTCCGCCCCCGCCTCGGGAGAAGCCTCGACGGATGCGTCGGCGGAGGCCTCGAGGGCGGCATCGACGCCCGCCTGCGCATCGGGCTGTCCGTTCTGCCACGAGCTGTCGTCCCCGCCGCTGTCGCAGCCGAGGGCCACCAACACCGCAACCACAGGCAAGGATCTGCGTACCATCGAGGGGACCATAGCAGAAAGTACGTGTCACGATCCATCCGCCAGCGCGGCGCCATCCGAGGGGTCGATCCCGCGCGTTTCACCCAACCTCGGCGGGCGGCCTCTCACGCCAGAGGCGCCTGCGCCCTGACCACTCCCTGGCCGAGATCCGCCAGCATGTCGCCGCGGCCCAGCAGAGCCTCCGCGCCGCCCTCGGAGAGAATGATCCGCGAGTTCACCGGGGACTGCACCTTGAGCGCGATCTTGCCTGGAATATTGGCCTTGATCCCCGGCTGGACCGTCTTCGCGTCAGGCCTCTGCGTCGCCAGGATGAGATGGATTCCCGCCGCCCTTGCCTTCGCACCGAGCCTCTGGACCGCTTCCTCGAACGACGGACGCAGCGCCTTCGACAACACCAGATCCTGGAACTCGTCGATGACCACAACCCGGCGGCATAGCTCCGCTCCGGGCATCGAGTCGTTGTAGTCATCGATGTCCTGCACCTGCATGCCCGCAAACGTCCGATATCGCTCTTCCATCTCGTCCACGAGGCCCTCGAGAATCCGGACCGCATCCTCGCACTCGTAGCAGAGCGGATTGGCGAGATGAGAGCCTATCGAGGACACCAACGGCGCAAAGCTCACACGCTTCGGATCCACGAGCGTGAACTGGATCGCCGAAGGAGCGTGGTAGTGCGCCAGGCTGATCACCATCGCCCGCAGCAACACCGACTTGCCGCTCCCCGTCATGCCCCCCACGAGCAGGTGACAGCTCGTCGGCGCGCCGAGATCGACGGTCAGGACCGTTCCCGTGGTGGTCTCGCCCAGCACGAGACGTCCGGGGCGCTCCTTCAGGAACGCCGCTTCGCGGTGCATCAGCGCGGGAAGGCGCACATCCCGCGGCTTTGCGCGGACCATTGTGAGCATCCGCACCCCGCCACGCTTCTCGTACGTGGCCCCGACCCCGTGGTGGGTCACCAGCTTGTGCTCCAGGTCCCTCGCCTCCCGGTCGAGGTGCTGCACGCTGCCCCTGCCGGCCGAGATCTGGAAGGTCACGAGCGTCGGGCCCACCGCCGGCGCGCCCACGAGCGATGCCGGCACACCGACCGATCGAATCACCTGCTGAAGCTTTCGCTCCAGCGCCTTCACCTCGGCGAGATCCTCTTCCCTGGTGCTCGCCCCGGCGACGTCCGCGGTGCCGCTCGCTGCGTCCGGGCCAAGGCTGCCGTCGGGCTCCGGGCGCGACCTGACCGCGCCAGCGGGCGGATCGTCACGGGCGGCCAAGCTCTCCCGGTACTCGGCCGCGCACGCCGCGCGCACCGGGCAGACTGCGCACAGGTCCTTGCGCGTCGTGGCCGGTGCAGGCTCCTCTCCCCGGGCCCACGCGACCATCCGGGCAATCAAGGGCAACAGACGACTGTGAACCAGCTCGTCGGCTTCTTCAGGCTGGATCCGCGTCACCGTCAGCTTCGGATCGAAACGGAGAATGGTGGGCTGCGCATCGAGACCGAGCTGCTGACGCACGAGATATCGATACAGCGTGACCTGTGCAGCGTCCAGCTCGGCGTTCGCCTCGTCGGTGAGCTTGTACTCGACGGCATCCAGATTGCCCCGAGCATGCTCGAGAATCGCGTCGATCCTGCCGCCGACGCTCACCGATTCGGATTCCGAAATCGGCACACTGGCGCGGAGCTCGAGCTCCGCCGCGCGGAACAACGACTGCAGCGCAGCGGCAGGATTCGTGTCGAACGAACCAAGCTGCCCTGCGACGAATCCCGCGAATGACCGGAGCGCCTCGGCCAGATCGTCGACCTCGGCCGGCATCGTTCCCAGATGCGGGTGGCTCTGCAGCTCGCGTACGAGATGGTCGAGCACCCAGCAGCGCAGCGTGTGCGCAACCTTGTCGGGCTCGGCGTACGCCCCGAGGCCAGCCCACGAAGCAGGGGGAACCGAGGCGGACCGGGCGAACGACTCGACGATGCGGTGGAACGTCGCGCCGAGTGCCGACGCACCGACAGGAAAGGCGACCGGGCGTCCCAGCTTTCTCCCCAACGCGAACACTCGCGGGCATCGCAGGGCATTGCGGACCTCGGTGACCGAGATGACGGCGCTCATGGTGTCCCCCCTGCGACGAAGACGATTGCCGCGCCGATCCATCCGATGGCCTGCCCCGCACCCCGGAGCTCCCTCATGACCGCTGCCCGCGACACCTCGGGTTGCGTGGCTCGTACTTCGCAGACGATGCGTTCAACGCTCGCCACGCGCAGCTCCTGCAGGATGCGCCAGGCCGGTCCGTCGCTCGGAAGCACGTTCGGAGTCGGAGCGGCGACCTCCGCGGCTACCACGGGAATGACGGCGCGGTGCGGCGCCTTTGCGTCGCCGGGCTTCACCAGCTCCGGAGCTATCATCCACCGGGCCCCGGCTGCACGCTTCTTCGCCCAGTCACGTACGACGGATTCCTCGAAAGGACGTCCGCGCGAGTCCGTGATGTCGCGCGATCGCGCGGCGGACAGGAAGTCGTGCAACGCGAGCAGGTGCGCGGCATGGTCGTCGTCGAGATCGAACCACGATGCGCGGGATTGCGTTCGGAGCTCCTCGAGCGGCTGCACCACGGACTTCCAGGTGGCCGGGAAGGGTATCCTGCGCTCCCGCAGCACGACGACGTTCTCCGCGGCAGCCGCGGAGACGGCCTTGTTCAGCGAGGCGACGGCCGACCTGGCGTTCGGCTGCTGCACCACGAAAACCAGCGTCTCGTGCGCGCCGTGGCGAAGACGGACATCTCCCGGCTTGCGGCCCTGCGGCACCGAAGCGTCGATGCCCGCGAGGTGCGCGGAGCAGAGGATGGCCGCGACGACGCGCTCGCGGTCAATCCCTCGCTTCTGTGCGGCCGCGTCGCCCAGCTCCGCCTTTGCCCTGTCCACGTGAAGCGCCCACTGGGACTCCAGGCGCTCCTCCGCCGTGTCGTGCTCCAGGGACCCATGGGGAGAAGCCGGAGGCAGCTCGCTCCTCCCTTCGAACGCCTCCCGACACGCGATCATCAACATCCGAGGCGTGACGCCCGGGGAGCCTCTCCACTCGAGCCACCCTTCCTCGCTGAAGGGCCAGGGGAAGTACCCCTTCCGTTCCGAGCTCGGGATGACATCGGTCCAGGCCGCGAGCAACGCCTCGCGCTCGTCGGCGCCGGGCAGCAGCAACGCGAGCTTCCTGGCCTCCAGCCGATCGCGCTCCGATTGCGAGAGAACCGGACTGATGCGCTGATGCCACTCCGCGTCGAGCGCCATCTGCACGATGACGAGACCCCGCACGCTGTCGAAGAGCTCCGAGACGAGCCTCGCGTGCGCGTGAATCCTGTCGTTTCCGTCGTCTCCGTCGACGAGATTCTCGAGCTGATCGAAGGCGACGACGATGGGCGCACCGAAAGCGGCGGCCACGGCGAGCGTCCGGAGAGCAGGAATCACTTCGCTGTCAGCCAGCGCGCCCGCGAGCCCGAGGCGTTTGAGCTGGGTATCGTCGAGCTCTCGCCCCGAGAGCCAGGCGAGCAGCGCCCGGCGGTCCACGGGGGACGCAAAGGGGAACAGCAGCAGCTTCTCCAGATATCGGGCATCCAGCTCGTCATAGCGCGATTCGAGCGCAACAATGACCTCCTCGAGCGTGGCCCGCAGGTCGGCTTCGTTGCGAAGCTCTTCGATCCTGAGCATCGGATAGCGTCGATCGGTCTGGTGCACCGCGGACAGCAGCGAGCCGACCACGGCTTCGATCTGTCTCGTCTCCAATCCATGGCAGCGTCGATGAAGCGAATCCATGATCGCCGCGAGCATGTGGCGCGGAGCCATCGAGAGCCCGATCTCAGGACGCACGAGGACGAAGCTGGCCGCCGGCCCGAACCTCTTCCGAAGCCGGGCGAAGAGGTGGGTCTTGCCCGAGCCTGCGGGGCCCAGGACAAGGACGCTGGAGGACCTCAGGTGGTCGGGGCCCGCGTGGGCCTGTCCGGTCTTCTCTTCGATCCTGCTCGCGATTGCGTCGCTCGCATGGGCGTTGATGGAGGGGACGTCGATGAAGTCTACGCTCCAGGGATCCGCGTGTTCCAGGCTGAATACGGCGCCCACGTCCATCCCTCCTACGAACGGTCAATCAGCCTCGCAAATGACAGGACGACCCCCCGCGCACCCCGCGGACAGAGAGCCGCATCGTCTTCGGACAGCAGTCCTATTCCGGACTCGGGACGCAGCTCGATGAAGCCGCCCGAGTCGAGCTCGAGGAGCGCTGACCGGGCCTCCTGGTTGCTCATGGTGGACAGGACCGGGCGGACCGCATCCGGCACGCGAGCAAGGCCGGTCTGGGGATCGGCAGCCTGGCGCAACGCCTCGAGGATCCGCGCGGCCGGGGTTGTCACCCCGTTGGATGGTGTGACGGCGGGGCCGGAGAAGAGCTCGAGGGCAGCGAGGACATCGTTGCGATCGAGCGTGCGGGGAGGCGCCTTCTTGCCGGCACCGAGGGACTTGTCGAGCGCGGCGATCCGCCTGGCCAGGGCGCGAAACGACTCGAGCTCGGCGGGCGCGAGCTCGCTCCCCGTTCAACAACCTGATCTCGAAGGTCATCGGGGTCGTCATGAACTCGAACCGCAAGGCATGCGTGCTCAAGATCCGGGGACTCGGCCTGGAGGAGTACGCGGTGTTCATGACCGGGCAGAAGCGCCAGACTCTTCCGCGACGAGGCGCCTAGCGCTCACGACATTTCGATCCCGAGCGGACCATCGCGAACAACCGAGCCGGGAGGGGCTGGAAGAGCACGCGACGGGGCACGGCGCTGGAGTCACGGATCTGCCGCAATGGGCTCGGGCCGCGCACCGCCACCGCATGGGCTCACGAAGGGCACACCGTGCTTGATTGGCCGGTTGCAGGTGTAGCCAGGCACCATGGGCAAAGGCCAAGGCAACGTCGGCTCCCGGACCGGCGGGAACGGCTTCATGGACTGGATACATGCAACCAGCCGCCTGGCCTGGTCAGAAGCGAGCACGACGCGCCGGCGGGGCAACCGGGAACGGCGCTCCAGGTGGTGGGTGGACCACAAGACGAATCAAGGCACCCTCTCGGATGCCTTGCTGCTTCGTAGGCGCGATTGGTTTCGAACCAACGACCCCTACCGTGTCAGAATTGCGGCTATTGGCAAAATCGTTATCTTTCGATCAGTTGGCGCAGGCAGATCGGCTCAAAAACCCCGTCCATGGCCCGTCCATCCGGGCAAACCCCGTCCATAACCCCGTCCATTCCGGCGGGGCTAACGCCCTCCCAGAAGCTCCCGGAGCTT
>CAYMUE010000088.1:0-24889 GCA_964393505.1 uncultured Polyangiaceae bacterium
CGCCGGAGTCCCCCTCCAGGGCACGCCGATCCTTTCGAGCAGATCCACATGACGGATGTGGGTGGGGCGATCGAGCGGAACCCTTGACGAGCGTCTTGGTCGTTCCCATATAGGAAACCCCAGCGCAAACCACGGAGGAATCGACATGAGCGAGAGCAGCCCCTGCAGTGAAGTCCCGCGCATCCCTCTTATCGGCGAGAAGGCGCCGGCCTTCAAGGCAACGACCACCCAGGGAGAGATCAACTTCCCGGAGGACTACAAGGGCAAGTGGGTCATCCTGTTCAGTCATCCGGCCGACTTCACCCCGGTGTGTACCACCGAGTTCATGAGCTTCGCCCGCATGGAGAAGGAGTTCGAGCAGCTCAACACGAAGCTGATCGGCCTTTCGATCGACAGCCACTACAGCCACATCGCCTGGCTCCGCACGATCAAGGAGAAGATCGAGTGGAACGGCATGAAGAACATGGAGGTGAAGTTCCCGGTCATAGCGGACCTCACGATGGAGGTGGCGAAGAAGTACGGAATGGTCCAGCCGGGCGCGAGCAACACGCAGGCGGTCCGGGCCGTCTTCTTCATCGATCCCCAGGCCCGGATTCGCGCGTTGGTCTACTATCCGCTCTCGAACGGGCGCAACTTCGACGAGATCAAGCGATTGCTGATTGCCATGCAGACCTCCGACGAGAACGGGGTCGCGACGCCTGCGGACTGGCGTCCGGGCCAGAAGGTCATCATTCCGCCGCCAGGCTCGTGCGGCCAGGCGGCCGAGCGCGTGCAGCAGGCCGGCAGCGGCTATGAGTGCCTCGACTGGTTCCTCTGCTTGAAGAACCTACCCGAGAAGAAGTAGGCATCGGTCCACCGCCGCCAGGGCTCGGGGCCTCCTGGGCAGCTCGAGAGCGAATCCCACTTGCCTTCGACGGCACGCTGACCACTCCTGGAGAGCCTCTCCCAATCGAAGAGGCATTTGATCGCAAGCAGGACGACACGCACGCATACGGGCTGCAGGAAGTGAACCCAAGCTCACTCGACCTGCGTGGCGCAGTCCCCGTAGTGGGACCCGGACTCGTGGTGGTCGAGCATGGGGCTCCGCCGCCGGTCTGGACCTGCGCCGGGCACGCCGTCCCTGGCCGCCCTTGACCGAGCGCAGTGTCGGTCTATCCTTCGAGGCGCTCTCCGCCCGCGAAGTCCAGGGCCGCAGGACCTCACCATGAACAAGCCCCCCGCGCCGGCTCCCTCGGAGTCCCCCGAGCCGGACCCCGAGTACGCGACCGTGCAGATGAAAGCGGGCGCTCCCACCCGTTGGGAGGTCCCAAGCTGGCGTCTCACGGTGATGGAGGGCCAACAGCGAGGCTCCACCTTCCCCTGCCCGATCGGCACGAGCGTGATCGGAAGCGCGGCGTCGAGTCAGATCTGCCTTCAGGACCCCACGGTCTCGCGGGTTCACGCGGAGCTCGTGGTGCAACGCGACGGCGCGATCCTCCGCGACTGCGAGAGCACCAACGGGACCTTCGTCGACGAGGTGCGGGTGCGCGACGCCGACGTCCGCGAGGGCAACCGCATCCGCGTGGGCGCCACCGTGCTGCGGGTCGAGCGCTCGGGGGAGATGCTCGTCGAGGAGCTCTCGTCCAACGACAGCTTCGGCGAGATGGTGGGGCGGAGCCCCGCGATGCGGGCGGTGTTCTCGGTGCTCGAGCGTGTGGCGCCGACCGACGCGACGCTGTTGATCCAAGGCGAGACGGGGACGGGGAAGGATCTGGCGGCGCGGGCGGTCCACGAGAGCTCGCGACGGGCCGAAGGCCCCTATGTGGCAGTCGATTGCGGTGCAATCGCCGAGACGCTGTTCGAGAGCGAGCTGTTCGGGCACGTGCGCGGAGCGTTCAGCGGAGCGGTGTCGGACCGCACGGGGGTGATCGAGGAGGCCGACGGCGGGACGCTGTTCCTCGACGAGATCGGGGAGCTGCCGTTGGGATTGCAGCGCAAGCTGCTGCGGGTGCTCGAGACCCGCGAGGTGCGGCGCGTCGGCTCGAACCGATCGAAGCGCGTCGATGTGCGCCTCATCGCCGCGACCAATCGTCCCCTCACCGCCGCGGTCAACGCCGGGCACTTCCGCGAGGACCTGTTCTTCCGGCTCGCAGTGGTGATGGTCGAGCTTCCGCCGTTGCGGCAGCGACGCAGTGACATCCCGCTCCTCGCGCGACATCTGCTCTCACGGCTCACCGATCGGCAGCTCTCGGTGCCCGCCGACGTGATTGCCTCCCTGGGATCGCGCGGCTGGCCGGGCAACGTGCGGGAGCTGCGCAACTTCCTGGAGCGAGGGCTCTCGCTCGGGTGGGCGGGAGAGCGTGTCGCTGGGGATCCGAAGCCGATTCCTGCGGGGCTCGATGAGCTGGTGCCGACGCACCTGCCGCTCAAGGAAGCGAGGCTGGTGTGGATGGATCAGTTCGACGAGATCTACCTCGGCGCGCTTCTTCGCAAGACGGGGGGCAACGTGTCGGCGGCGGCGCGCGAGGCGGGCGTGGGGCGGCGATTCCTGCAGCGGGCGATGAAGCGCATCGGGTGGTCGGATCGGTCGCGCCCATCGGATTCCGGCTGATTCCTCCAGCAGAAACGTCGCCGGCGCGTTGGAACGACGCACCGAAGCGTGTAGGCTGCAGTCCGTGCCCGTTCCCTCCGACTCTCCACTCGCCGCCCCGCCCGATCCCGTCGGGAGGATCATCGACGGCAAGTACGACATCTGCCAGCGTGTCGCTGCAGGCGGAGTGGGAACGGTGTACCGCGCGCGTCACCGCTTCACCGGTCGTCTGGTCGCGCTCAAGCTCCTCAACGAGCAGTACAGCCGGGACAAGGCCATGTCCGAGCGCTTCCTGCGCGAGGCCAAGGCCGCCGCCGAGATCGGACACCCCAACATTGTCGATGTCGTCGATGCCGGCGTCGACGAATCGGTCGGCGTGTACGTCGCCTTCGAGCTGCTCGAGGGGTTCGACCTCGCCGAGGCCCTGCGGCGAAAGAGCCTGTCCATCGGGCAGATCCTCGATGTGGCGGACGTGGTTCTCGACGCCCTGGAGGCTGCGCACCAGGCGGGGATCATCCATCGCGACGTCAAGCCCCCCAACATCTTCCTCGTGCCGCACGAGGACGGTTCGCTGAACGTCCGCGTGCTCGACTTCGGCGCAGCCAAGCGCCAACGGGTCAACGTCGAGGAATCCCTGACCACCTTTGGCACCGTCATCGGGACTCCGGCGTACATGAGTCCGGAGCAGGCCTCGGGGCAGACCGTCGATCCGCGCGCCGACGTCTGGTCCGTGGGCGCGGTGCTGTTTCGCTGTCTCGCCGATCGGCCGCCCTTTGCCGAGCGGAACCCGAGCCTGCTGCTCGCTTGCATCATCCGCGACACGGCGCCGAGCCTCGCGGAGTTCCGACCCGACTTGCCGCCGGCGGTGATCGCGGTGGTGGACAAGGCCCTTGCGCACGACGCCGCGCTGCGATGGCCGAGCGCGAAGGCCATGCGCGAGGCCTTGAAGGGTGCGCGCGCGCACGCGTCGGAGCCCCTGGCCGCGCCCGCTTCGGGGCGGGTCTCCGCCCCCGTCCCGCAGCACGCCCAACAGGAACACAACGTCGCGTTGCAGTCCGTGGAGACCACCCTCGAGGAAGTCGCTCCGGAAGCGGCGGCCATCCCGCCGCGGAAGAATCGAGTCCTTGTCGCGAGCGCGTTGGCCGCGGCCGCTGCGACAGGCATCGCCGCCTCCGTTCTTTGGACCCGATCGCCTCGTCTCCCCGACACGCCGGCCGCTCCGCCCGCCACCGCGCTGGCATCGCAGCCCCTCACTTCCGCGGCGTCCGCGTCTGCGACACTTCCTGTCGCGTCTGCTTCCGTCCTGCTCCCGGCCGCGATCTCGGCCGCCCCGGCCGTCACGTCGGCGAACCCCGCGAACCCGCTGGCTGCCCCGACGCCCAGGGTCGCCAGGACCGCGCCCGCGGGCACGCAACGTCCCCCGGTCGCGCCGATTCGAGAATACGAATGAAGAGTCGAACCCTCCTGCTCGCGTTGACCCTGTGTGCGATTCCGTGTGCTGCGTCTGCGGACGACGCCGACTCCGCGCGCGAACACTTCAACCGTGGCGTGGCGCTGCTCGACGATTCGCAGTTCGCGGGCGCCGTGGCCGAGCTCGAGAAGTCCCGGGCGATCCGCGAGACCGCGCCGGTCCTGTTCAATCTCGGCCTGGCCTGTCGCGGCGTGGGCCGGTATCTCGACGCGCTCGACCACTTCAGGCGATTTCTGGCGATCCGGGACGTCTCCAAGCACGAGAAGATGGCCGGCACGGCCCGCACGCTGATCGACGAGCTGCAAGCTGCGCTGGTCCATGTCGAGGTGCGGGTGTCGGGCGGGGCGACCTCGGTGCGCGTGGATGGAAAGCAGGTTGCCCAGCGCGACGGTGCGCATGCGGCGGTGCTCGATCCGGGCAAGCACGTCTTCGAGGCGGTTCGTGAGGGATACGAGCCTGCAGTGCAGAGCATCGATCTCAAGGCGGCGGCGCGTGAGCAGGTGACCCTCGACGCAGGCGCCAGGCCCAAGCCCTCGAGGATTGCAGTCGATGCGACACCCGCGCAGGCGGAGATCTGGCTGGATGGCAAGCTCGTCGGCCGCGGACGCTATCAGGGCCTGATCGCCGTCGGCACGCGGCGACTGCGCGTCGTCGCCGCCGGACACGTGCCCGCGGATCGGACCCTGCGAGTGAATCCCGACTCGCGTCAGCAGATCTCGATCGCGCTCACCCAGAGCTCGCGTCCGATCACGAAGCAGTGGTGGTTCTGGGCTGGCGGGGCTGCCGTGGTGGCGGGCTCGGTGCTGGCTGCGGTGCTCCTGCGGCCGGACAAGCCGACGCCCTACGAAGGATCGCTGGGGTTCGTCTCCGAGGCGCTGCGATAGCGCCGACTGGCCAGCACCGCGAGGCCGATCGCCATCAGCGCCAGCCAGCCATCGGGTCGCTCCGGACGCGAGGCCCTGCAGGAGCAGCCCCCGTCGTCGTTGCCGCCGGCCGCGGGATTCGCTCCGCTGTCGGCTGTGCCCGCCTGACCTGACCCGGCGACGCCTCCAGCGTCGGAGCCACCACTCGCACCGCCCGTGCTGCTGCCGGCCGTGGCGGCGTCGGCGGACGGACCGCCCGCAGCTCCCGCAGCTCCCGCAGCGCCTGCGCTCCCGGCGTCCGGCGCGGGGGCGGTGCCTTCGGTGTCCTTGATCGACGCGCTGATCGACCAACCGGGATTGGTGCCGGAGCCCGCGTAGGCACCCCGGAACGAGAATCCACCTTTCGAGGTCCCGTTGAAGTCCGAGGCGTAGTCCGTGTCTGCGGCCGCGACCGTCATGTCGATTGCGGCTCCTTCGCACTTGCCTGCGAGGGGGTAGAAGTCCATGGCCCCCAACTGGATCGATGGGCTCTTCACGAGCTGCTGGGCATTGGCCACGGTGTCGGTGAGGTTGTCGCGGACGTCGGTGCCCGACCCGGAGACGCCGGTCTCCGCGAAGATCAGATTGCCGAATACGGACGAGCCCTGGGCGGCGGCGCTCCCCACGTGGATTCCGCGCTTGGCCGAGTAGATCGTGTTGTTGTAGACGCGGGCGAGCTTCAGGGGAAGATCGTGGTTCTGCAGCAGCACGGCGGTGCTCGCGACATCGACGAAGACGTTGTCATGGATCGAGACGCGCCCGGATGCTTGCAGGAGCGATTCGCGGTGATTGCCATGCAGGACGTTGCCGTAGATCTCGTACAGATCCTCGGCCCCCGCGCCGCTGTCGGGGAAGCCCCCCACCAGGAGGTTCGGCCGGTCGCCGTCGGGGCTCGGACGATCGTTTTTGAGGAACACGTTGTGACGGATGATCGTCGAGCTCGGGCCGATCGGCATGCCATCCACCGCGGGGCGCGGCTTCTGATACTTGATCTGCATGTTGTAGCCGACCGTGTCCTCGATGAGGTTGTTCTCGATGACACCTGCCACGAAGGGCGACTCTCCGTTGGAGTTGCCCAGGTACAGCCCGGTGCCGGCGCCCGAAATCCGGTTCCTCCGAACCACCCAGCCCCACGTCGGAGTCTTCGTCGAAATCGCCACCGTGCCCTGGTCCGCGTCGTGCCCCAGGAACGTGCAGTCCTCGATCGTGATGTGGTGTACCCGGTTGCCCGTCCCGTCCTTCGCACTCACGCCGAAAGCGCCGGCGACGCCTTTGCCGTCGATGGTGAGATGCCGCAGGACGACATGCTCCGAGTTCTTGATCTCGACGGTATTGCAGCAGGGGCCCGGGTCGGCGGTGAACACCGCGGGTTCACCGGATGACGGCCCTTCGATCACGATGGGCTGGGCCTCGGTGCCCTTGAGGTTGTTGACGACGAGCAGCTTGGGGTAGGTGCCTGCTGCGAGGTGGAGCGTGTCCCCGGGCTGAAGCGCCGCCACTGCGGTCTTGTAGTCGTCGGGACCGGCCTGGATGTCCGAAGCCATCGCGCCGGATGCGGACAGCAGGGCAACGCTGGTGACTGCAACGACAAGCGGGATCGAGCTGCGCATGATGGTTTCTCTCCCAAGGGGCTTCCCGAGAACGGTGTTGTTCGCGCGAGCGAAGCACGCCCCGCGCCAACGCGCAGCACGATCCGTACGCACGCAGGGTTGCCCGGTTGCCATGTTCGGGGGTGCGTCATCGGTGTCGCATCCCCGCCGCTCCGCGCCTCCGATCTGGATCCCGACTGTCGCACCCTCAGCCTCAGCGCACACGCACGGGCCGACGGTGTCGTCGTGTCGCACGGCACGACTGCGCCAAGCATCATCCGGCCGTGCCCGGGAACGACGCTTGCTCTCGCGTGAAGAGGCGGGACCAGAACCCTTGGACCCGAGTCCCCCTCACGGTACAGTTGTCGCCTTCATGCCTGGACTCCCTAGCATCTCCCGTCTTCGTCCCCCCACGAAGCACTCCCTACGCCTCCTCCTTGCGTGTGCGCTGATCGCCTGTTCGCCCGACCCGGTCACCGAGCTGGTGGTGGTGGTCAACTCCGACATGAAGACCCCGGGGGAGTTCGACGGATTCCGGGTCGTCGTGACGGGCCCTGACGGCGAGATCTCGACGGACCGCTACTACTTCATCGGGAGCGAGCCCGGGAAGGTGGCGCTGCCCGCAGACTTCGGCCTGGTGCCGAAAGATGACGATGCATCGAGAAGGGTGACGGTCGAGGTGTGGGCGACCCTCGCGGGCGCCGACCTGTTCTCGAATCGGGCCATCACGGGGTTCGTCGAGGGCAAGACGCTGCGCCTCGACATGTTCCTCGCCAGCCGTTGCCTCTCCGAGGCCAAGGCCTGCAAGCCCAACGAAACCTGTCGCGTGAACGGCTGCGTCCCGCCGGAGGTCGATCCGGGCACCCTTCCGGAGTTCGATCCCGACTCCAACTCGTCCGACGAATGGATTGCGAGAGCGGGCGGCTCCGATGCGAGCTGGTGGGATGTCGCCTTCGATGTCGAAGGCAACACCTACGCTGCGGGGACCTTCTCCGGAAGCGTCGTCCTCGGTGGCACGACCTACCCCGCCACCGGGTACTCGGCCGTGCTGGCGAGCTTCGACGTCGTTGGCAACCCGCGCTGGGTCAAGATCTGGTCGGGAAAGACGCTGGCGTGGACCTCGGCCGTGGCTACCGGGGCCGACGGCCGCATCTGCGTGGGCGGGTGGTTCGACGGGCAGGTGCAGCTCGAGACGAAGCTGCTGGACGCGGGAGCAGGGCAGGACAGCTTCGTTGCGTGCTTCGACACGAGCGGGGCGCTGCAGTGGGTGAGCACGTTTGGCAGCCAGGGCAACGTGCAGACCAAGGACATCGCGGTGGCTCCCAACGGGGACGTGGCGGCGGTGGGGCTGTACTTCGGGGAGCTGGCGTTCGAGGGCGGGACGATCAAGGTCTCGGGTCCAGTGTCCTCGGACGACGGGTTCGTGGCCCGATTCGATGGGGCGGGCGCGTACAAGTCCGCGCGGGTGTTCGGCGGGGAGGGCGCCGACGACGTCGCATGGGAGGTCGCGTTCGACAGCCAGTCCAACCTGATCGCGGCGGGCACCGTGTCGATGGGAAGCGTGGATCTCGGCGGAGGGGCTGCGACGTACGCGGGGACGGCGAGCGCCTTCGTGGCGAAGTACGCACCCGACGGCACCCACGTGTGGTCGCACGCCTTCGGCAACGGCGGTGAGCAGACGATGACTGGAGTCGATGTCGGGCCGATGGATCGGGTCGTGATTGCCGGGGGGGTCCCCGGGACGGTGGACTTCGGCGGCGGGGCGCTCAGCTCGGCGGGGGGCCTCGATACCGGGATCGCGGTGTTCGATGCGGCGGGCAAGCACGAGTCCTCGGTGTTGTTCGGCGGGCTCGGGGCGGATCGTGCGCGCACCGTGCGATTCGTCTCCGACGCGATCGTCGTCGCGGGGATGCACACGGGCGCAGTGTCGTTCCTCTCAAGCCCGCTGCTCGACGCGCCCGATCAGAACGGCTACTTGGTGTCGCTGGCGTCCGACCTGTCGGCGGTGCGGTGGGCGCACACGCTGGGCGGCCCGGGCAATGATTTGGCCCATGGAGTGGACGTGCGGTCATCGGCGGTGGTGGTGGCTGGGGAGTTCGCGTCGATGCTGGGATTCGGGGCGATGTCGGTGACGGCGGCGGGGTCGCGTGACGGGTTTCTGCTGCATTTTCGGCAGTGATTCGGGCGCAATGCTCAGACGTCGAGGAAGAGCTTGACCTCGGGGCCGGGCCGCCTATGCTTCACGTCCCCTTCCGGCCTGGGGCTTCGTGCCCCCTGGTACATCGGCTTCGGTACCGGCCTCGCGAGGCTTTGGCGGGGGTGGAGCAGTCGCTCCGCGTCATGCTGTCACCCGTTGTCGAAGCCACGAGGAAATCCCCATGAATCAGCATCCCGGAACGCTCGGGCGCAAGCTCGGCATGACCCAGATCTTCAACGCCGACGGCACCGTGGATCGCGTGACGGTGGTCGAGGCGGCGGCGATCGTCGTGGGCAAGCGCACGATGGAGAAGGACGGCTACAGCGCCCTGATCCTGGGCATTGGCGAGCGCAAGGAGAAGCACACGACGAAGCCGACGGCTGGCCAGTTCAAGAAGGCCAACGTGACCCCGAAGCGCACGGTGCGTGAGCTTCGCTGCGCGCCCGAGCACGCGGCGCAGTTCGAGGTGGGCCAGAAGCTGCCTCTCGACCAGATCTTCGAGGTTGGCCAGAAGGTCGACGTTCAGGGCGTCACCATCGGCAAGGGCTTCAGCGGCGTCTTCCGTCGCCATCACTTCTCCGGCTCGGTCATGACCCACGGCTCGCACGAGTACAAGCGTCACGGCGGCTCGATCGGTACCAACATGACCCCCGGTCGCACGCTTCCCGGCCTCAAGATGCCCGGCCAGCACGGCAACAAGATCCGCACCGCGCTCAACCTCAAGGTCGTGCGCATCGACGTCGAGAACGACATGCTGCTGCTCGACGGCGCCGTCCCCGGCGCGAAGAACGGCACCGTGATCGTCCGCGGCGCAGTCAAGAAGAACGGCGGCAAGCCCAAGAAGTAGTCACGCAGCCCCGTCCTTTCCCTCCGGCGCACGCCGCCATGTCCCGCAATCCCAACCCCTACAAACGCCCCGATCACAAGAGCCGCGAGGCCCGCTCCCTCGGTTACCCAGCGCGCAGCGTCTTCAAGCTCGAGGAGATCGATCGTCGCACCGGCCTGCTCCGCCCGGGTCAGCACGTGCTCGACCTGGGCGCAGCCCCGGGCTCCTGGTCCATGTACGCCGCCAGGAAAATCGGCGCCGCGGGACGCCTCCTCGCGGTGGATTTGCAGCCGATCGGCGCCTCGCTCGGCCCGAACGCTGTCTTCGCGCAGGGCGACGCGCTCTCCATCGAGGACGGCGTGCTCGGGCAGTTCGCGCCCTACGACGTGGTCCTTTCGGACATGGCGCCGTCGACGACGGGGAGCAAGGAAGCGGACGCGGCGAAGAGCGAGGAGCTGTTCCTGCGGGCTGCGGAGGTGGGGGCGCTGCTCGGCAAGCCGGGCAGCGCATTCGTCGGCAAGCTGTTCATGGGGGGCGGGTTCGAGCCGACGCGTGCGCGGTTGCGTGAGCTGTACGACCAGGTGCGGGTGATCCGGCCGGAGGGCACGCGCAGCAACAGCGTGGAGGTCTTCCTGGTGGGGATGCATCGCAAGCAGCGGCGGCTCTCTGGCGTAACGATCCAGCGCATGGGACTGTCCTGGCCAGTACCAAGGAAGAGCTGTGCTGGCTGACCACGAAACCGCCGCTCTGGTGATCCGTGCGCGAGACGGCGATGCCCAGGCCTTTGCGCAGCTCACGCGGGCGTTCCTGAGAGCCGCCTACTCCGTAGCCCTCGCCGTGGTCGGCCGTCCCGCCGACGCAGAGGACGTCGCCCAGGACGCGTTCCTGCTCGCGTTCGAGCGCATCGAGAGCTGCCGCGAGCCGGAGCGATTCGCGGGCTGGTTGCTGCAGATCGTGCGCAACCAGGCGCGCAACTGGTTGGATCGGCGCCGTCTGCGCGATGTGCCTGCGAACGACTGCTGTATCGAGCTGGAGCTCGACGCGCCGCAGCCCGATGCCGGGGCGTTCCGCGGAGCGTTGCTCGCCGCCCTGGCCCAGCTCGGATCCATCCAGCGTGAGGTGATGATGCTCCACGATCTGGAGGGGTGGACCCACCCGGAGATTGCCTCAGCCCTCGGGATGTCGGAGACGATGTCCCGTCAACACCTGTTCCAGGCCCGTCGCGTGCTGCGATCGAGGCTCGACGGCAAAACCACAGCCGGAGGAACGTCATGACCCACGATGATCGAATCGACCTGTCGTCGCTGGATCCGTCGCGTGACGCGGAGCGCTGGGAAGACATCGTCCAATCGATCGCTTCCCGAGCCGCGGCCACGCGTCGGCGTCAGATGACGATTCCCTATCAGCTCTCCCGCTGGGCACTGCCCGTCCTGGCAGCGGCGGCGTCACTCACGCTGCTCATCTGGACCGGGGCCTTGCTCTCGGGCGGGCGGAACGGCGCCGCGGCGTCGAACGCTTCGTCCGCGAGCCCGAACGCCTCCGCGCCGGCCTACGAGCTCGCGCAGTGGGCTGCGCAGGAGGAGCTCCCGTCCACCGAGAGGATCCTCGAGGTCCTCGGAGGAAGCCATGGCTCGAAGTGAAGTGCCCTCGCGAAGGGCGAGGTTGCTGACCATCGTCGTACTCGTGGCGACGTTTGCCGCGGGCACGGCGTCCGGCGTCGGCCTGTGCAATTGGATGGCGCCCCGCCCGCCCCCTGCGCCGCCGCCGATGAGCGCACCCTTGCCGTTGCACGAGCTGGGGCTCTCCGACGAGCAACGGGAGAAGACATTCCGGATCTTCGAGCAGCATCGTCCGGAGCTCGAGGCGGTGCTGCGCGACACGTTCCCCAAGGTGCGCGCGATCAACGAGCAGATCGAGAAGGAGGTTCGCGAAGTGCTGACGCCCGAGCAGCGCAAGCTGCTCGATGAGCTCAAGGCTCGGCGCCCGTATCCTCTTCCCGGCCCGCGCCCTCCGTGGAGTGCACCCGGCGCCTCGGGGTTCCGCGGACCTCCTCCTCCGCGCTCGATGGAAATGCCCCCGGCTCCACCGCCCGGCTCCTCTCCCTGATCCCTGCTCTCCCCCTCTGCTTCAACGTCGTGCGGTTCGTCGGGCCCGGGATAGCACGTGTGCAATGACGCCCTAACGTTCCCAATCCGTGGACTGTCCCTGCGTTGAAGTCCCCGACAAGGAGTCCCCACGATGCTTCGAATCGACCGTCTGGCGTGCTTGTTTCTGATCGCAGGCGTGAGCCTGCCGGCCTGCAACTCCCAAGAGCCCACGACCACGGATCCGGAGCAGAGCGCCTCGAGCGAGCTGACCGCCGAGCCATCCCCGGCGAAGGGCGAGACGGAAGCGATGAAGCCCCCGCAGGAGGTGTTCGCGGCGTGCGGCGGGCTCGCCGAGGGCGCCGCATGCTCGGTGACGATTCACGAGCACAAGGTCGACGGCACCTGTCGCAAGGGGCCGAAGGGCGAGGCGGAGCTTGCGTGTGCGCCGTCCAAGATGGACGGGCCGCCTCCCGGTCCGCCGCCGGGAGCGCGTCGCGGTCCGCCGCAGGAAGCACTCGATGCGTGCAAGACGTTGGCGGAGGGCGCGGCGTGCAGCGTGACCTTCCATGAGAAGAAGCTGGACGGGACGTGTCGCAAGGGGCCGAAGGGCGAGGCGGAGCTTGCGTGTGCGCCGTCGAAGATGGACGGGCCGCCTCCCGGGATGTGAGTCCGGGCGCATTTCCACCGCTCTCCCTCCCTGCGATTGCACAACATTTACATAGCAGCGTCTGCGGCCCGCCAATTACAGACCATTTACCGAGACCGGCGTCGGCCTTGTGCAGACTCTCTTCATGCACAACGCGTCTCTCTCTGCACGGGCACCGGATCTGCGCGGCCTTCCCAACCCCAGCTACCACCCTGATCGTCCGCCTCGAATCCTCTTTGCGGGCGTCTTCAAACCCTACGGGGTCGACGACGCATTCGGTCGCAAAGAGAACGTGATGGAGCTGTTCCACAACCAGGTCACGAAGGCCCAGGGGATGGGCTCGATGCGATTCCAGCATCGGTCCTTCGGCCTGTACATGATCGCGGAGAACCTGCGGGCGCCGACGACGGTGCTCGACTTTCCGAGCCGGAGCGAGTTCATCCGGGAGCTGCGTCGCGGCTACGACGTCGTGGGGATCTCGTTCATCGCTCCGAACTTCCGCAAGGCGCAGGAGATGGCGCGGCTGGTGCGGCGTCATCTGCCGAAGGCGATCATCATCCTGGGCGGTCACGGCGCGGCCATCGAAGGGGTCGAGTCCCTCATCGACTGCGACCATGTCGTCAAGGGCGAGGGCATCCGCTGGATGCGGGCGTTCCTGGGCGAGGAGGTCGACCGTCCGATCGTGCACCCGAACCTGGTGTCCGCGGAGGGCAAGCACATCTACGGGGTGCCGACGCCGGGCAAGGCGGGGCTGCTCATTCCGGGAGTGGGGTGCGTGAATGCGTGTCGCTTCTGCGCCACGAGCCACAACTTCGGAAGGAAGTACACCGCGTTCCTTCGTACGGGCAAGGAGGTTTTCGACGCGGCGTGCCGGATGTCCGATGCCTACGGGTGCACGGACTTCTTCATCATGGATGAGAACTTTCTGAAGGACGCGAAGCGCGCCCACGAGCTCATCGACGAGATGGAGCGCGCGAACCGGTTCTTCAACTTCGCCATCTTCTCGTCGGCCGAGACCATCGTGTCCTTCGGCATCGAGAACATCGTCCGGCTCGGCGTCTTCTGGCTCTGGATGGGGGTCGAGTCCAAGCGCGAGATCTACGAGAAGAACCGCAACGTGGACCTGGCGAAGATGATCGACGAGCTGCAGGACCACGGTGTCGCCGTCCTCGCCTCGGCCATCCTCTTCCTGGAGGATCACACGCCCGAGAACATCGAGGAGGACATCGACTTCGTACTCTCCCTCAAGCCGTCGTTCACCCAGTTCATGCAGCTCACGCCGATGCCCGTCACGGCGCTCTACGAGGACTTCAAGCGCAAGGGCCTGATCGATCCCACCATCCCCTACGAGGAGTGGCACGGCCAGCATCGTCTGGCCTGGAAGCACCCGCACTTCACGCCGGAAGAGACGGAGCGATGGCTCGGGTACGCGTTCCGCAAGGAGTTCGATCAGCTCGGCGGGAGCGTGATGCGCATGACCCGCGCCCACCTGCGCGGGCTGCAGCGTCTCACCACGTTCCCGCCTTCGAAGTGGGTGGATGCGCGTCGCAAGGCGTTGCTCTCACGCACCCGCGAGCTGCGTCTCCTGGTGCCGGTGATGGCCCGCTACGCGCACAACCGCACGGAGGCGGATCTGGTGGAGCAGCTTCGGCTCGATCTCGACGCCGAGCTCGGTCCCCTCTCCGCGACGGAGCGAGTCGCGGTCGCGGCCACCTTCGCGTTCGCGGCGAAGTATGCCATGCGCCTCGCGTGGAAGGGAGATCGGTTCCAACCGCGCACGCTGCGCACCGCCTATCGTCAACCCGAATCGATGATGCGCAAGGTGGGGCAGCAGGTGCTTCGCTCACTGCAGCAGCGCGATCTCGGTGCCTGGAGCCGTCCCCTGCTCCCCGCCGGCGGGAGATCCTGAGCTAGCGCGACTGGCCGCGCTGACGGATCCCAGAAGCCGCAGCGCCGCCTGCTCCACCCGTGGGGCGGGTGGCAGCGCGAACGCGCTCGGCTTCGGGGCGTCCGGCCTGCTTGGCGGCCGCGTCGGAGGCAGCCGCCGCGGCGATGGCCGCGGCTTCCGTTGCTGCAGAGGCTTCGCGGGACTTCTTCTCGTCGGCAAGCATGCAGCACTTCTTGTACTTCTTGCCGCTTCCGCAATGACAAGGGTCGTTGGCGTTGGGTTTCATGACGCTCTTTTGTAGCGCACTCGGGGCGGGAACGGAACCACCCCGCGTCGGGCCCGATGTTGGCCTGTGGCGAGGCGGGACGGATCCTCGAAGAGGGGCGATGGCGCCGTCGATCACACCGGATCGCGACGCTTGAGGATCATGAGGAGGATGGCGATCTGCAGGACGGTCATGACGCCCATGGCGGCGAAGGGGACCCAGACCTGGTCGTAGTCGGTGAAGCCCCAGGCGCTGTTGAAGGTGTCGCTCGCGATCTGGGCCGTGGCGCACTTGAACTTGCCGTTGAACACGAAGTCGGCCGGAGCGGAGGCGCCAGCGTTCTTCAGATCGATGACCCAGGCCGGCTGGTCGGCGATGGCGATTCTCTCCTGGGCGGCGACGCCCTGGTAGCCCCAGCGGGCGACGACGAGGAGCATGGGCCACTTGAGGATCGAGTTGGTGGTCATGGGAACGATCAGGCCACCCAGGACGATCTGCGGGATGAGGGCGATCGGCGTGAGCGCCATGGCGGCTTCGCTGGAGACGACCATGGTAGACAGCAGCAGGCCGGTTGCGACCGAGCAGGCGGAGACGGCCACGAGGTTGCCGAGGTCGATGAGGAACGCGGTGATGCCGCCGTTGAAGCCGAGGGAGAAGAACACGATGCTGAGCAGCACCAGGTTCTGGATGACGCAGAAGGCGACGAGGAGCAGGTACTTGGAGAAGACGTAGTTGATGAGTCCGAGGTTGACCATGCGCTCGCGCAGGTAGACGGCGCGTTCGGCGACGATTTCGCGGGCGGCGTTGGAGGTGCCGAACCAGGCCGCGACGACGACGATGAAGTAGACGGCGGCGCTGTTGTCGCGGGTGGCGGACATGGTCGAGAGCATGTCGCCGCTGCTGGTGGCGCTGCCGAACTTGCGGGAGAGCTCCTGCAGGGCGCTGAGGCACCAGAAGGGGATGGCCTCTTTCTGGTTGCCGAACACGAGCACGAGCAGGGCTCCTATGATCGGCGCCTGCAGCATCATGATGAGGAAGCCGCTGGTGTCCCGGAACTTGATGCGTCCGTAGCGCGAGAGGAGCAACCGGAACTGGCCGGAGGTGGTGGGGGCGCCTGGCGGGATGTACTTCTGGGTTCCTCCGGCGCCCACGGAGCGCGGCCCCGAGTACATCTTCTGGTAGGTCGAGCTTTGCTGGAACTCGGCCTGCCACTGCTTGGCGGCGTAGTTGCGCGCGGCACCGCGCGGGGCCGACGGGTTCTGCGCGCGCATCTGCTCGAAGATGGGCTGTTCGCGCTTGTTGAGCACGTCGAACATGTCGCGCGGGTTGTCGATAACCTCCGGTTTGCCGATCCGGTCGAGGTAGCTGCCGAAGAACTTGTAGGCGTCGGGATGCGTCGGCCCGTAGAACATCGGCACGCCGCCGTAGCCCATGATCAACGCCAGGTTGAATTTCTCGAACTCGTCCTTCGCCGGCTGGTGGATCGTCATCACGATCGTCTTGCCGGTGCTCTTCGTGAGGTCGTGCAGCAGCTTGATCAGCGCTGTCGTGTCGTCCGCCGCCAGACCGCTCGTCGGCTCGTCGAGGAACAGGATGACCGGGTCGGTCACCAGCTCCATGGCGATGTTGACGCGCTTGCGCTGGCCACCCGAAAGGACCTTCTTTTCGGGCTTGCCGATCTGCAGGTTCTTGACGCCTTCGAGGCCGAGCTGCGCGAGGGTCTCGTCCACTCGGCGATCGATCTCGTCGTCGGAGTAGTCAGGAGGCAGCCGGAACCTCGCCGAGTAGCGCACCGCCTCGAACACCGTGAGCTCGGGGTGCACGATGTCGTCCTGGGGCACGTAGCCGATCGACCCGCGCAGGTTGTCGTAGATAGCGTACAGATCCTCGCCGTTGATCCGCACCAGACCGGAGGTCGGCGGCATGTATCCGTTCAGGGTCAGAAGCAGCGTCGTCTTGCCCGCTCCGGAAGGCCCCATCAGCGCGATCATGTCGCCGGGGAGTGCCTTGAACGAGATATGATCGAGCAGCGTCTTGTTCTGTGCCTTGTTATCCCGATCCGGTACCTCGAGGAACAGATCCCAGGCCTCGATCTCGTACAGCGGACGGCCCGCCCACTGGCTGACGTCGGGGATGATGATCTGCCCGCCGCCCTCCTCCGGGATCTGGATCACCAGAGGCATCGGGCCGATGTAGATGCGCTCGCCGTGGGCCACCGGGATCTTGCGCTGCGGCGGGATGCGCTGGCCGCGCACGAACGTGCCGTTGGCGCTGCCGCGGTCCTCGATGAACACCTGGCCGCCCTGCTTGACCAGCACGGCGTGACGGCTCGACACCTGGGGGTGGGCCAGGACGATGTCGTTGTCGGGCGTGCGGCCGATGGTCTGGAAGGGCTTGCCGAAGTCGAGGTTGCCGATGACCGTGTGGTGCTTGCGCGGTCCCTGGCCCGGTGCCCCGCCCGCTGGGGCCGCCCCGGGTGCAGGGGCCGGAGCCGGCGCGATCGGCACGCCGGGTCCCGCGGCCTGCGGCGCCGCCGCCGCCAACGCCTGCGCCACCTGCATCAGCGTCTGCACCGGCACCGCCACCGGTCCGAACGCCACCACGCCGTTCGGATCGAGCGGCGATGGAGTATTCGGCGGCAGCTTGCCCTGACCGGTGTAGGTGCCGCTCGTGGAGCCCTCATCAACCACCATCATGCGATCGAGCATCAGGGTGGCGTGACGGCTCGACACCGACGCGTGCCGGATGACCAGGGAGGCCTTGGTGGGCTCTCTGCCGACGATGACGTGACCGGGCTGCGGCCAGGGGCTCATCGTGCCGCGCTCCATCAGCATCAGGCCGATGGCCGGGTGGTTCAGCGGCACGTTGACCTGGCCGCACATGAAGACCGTGCGCAGGTCGAACGGCTGGGTGCCGCGGGGTGGGATGGGCTGCCCCGACGCGAACGACGGTCCGGCGCCGTTGTCCGTGAACACGAGCTGCCCGCCCCCCTGGTGCTGGATGCGTGCGTGTTCGGGGGCAACGCCGGGACCCTGCAGGACGATGTCGCAATGAGGGGCGCTGCCGATGAGGATCGTCTGCTTGCCGAAGCCTGGAATCATGGATCGATCCGTGTGCGGTCAGGTTGCGATTGGGAGGTTCTCATCAAGACAAGCTCATTCAAAGGGTCGTTAACGCTTCGGACGCCTGCGCGACCAGGCGGATGCCGAGGGCGCGGGCCAAGCCTCCGACGCGGCTGCCGACGGTGTCGCCGATGCCGATGCGGGCGGCAGGATCGTCGCGGAGGCCGCCGGGTTTTCTTCCCCGGGAGCGTCGGACGCGGAGCCCTTCGCGATCACCCACCACGCGAACAGCGCGATGATGAGCAGGCCCGTACCCAGCATGACGAGGCCCAGAAGGATCGCGACGGCATGGCGATTGGACTGGGGTGCACGACGATCCGGGGGCCAAGGTTGCTGCTGTTGCCAGCTCGCTGCCGGGGCTGCGTGCGCGCCCGATCCCATTCCGGGGGCGAGCGACGGTCCCTCGCCGTCGTCTACCATCGTCGGTGCCGGACCCACTCCCGAAGCAGGTTTTCCCATTGCCAACGGGGAAGGCGCCGCGGCCGGAGTGGGCACGTGATGCCCTCCGCCTCGCAACACGTGCGTGCGCGCTTGCCCGGCTTCCATGTCGAGACTCGGCGCTTCGGGGATCGTGGGAAGCTCGGGTAGCGTCGGCGGAGCGAGGGGCAGCGCATCGACGGCGACCCCCTCGGGAATGGTGGGACGCCCGACGAACTCCTGCTGCTGTGGCTGCGCAGTCACCTGCGCCATCAGCACGGTGATGTTGTCGTGACCTCCTCGAGCGTTGGCGAGGGACACGAGCTGCTCGCAGGCGAAGCCCAGACCGCGGATCGACAACGCCTGCGTCGTGGTCGCGAGCATCTCCTGCGGCGACACCAGATCGCACAGCCCGTCGCTCGCCAGCAGGTACACATCGCCGAGCGCCTGCCCCACCGGCGCAGCCCGAAGCTCCACCTCGACGTCGGCCATCATCCCGAGGGCACGCGTGATCTTGTTGGCGTCGGGATGCACCGCCGCCTCCTCGGGCGTCAACACCCCCGCATCCACCATCTGCTGGACCATCGAGTGGTCCTTGGTGAGCGCGTAGATCTGTCCTTCGCGCATCATGTATGCGCGGCTGTCGCCGACGTGAGCGACCTCGGTCCCTGCGGAATGAACGAGCAGCGCGACACAGGTGGAGCCGGGACGAAGATGGCTCTGCGTCGCACCCCCGAGATCGTAGACGGCGCGGCCGGCAATCGCGATGGCGCGCTGAAGGGCAGCACCCGGTGGCAGGGCCGAAGGTTGCCCCAGCTCACGCAGGATCGTCTGCACCGCGAGCCGACTGGCCTCCTGCCCCGACGCGTGCCCGCCCATGCCGTCGCAGACCAGCAGCAGGTGACCCGACGGCACCACCGCGTCGGCGCACGCGTCTTCGTTGATTTGCTTGTCAGGGGAGAGGCCGGGATCGGTCTTGGAGGCTACCGAGAGGTGGGTCGGACCGGAGAGGCCTGCAGGCTGGACCATGGACCGACGAGGCTACTCCAGACGGACGAGAAACTCGACCGGTCCGAAGCGGAGCATGGACCCGGGCGGGACCGGGGTGAAGGTGTTGGGCGGGAGGCGGTTGCCGTTGAGGAAGGTGCCGTTGTTGCTCCCGCCGTCGCGAACGAGCAACTGACCGCCCTCGAAGCGCAACGTGGCGTGCACGCCGGAGACGCGGGGTTCCTGCAGCAGCACCTGGCAGCGAGCGCCGTCGCGTCCGACGTTGGTCTCGACGCCGGGCATGACGGGGTAGGTGCCTGCAGCGCCGGAGAGGACGGCGCGGGAAGCGCCTGGCATGGCCTGTCCGCCAGCGGCGTAGGGGTCGGGGGGAGGCACGTTGGCCTGGGGAATGGCTCCCGTCAGGCCGTACTGCGGAGGCTGGCCTCCGTACATGAAGTCAGGACCCGCGGCGGGCTGTGCGCCGAAGCCGGGGGCCGCCGCAGGGCCGCCGAAGCCTGGACCCGCAGGGGGCTGCATGGGAGACGGTGCGCCGTAGGGGACCGGGGCCGGCATTCCGCCGCCAGCAACGATCGGCGCGGGCATCGCGGACGATCCGCCTCTGCGCTTCTTGTTGCCACCGGTGAGCAGGAGCAGGAGCAGCAGGACGATGATGACGACACCGAAGGCGATGCCGCCCACCATCAGGAAGGGGAAGGGCGCGCTCTCGGCCTTGAGCGAAAGGATGTTCTTGGCGTCGGCAGGCGTCGCACGTCCCGCCTTGTTGTCGTAGATGATGAAGCGCGCCGTTGTCTGGCCGCCCTGCGTGAAGAGGATCTTCTCGGAGTCGGGGATCTCGAACTCCACGAACGTGTCGGAGGCCTGCGAGGCCTTGCCGTTCATCTTGCGGGCGATGAGCTGCTGCTGGGCGCGCTTGGCGGTCTCGATGTCGCCGCCCTCGATCGACGCGGGCAGAGCCTGGTCGCGGGGCACGAAGTAGACCTCGGCGCGTTGCTTGTCGCCGCCCCAGCAGAAGTCGCCCCAGACCTTGAACGAGCCGCCGGGGTAGACGGGGTTCTTCTTCGCCTGCTCCTGGGTGTACTGGATGTTGACGTCGAGGGGCCAGGTGGTCGGGTCGATGCCGACCGGGACTTCCTTGAACGACGTATCGCCGACGATGGCGGGTTTGACGTTGGCGAAGGCGAGCTGGAAGGTTTGCGTGGCGCTGGCGGCGACGCACGACACGCGATACTTCACGATGTTCATCTGGTTGAAGCGATCGCGCACGGCGGCGACGATGCGAGGGGAGTGGCCGCCCTGTCCGGCGCGCATGATCGAGTAGAAGCCGCCGTACTCGGGGTTCGCCAGGTTCTGCATGAACTGCTGGGCGTTCTCCTTGAACTCCTCGTAGCCTCCGCTCGGGAAAAGGATCGAGATCACCGGCAACGGCATCTTCGGCATCGAGCTGTTGTCGTCTGGGAAACGCCCCTTCGACAGCGTCTGCTTGAGCGTCTCCGCCCCGGGCCCCGTCGTCATCGCGTCGGTCCCCGCAACGCCGTTGCTCAACACCACCAGCGCCTGGTGAAGCGGCATCTTGACGTTCACGCCGACGTTGCCCAGCACCTTGAAGCCGTCGTTGACCGCGGTCTTGATCGAGTTGAACAGCGGGCGGTTGTCGCGGGCCGTGCGGCCGTACAGCGGGATCGTGTCGATGAAGCCGAGCGCGGTCGCTCGCGCCGCGTAGCTCTGCCATCCCGAGGACTTCGCCACCGTGCTCTCGCCGAGGGCGAACACGTTGACGATGTCGTTGGCGCTCATCGTGTTGATGAACTCCTTGGCCAGCAGCTTGGCGTCGCCGAGACGCGCACCCATCGAGCCGGCAGCGTCGATGACGATGAGCCAGGCGGTGCCGACCTCGGGCTGCTTGAGGGCGTCTCCCCAGCGCTGGCGCGAGACGAACTTGGTGGGGCGAGCCATGCCGTCGACGGAGATGAGGAACTGGGCGTTGCGCTCGGGGAACGCCACGGGGCTCCAGAGCGCACGCGGCTGCTCGAGGGCCTCTGCCTGGCAGTCGTACTGCCGATCCCCACGGAAGTCCGCGCATGACGTGGTGGCCTCGGTGACCGACTTGGCCTGCGCCAGATCGACCACTACCGTCAGCACCGGGGCGCCGTCGGTGTAGCTCGCGCGCGGATCGATGCGCACGATGTGCGCCTCGGGTGCGGCGAGCAGGCGGGAGGTGAACAGGACAATCAGCGCCAGGAACGACAGCGCGACAGGCAGTGACCGAGTTCGCATCAGCATGTTCCCCGAAGACGAGGCAGGAAGCCTGCCCGAAAGAGACCACCGGGACGAGCCCGGCCCAGACTACCGCGAGATCAGACGAATGACCGCATTGTATGCGCCGAATCGCAGGCGATCACCATCGTGCAGCTCCGTCTTCCCTCGGTACCCGAGGGGCTGATCGTTCACGAACGTCCCGTTCGTCGAGCCGTCGTCCTCGAGCACCGCCGAAGCCGCATCGCACACGATCGAAGCGTGGCTCGACGACGTCGTCGGATCCGCGATCTCGATCGCCAACGTCTCGCCGGCGCCTGCGCGGCCAGCCGCATTGCGGCCCGTGTACAGCGGCCAGAACGTGCCGGCGGCATCCGCGTGGAAGCTGTAGAGGAACCCTCGCAGGACGCGTTCCGGAGCCTCGTGCGGCGCCGTCACCGGCTCGGGCGGCCCGGGCTGGGGCGCCGGCGGCTGCTGTTGCCACGGCTGGGCCCCGGGAGGCGGCTGCGACGGTCCGGCGGCATACGCGGGGGAAGGCGTCTGGGCGACGCCGTAGGCAGGGGGCTGGCCCACCGCAGCGCCGTAGGGCGGAGGCTGTTGCACGGCGGGCGCCGGCTGCGGGAACGGACTCATCGGACCGGTTGGAGGAAGACCCCCTCCATCCTGCGGGAACGCGGTCGGCGCGTTGAAGGCGTCGCCTCCCGCGATCTTCATCTCGCCCAAGGCGATGGGATGGCCGAACTGGCAGTAGCTCGAGCCCGGGGGGATCTCGTGGCCGAGGTCGCAGCGGCTCGCCGCCTGCGGAGCGACCGGGGCAGGACCATAGGGGGGCGTGGCCGCAGGCGCTGCGGGCGGAGCATACGGAGGCTGCGCGGCGGCCCCCGGGGCGGGGAAGGGCGGCTGCGCAGGAGGAGCGAAGGGCGGCTGCGCAGGAGGAGCGAAGGGCGGCTGCGGCGCGTAGCCGCCGTAGCCTCCCTGCGGGTCCATGCCCGGAGGTGGGGCGCCGAAGGGGGGCGCTGCGAGCCCCGGGGCCGCAGGAGGCGGCGCGGCCATCATGGGAGCCGGAGCCGGGGCGTGGACGACCGCGGGCGGAGGCGCCCCGATCCCAGGGAGCTGGCCCGAGTTGGGCTGCAGCGTGGCGGCGAGGGGGTTGGGCTCCGGGATGTAGCCGACGGGCGGATTGGCCGCAGGCGCCGCAGGGCGCGGCACGGGGGCGGCGCAAGTGCCGCAGAAGTTGTCGGTGGGCGCGATCGGTGTTCCGCAACGGGAGCAGTAGTTCATCGACGATGCCTCATGCGCTTGGAAGTGCCGCGCATGATAGCCGTCAGCGGGTCGATTGCGAAAGCCCGAACGCCAACAAGACGCAACGACGGCGTCCGGCGTGGGCCGGCAGGCGGGGAGGCTGGCGTCGGGGGATCAGGACTGAGGGGCTGCAGTCGGCTGCACGTCGCGGCGGGCCTTGAGGCGGGCCTTCTTGCCGGCGAGGTTGCGCAGATAGTACAGCTTGGAGCGTCGGACCTGTCCGTGCGAGACCACTTCGATCTTGCCGATGTACGGGCTGTGCGAGGCGAATACGCGCTCGACGCCGACGCCGAAGCTGACCTTGCGGACGGTGAAGCTGCTGCGCAGGCCGGCATGGCGGGCGCGGATGACGACGCCCTGGAACACCTGGATGCGTTCCTTCTCGCCTTCGACGATCTTGTAGTGCACGCGGACCGTGTCGCCGATGCGGCAGGGGGCCAGATCCGTGCGGAGCTGGGCGCTCTCGATGGCTGCGATCTTGGGAATGGTCAGCATGGCAAGGCTTCCTGCAAAGAGGGGGAGCGGATTATGCACACCGGCAGGCGCAAGTCAACGCGCCTCGACAGAATCGACCGACGGCGCCGGTGGGGGCGCAATCCTAGCGCGTCGGAGCCCGCGCGCCAGTCGGGACACCGCCGAGGCCCCTCCGACGAGCGATGCCCTTGACGTCGGTGGGTCGGCACGCCGTAGACTCCGGCTGCCGTTTCGACGGCCGCGCCGGGCAGAGCCCGTCTCGAACCAGCGATAGGAAAGGAAGTCCCATGGGAAAGCTCGAGGGTAAAGCTGTCGTCGCCCAGGGCGGCGGACCGACCGCCGTCATCAACCAGAGCCTCGTCGGCGTCGTTCTCGAGGCCCGCAAGTACAGCCAGATCACCCACGTCTACGGCGCCCGCCACGGGGTGCGCGGCGTGCTCGACGAGGACTTCCTCGACCTGTCGCAGGCCACCAGCCACAACCTCGAGATGGTCGCCGCCACGCCGTCGTCCGGCCTCGGATCGACCCGCGACAAGCCCGACGAGGAGTACTGCGCCAAGGTCTTCGAGGTGCTGCGCGCCCACGACGTCCGCTACTTCTTCTACTGCGGAGGCAACGACTCCGCGGATACGTGCCGCATCGTCAACGACAACGCCACCCGCGCAGGCTACGAGCTGCGCGTCATCCACATCCCCAAGACCATCGACAACGACCTGCTCGTCACCGATCACTGCCCTGGATACGGCTCCGCCGCCAAGTTCGTCGTCAGCGCCTTCGCCGGCGTCAACCTCGACAACTACGCCCTGCCCGGCGTCTACATCGGCGTCGTCATGGGCCGCCACGCGGGCTTCCTCACCGCAGCCTCGGTCTTCGCACGCAAGTACCCCGACGACGGCCCGCATCTCATCTACGTGCCCGAGCGCGACTTCGTGCAGGACAAGTTCCTCGCCGAGGTCGAGCGCGTCTACAAGAAGCACAAGCGCTGCGTCATCGCCGTCTCCGAAGGC
Organism: uncultured Polyangiaceae bacterium; assembly: GCA_964393505.1. Lineage (GTDB taxonomy): Bacteria > Myxococcota_A > Polyangia > Polyangiales > Polyangiaceae > JACRCQ01. Next base: position 24,024 of record CAYMUE010000088.1, read on the forward strand.
ATCGTTGGACCCGACCACAAACCCGTCATCAGCTCCCTGATGCCGAACGCCGAGCGCGATGCCCACGGCAACGTGCAGCTCTCCGGCACCGGCGCCCTCGGCGACGCCCTCAGCGAGCTCATCAAGAAGAACCTCAAAATCAAGCGCGTGCGCAGCGACACCTTCGGCTACCTGCAGCGCTCCTTCCTCAGCGTCGTGTCCACCGCCGACGCCAACGAGGCCCGCGAGGTCGGCGAGAAGGCCGTCCAGTACGCCGTCTGGCACAACGTCGACGGATCGGTCGCGATCCGACGCACCGGCGATTACTCGGTCGATTACCTGCTCACTCCCCTCGAAACCGTCGCCCGGAACACCAAGACCATGAGCCCCGAGTTTCTCGAAGGCGATGCCGACGTCTCGCTCGCCTTCAAACACTACGCCCGCCCGCTCATCGGCAACTTCCCCCACTACGAGCGCCTCGCAGCCCCCGCCGTCACGCGCGTGCTGCATCGCTAGCCTCCTCGCGAGTCCCCGCCATCTGCCCCTGCCGCATCCCGCCCTTCGCGAGTCACTGCATCACCGACGAAGGCCGAAACGCGACCTGCGGAGTCTGCGCCTCCTGCGTCGCCTCCCGTCGAGGAGCCTCCGAAGAAGTCCACCAGCACGCTCGAAGATCGCTTCTGATTCACGCTCGACAGCAAACCCGCGCTAAGCTCCGCCGGCGTCGCGCCTTCGACGTCCCGTGCCACGCAATCGCCAGGGGGGATCATGCAAGCGCAACCGACGACCTCCTTCAGCCCCTCGCTTCACGTCGTGCTCTGCCAGCACTGCGGAGCGCCTCTGCAAGCGGCCGTGACGGGCGGCATGATGCCGTGCCGCTTCTGCGG
>CAYMUE010000089.1:0-24849 GCA_964393505.1 uncultured Polyangiaceae bacterium
GGGCTCGAGGTGGCGGATCTGGTGACCATCGGGATCACGGGACCGGAGCTGGCGACGCGGACTCCTGCATTGCGCCTGAATCAGAAGCTTTCGAAGAAGGACACGCGTCCGGGGCCGGAGACGCTCGCGAAGCTCCCCTGGCTGCAGCAGGATCGAGCGTACCGGGCGGGCTACTACCTGCTGACGCACGGGCTTCAGCAGCACGCGAAGCACCCCGAGATCGAGATGTGCAACGTGCCCGGGGCGATGCTCGAGGACGCGTCGAGGATGCTCAACACGATTGCGGAGTACGTTCTCCACGGCCACTCGCTGGGGCACGGGCAGACGTTGTTGATCAACGAGGACCCGTTGGCGGTGGTGGGCTTCATGCAAGTCGAGGCGGGCACGCGGGGGACGGCGCACGACGACTCGGTGTTGCGCGTGGTGTTTCTGCGCTGACGGAGGCAGGGGGGATCAGACGCCGAGGCGTTGGAGCCAGTGCATGACCTTGGCGAGGATCATGTCGACGGCGACCTGGTTTTCGCCGCCCTCGGGGATGATGACGTCGGCGAACTCCTTCGAGGGTTCGACGAAGGCGCGGTGCATGGGGCGGACGGTCTCGTAGTACTGCTTGCGGACCTGCGCGAAGGTACGTCCGCGGACTTCCATGTCGCGTCGGATTCGGCGCATGAGCCGGATATCGGCAGCGGTATCGACGAACAGCTTCACGTCGAGGCGTTCGCGGACCGAGGGTTCTGCGAGGACGAGGATGCCTTCGACGATGACGACGGGGGTGGGGTCGATGCGGAGGGTATCGGGTTTGCGCCGGTGGGAGGCGAAGTCGTACTGCGGCATGTCCACGGCCTTGAAGGCGCGCAGATCATCGAGGTGGGAGACGAGCAGCTCGGTCTCGAGGGAGGAGGGGTGGTCGTAGTTGACGACGCAGCGTTCCTCGTAGGTTTTGTCCGGGTGGTCGCGGTAGTAGCTGTCGTGCTGGACGAGCGCGGCGCGCCCGTGGGGCAAGCCAGCGAGCAGGGCCTGCGCGATGGTGGTCTTACCCGAGCCTGTCCCGCCTGCGACACCGATGAACAACGTTCCCACGGGCGGCAGTATAGTGCGTGACCGGGCAGTCGCGAAGCGCGGAGAGCGTGGGGAGGAGCAGAAGCGTGCGGCGAAGCGGAAAAGGGTGTGTGGCGCGCGAGATCGGGAGCGGGACGGTGAGCATGTCAGGGAGCGAATCGAGATTGGCGCTGGTTGGGATGGGCTCGGGCGGCGAGGGGGAGGTGACCGCGCGGGCAGCATCGTGGATCCGGTCGAGCGACGTCGTCGTCGCAGATAGTTCGTTGTACGAAGCGATTGGGGGCGGTCGTCTTCGGAGCGACGCGACGGTCGTGCGCGCGTGGGACCCGCGGGAGGCGCGGGAGCGCATGGTCCAGGCGGCCAGGGAGGGCAAGCGAGTCGTGCGGCTCCGGCAAGGGGACGGGTGGCGGGATGCGGAGGCGCTTCGCGATGCGCGGGAGCTTCGCGCGGCGGGGATCGGGTTCGAGATCCTGCCTGGCGTTCGGGCCGAGGACGCGCAGTGGGAGAGGTGGTTGCGGGAGCACCCGATGTTCGGGCGCCGGGTGGTGGTCACACGGGCCGCAGGGCAGGCGGAGGAGACGGCAGCGATGCTCAGGGCGCGGGGCGCGGAGCCGTGGATCGTCCCGACGATCGAGCTGGTGGAGCCGTCGGAGCCCGAGCTGTTGCGGCAGGCGGTGCGGGAGCTCGGGGCCTATGCGGTGGTGGCGTTCACGAGCGTGAACGGGGTGGAGCGGTTCTTCGAGGTGCTGCGCAGTGAGGGATTCGATGCGCGGGCGTTGGGGGCGAACCGGATCGCGGCGATCGGTTCCGCCACGGCGAGGGCCCTCGAGGAGCGGGGGATTCGCGCGGACGTCGTGGCGAAGGAGTACGTGGGGGAATCGCTCGCGGAGGCGATCGCGCAGGAGTTGGGCCCAGCCAGGGGCAAGCGGGTGCTCATCCCGCGCGCGCTGGAGGCGAGGGAGGCATTGCCGGAGGCGTTGCGGGCGGCAGGTTTCGACGTGCGAGTGGTGGCGGTCTACGAGACGCGGCACGCGGAGGCGGGGAGTCTGCGGAGCGTGAGGCAGGCGCTGGTGGATGGGGGGATCGACGCGGTGCTGTTGACATCGGGATCGACGGTGGCGGGGTTGTGTGCGGGGTTGGGGGAGGGGTACGCGGAGCTGTTGTGCGGCGTGGTGGTGGCGAGCATCGGGCCGGTTACGACGCGGGCGGCCGAGGCGCGTGGGCTGCGGGTGGGGCTGCAGGCGACGCCGTACACGGTGGCGGCGTTGATCGAGGGGCTGGAGCGCCACTGGGAGGGACGGGAGAGCGCGCAGGAGGAGGCGCGGAGGGATTGACACGATGTCATCCCCTGGGCCCGGCGGGCGCGGGCGGTGACAAGGTGGCGTCCGTGGCGCACAGCGCAGCAAGGGATTTGGCGATCGGTGCGAGGTTGCCCGGGGCGGGGAACGTGGTCGTTGCGCGGTGGCACGTGATGTGCTCCAAGAGAGGCACATGAGTACGCACCGTCCTGCCCTTGCCGGCATCCTGTCGGCGATCTGTGCTGTCGGGTCGATGTATGCGATGCCAGCGCAGGCCGCGACGGCCACGCTGACGGAGTCGAGCATCTCGCGCCAGACCGGGCTTCGCGACCAGTCGAAGAACCCGATGTGGATCAATCGGGACGACTGCCTCGCCGACGACATCATCACGTTCCCGCTCTACGTGACGGAGTATGCCGGGCTGCCGATGGAGGTCTGGGCGGGCGGCGTGGACTGCAAGGACAAGACAGCGCGCCAGGGCACTGCGCCGAGCTGCTGGATCGTCGGCAACTCCGCCGTGCCGACATCCGCCTCGCACACCGTGCAGGTTCGAGTGCGTGACATCGTGGGACAGCACAAGCCACCGGACACGACGAAGGCGGGGGCGGGGACGCTCGAGGACTGCACGCCGGAGAGCGGGACGTCGTCGGCGCCTGTGGGCGTGACGCTCTTTTTCATGTTCATCGACCAGGCGAGCAACGAGCAGCAAGGCGGGGTGTCGTGGGCCACGAAGTACGATCTGGTCGGGCCGAGCGCGGCGTCGGGCCTGACGCTCGGGCAGGGCGACACGATGCTGAAGCTCGACTGGACGGCATCGACGGACACGGATTTGTCGGGCTACCAGTTCTTCTGCGATCCGCCGCGGGGCAGTGAGGGGTCGGGGGCGAACTCGACGGAGTTCGAGGCCGGGGCAGGGACGGGCACGGAGCCGGCGGAGGCGTCGGTGGAGGAAGAGAGTTGTGATCCGGAGGACGCCGGTGAGGCGGGTTGTCCGGAGGCGGGCACGGAGGCATCGACGACGGAGACGGACTCCGGATCGGGCACGACGCCGGAAGGGAACGGCTGTCCGACGGTGAACCTGTTCGCGGGCGAAATTCCGGACGCGAAGTACTACTGCGGGAGTGTCTCCGGGCTCACGGCGACTTCGGGGAAGGTGACGGGGCTCGTCAACGACTCCATCTATTCGATCGCGATTGCCGGGGTGGACACGGTGGGCAACGTGGGGCGGCTGTCGAACGTGCAGTGTGCGCAGCCTTCTCCGGTGGATGACTTCTTCAAGCTGTACAAGGAAGCTGGGGGCGAGGCGGGCGGAGGGTTCTGCTCGACCGGTGCGGTGGGGCACGGGGCCGGGACGGCGGCATTGCTGATGATGTCGGTGGCGGCATTGGCTCGGGTGGTGCGCAGGAGGCGCAAGGACGCATGAGACGGTCCCGGGTGTTGGGGGCAATAGCGGGTGCGTTGGCGCTGCTGACCTTTTCGGTGGAGGCGAGTGCGCAGAGCTCGGCGGACTCCGATGCGTCGTGGCGTCGTGGCACGGCCCGGCGCGAGTCCGACCAGGCGTGGGCGTTCGAGCTGCGTTTCGGACCGTATCGGCCGAACGTGGACGACGAGTTCGAGGGAGGGGCGACGCCGTATCGCGAGGTCTTCGGGGATTCGAAGCGCGTGTTCATCGGGATGGAGCTGGACTGGCAGGCGCTGCGGATCCCGTGGGTCGGCACGTTCGGTCCTGGGGTGGGGTGGAGCTACACGAGCATGAGCGCGAAGGCGAAGCTCTCGGGCACGAACGTCGATTCGGCCGAGGAGACGAGCCTGTGGCTGATGCCGATGTACGCGGCGGGCGTGCTGCGTGTCGATGTGCTTCCGCGGGAGCTGAGCGTCCCGCTGGTGCCGTATGGCAAGCTGGGCCTGGGCTACGGGCTGTGGAAGGCGAGCAACGAGCTGGGAGCGTCGGAGCAAGGCGGGGTGACCGGCAAGGGGCACTCGTACGGGCTGCACGCGGCGGTGGGGTTGGCGTTGCAGCTCGACTTCCTCGACGCGGCGGCGACGCAGCAGTTGGACAACTCGGTGGGAATCAACCACGCGTACGGCTACCTCGAATGGATGTGGTCCGACCTGGGCGGGTTCGGCGGCGGCCAGATGAGGATCGGCACCTCGACGTGGGTCACGGGTCTGGCGTTCGAGATTTGACGTCGGGCTCGGTCTGAGGGGCGCGTCGCGGGAACAACCGGATGGCCGGAGGGACGAGGGTCTCGCGTCGTCCTTCGAGCTGCAGGTTGAGCTCGAAGCCGACGAGCAGCAGGAACGAGCTGATCCAGAGCCAGATCATCAGGAGGGCTACGGCGGCGAGGCTGCCGTAGAACAGCGAGTAGCGTCCCAGGGCTGTTACGTAGGCGGAGAACAGCCAGGAGACGATGGTCCACAGGGTGGCGAAGCCGAGGGCGCCGGGCCAGATGGTGTGGCGTGAGTGGGACTCCATGCCGCGGGTGGAGATGTAGAAGAACGAGGCGGCGCCGACGGTGGTGACGGTGATGCCGAAGAGGAAGGTGCCGGAGCGTGCGAGCAGGGCGAGCTCGGACTCGATGTTGCCGGCGACGAGGTTTCTGCGGAGCCAGGTTTCGACGAAGATGATGGCGGCGGTGGAGGATGTGAGCAGGAGGAGGGTGACGACGACGACGCCCATGGAGATGGCGCGATTGAGGAACCAGGAGCGGGTGTGACCGGTGCGAGCGCTCTGGATGGCGCTCATGGCGGTGTGGATGCCGGAGGCCGCGATCCAGATGAAGCCGATGATGCTGACGGGGGCGATAGTGCCGCCGTGTTCGACGAGTCTACGGATCTGCTCGTGGACGAGCTCGGCGGCGGGGCCTGGGGCGATATCGATGACGGTGTTGAAGACGCCGTGTTCGGTCTGGCCGTAGATGTGGGCGAGGGCCCATCCGGCGATGGCGGCGAGGGGCAGCAGTCCGAGGAACAGATCGAAGGCCATGGCGCCGGCCTTCAGCGGGGCGTCATGCTGGTGCAGGGCGAGGGCGATCGATACGGACCTGCGCCAGGCGCGTCCTGCCGAATCAAGGGCCCTGTTCCACACCGTCATGGGGGATACCGGTCATCATCCGAACACAACGGGGCGGGCCGATCCACTTTCATCGCGCGATCGAACGGCGCGTTTGTGTTTCGCGGGGGACCTGGATAGAACCTGGATGATGGCTCGGAGTGTTCCCGAGGCGGGTCAGGCGACGGCGAGCAGGGTAGGGCTGCTCGGATCGCTGGCGCTGTCGATGGTGCGTCCGGGGTCGTCGACGCTGGCGATGCGATCGCTGCGATGGGAGCGCGACCTGGATCGGCTGGGGTTGTCGATCGCATTTCCGATCGTGCACGACGTGGGGATGTTGCTTGCGGCGCCGCCGGAGCAGTTGGCGATCGGTTCGCGGATCGCGCTGGAGCCGTTGTTGGGGGTTCCCGGGGCGCGGGAGCAGCTGCAGGAGTACGAGGGGCTGATACGGGAGCTGTCGCAGTGCGAGGCAGCGCGCCGGGCGCGCACGCTGCGTCTGTCCGACGACATGATCGTGGTGGTTCTCTCGAAGATCCTCGGTGGCGCTGCGAGCGCTGCGGGGGCGCGTCCGTCGTATCCCCTCGGGATGGTGGCGGATGCGGCGGCGTTCGATGCCCTGGAGGAGCGACTGCTCGACCTGTTCAGGCAGATGGATCGAACCTTCGAGTGGCAGGGGATCGCATCGTTGCGTCGTGCCCGGCTCAAGGTGCTGACGGTGGCGGACGCGCTCGATCTGGACACGTTGCGGCTCCTGGGGGTGTTGGGGGCGAACGGGTCGGCCGCATCGGTGCAGGTGGATCTTCTCGCGGCGATGTCGTCGCCGTCGGCGAACGACGTGGTGAACTTCTCGCTCGACATCCTGCCGAGCGTGCTGGAGGCGAAGCGCAAGCCCGGGCTGACGACGCGGGCGGGGGAGGGGTTTGGGGGGATCGGGACGCGGGGGACGATGGACGCGCTGGTGTTGACGGAGCTGGCGTGGGATCAGGAGGACTTCGTTCGTCGGGTGATGGACAACGAGGTCTTGTACTACGCGAAGGAGGCGGTGGCGGAGCCAGCGGGGAGGCGGCATGTGCTGGTGATCGACGCGACCGCGTCGATGCGCGGGGATCGTGCGGTGTTCGCGCGGGGGATGGCGTTGGCGACGGCGAAGAAGCTGCTGTTGGAGGGGGAGGATGTGGCGTTCCGGTTCTTCGACTCGAGGTTGTACGAGCCGCACCGGGCGCAAGGGGGGAGTCTTCCGACGGGGCAGGTGTTGTCGTTTCGCGGGGAGCGGGGGCGCAATCCGGCGCGCGTGTTCTCGGAGCTGGTGACGGCGCTGGACATCGAGCGGTCGCGGGATCCGCGGGAAGTGATCGTGCACGTGTTCACGCACGCGGCGTTGTACATCCCACGCACGTTGGTGCAGGCGCTCAAGCAACGGGCGAAGGTAGCGTGCGTGTTCATCCTGCCGTCGGGCGGGCAGCTCGATCTGGACTACGTGGATCTGCTCGACGCGCGGTGGGTGATCGATCACGCGACGCTGGCGCAGCGGGATGCTCGGGCGAAGCGGGCGCGGGACATCCTGGGCGAGACGGACGCGGCGCGGTGAGGCGGGAGGCAGGAGCGTGGCGGACTACCTGAGCATGAACCTGATGGAGGCGCGGCTCGACGCCGAGCGCCTGGTTCGGCAGGGAAATGTGGCAGAGGGGGTGCGTCTGCTGACGGGGGTCCTGGGGCAGGTGTATGCGACCGAGGAGGAGTACAGCTCGGTGGTGCAGACGCTGGGGCGGGTGCTGGCGGGGGCTGGCGATCCGAGCGGGGCGTTGACGTGCGCGTGGTACTTGGGGGATGCGGCGTCGGCCGACGCGGTGCTGCCGCGGGTGCCTTCGCCGGATCGTGCGCGGACGCTGTCGGCGCGGGGACTGAAGATGCGCGAGGGGGACGCGCGGGCGCAGGGGCTGCTGCAGGAGGCGGCAGCGGAGCACGAGGCGGCGGCGCAGGTGGCGCAGGCTGCAGTGTGCAGGGAGAAGGCGGGGGACTGGGCGACGGCTCGCGGGCTGTGGTCGAGGTTGTCCCAGCAGATCTCGGGAGGAGCGGAGGGGGATCTGTACGCGGCGGGGCTGGCGAGGTTCAACGTCGCGCGCACCTCGCGCAACGTGGGCGACATGCGCACCGCCCGAGAGGCGACGGTCTCGTCGGTGCATCACCTCGAGCAGGCGGCGGATCGCTACGAGAGCATCGGGCAACGGGAGCGCGCGTTCGATTGCTTCCACGTGCTGGTCGAAGTGGGGCGTCAGTTCGACACCTCGGAGCACGTGCTCGAAGGGTACGTGAACCTGATCCGGATCCTGAGCGAGGACAACCTGCGATCCCACGCGTTGCAGTCCTACGAGGAGGCGATCGGGTACCTGAGGCAGCGGGAGGAGATCTCGGCGGCTGCGACGATCGCGCAGGAGATGGGCGCATACGCGCGCAGACAGGGGCTGCCCGCGGTGGCGAACCACGCCTTGGACCTGCAGGCGGAGCTGTGGCGCCAGGTCGCTCGCTCCACAATGGCGCGAGGGGGCCCCCCGGACATCGCGGAGAACGCCTTGCTGGCGTCGGTGATGTGCTACGCCGAAATCGGCCAGTTCCAGAAGGTCGGCGCGGTCTACGTCGAGCTCGCGCACCTGCCGATCGAAGCGTCGCGCTGCGCGCACTATGCGCGTGCGAGCAAGCGCTACGAAGCAGCGGCCGACGAGCGGATCGAGGCGGCGGCGTGGTCGACGTCGTGGCAGAAGGAGTCGGCGTTTCCGGACGTGTGGCACGTGGACCTGGTGGAGTGGGAGCAGCGCGGATCGGTTGCCGACGCGTGTGCCGACGTGCTGCTGGCGCCGCAGGGATGGTCCGATGTCGTGCGTCGCAGGGCGCTGGCGGGGCGGATGGTCGCGTTGCGGGTGGAAGGTGCGCGCGCGACGGCGGAGTCGCTGGTCGAGCTGGTGAACGCGATCGAGTCGATCGAGCTGTACTCGATGCTCTCGCCGATGGAGAGGTTGGCGCGGGCGGAGCACGCATCGGTGAGAGCGGCCGTTGCGAAGGCGCTGGGGAGGTTCCTCTACAAGCGCACCTTCCTGTCCTTGCGGCAGCTCGTTGCCGATCCGGAGGCCGCGGTCCGGCAGGAGGCGAACCGTTCCCTCGAGCAGCTGAGGTTCCCACACGCGTTCGACCCGCTCGCGAGGATCTACCGGGAGTCGTCGGACGCGGGCACGCGCGCGTCGGCGCTCAAGGCGCTGGCGCACGTGGACACGGACGAGGCAGCGGAGCTGGTGGTGGGGGTGTTGGTGCAGGCGGGGCCGGGCGAGCGCGACGCGGTGATGGCGGCGGTGTCCGGGGCACGCAACGATCGGCTGCTGGAGGCGGCGAAGAAGGCCCTGGCCACGGCGGGCGCAGCGGGGGAACCGTTGCATGCGTTGTTGCGAGCGAGGGGTGCGGGCGGGTAGGTGCGGGCGGCACGCGCGCCGGGCGAGGCGAAAAGGCGCGTCAAGTTGCCCGGAGCGGGTGGCGGCCAGGGATGGATCGTGATGCGAGCGATTGGGTTGGCAAGGGGAGGCGCCCGGCCGTTATCATTGCAGGTCAACCCGATGGGATGACGTCGGGCAGGATGGTCCGGAGGGCAGCGCACCGACCATGGCAGAAGAAGTCTCGAGATCCGAATCCCTGGCGGAGGTGATGCGAACGCCACAGGTGGGGGACGTCATTGCGGAGAAGTACCGCATCGACGGGCTGTTGGGGGACGGGGGGATGGGGGTGGTGGCGAAGGCCACGCACCTGCACTTGAAGAAGCCCGTCGCGATCAAGCTGCTGCGTCCCGAGATCGCGTTGCGTAAGGACGCGGTAGCGAGGTTCCTGCGCGAGGCCCAGGCTGCATCGAGCCTGCAGAGCGAGCACGTGATTCGGGTGCACGACGTTTCTTCGGAGCACGAGGTGCGTCCGTACATCGTGATGGAATACCTGTCCGGCGTCGACCTGGGCACCTGGGCGGAGCAGCACGCGCCGATGCCGGTCGATCAGACCGTGGCGTTCGTGCTGCAGGCGTGCGAGGGCCTGGCGGAAGCGCACGCGAGGGGGATCGTCCACCGGGACCTGAAGCCTTCGAATCTGCACGTGAGCCATCGAGCGGACGGCAGTCCGTTCATCAAGATCCTGGACTTCGGGATCTCGAAGGTGAAGGACGACACGCGCGGTCCGGAGGCGAACAACCTGACGGCGTCGCGGGAACTGCTCGGCTCACCGCTGTACATGTCGCCGGAGCAGGTGCGTGGGGCATCGGGAGTCGATGCGCGTTCGGACATCTGGTCGCTGGGCGTGATCCTGTACGAGCTGCTGACAGGCCAGCCGCCGTTTGATGCTCCGACCTTGGCGGACTTGATGGCGCGGATCCTGTTCGAGCCGCCTCGGCCTCCGTCCGAGCTGCGGCAGGAGCTGGCCGGGCCTCTCGACGCGCTGATCCTCCGGTGCCTGAGCAAGGAAGCCGATGCGCGTCCGCAGAGTGTCGCGGAGCTCGCCGAGACGCTCGTGCCTTGGGCCGATGCCGAGACGAGGGTCTACGTCGATCGCGTGATGCGAATCGCCGGGCGTTCGGCCATGGCACCGGGGTCGAGGCTGCCGGAGCGCACGCCGGCCCCCGAGCAGAACGCAACGGCAGCGCTTCGACTCGCGTCCGACCCGTCGGCCGCGACGATTCGCGCTGCGATGGGTCCTGTGCCGGCGGTGACGGCAGAGACGCGACCGGGAACCGTCGAGGGAGCGGGAGAGGGGCAACCCCGGCGCACGGGGGGCGCCGTGTGGATCGCGGCGATCGCGGCGGTGGCCGTGGTGGGATTGAGCGTGGGTGGGCTGGTCGTGATGCGAGGCGGGGCGGGATCGGCACGGGAAGCCGTGTCGGCCGAGGCGACTTCGGCGACGGCACCGGTCCCGACGCAACCTGTGACGGCATCGGCATCCGCTTCGGGACCGCCGGCCGAGGCGGCCACCGTGGTCGTGAAGCTGCGGATCGATCCGGCGGACGCGGTCGTCGAGCTGGACGGGGAACGCGTGTCGGGCAGCTCGGTGGTGCTGCCTCGGTCTTCGTCTTCTCGCAAGGTCGTTGTCGCGGCGCGAGGGTTCGCGACCACGACGCAGTCGTTCGTGCCGGATCGCGACACGGCACTGGAGATCACGTTGGAGCGCATTCGACCGGCGAGGACGAAGGGGGGCAGTCCACCGGCGGGGAAGTCGAAGATCGAGATCAAGGGCCCCAGGGAGACGACACTGTGAGCTGCTCATCGCTGCTGTTGCGCCTCGCATCCGCGGCTGTCTTCTTCGTCACGGCGTCGATGGCGCAGGCCGACGACGCGTCGCAAGCGGAGGCGAGGCGACTGTTCGAGCAGGGCAACCAGCAGCTCGATCGGGGGGCGTACGTGGAGGCGCTCGCGAGCTTCGAGCAAGCGTACGCGCGCTGGCAAAACCCGAAGATCCTGCTCAATGTCGCGACCACGCTGCGACAGTTGGGGCGGCTTGCGCAGGCAGGTGATCGATACGAGCAGTACCTGAACGATCCGGGCGCCGATGCATCCAAGCGGGATCAAGCCAGGAGCGCGATGGAGGAGATCGACAAGGCGGTGGCGCACCTGACGGTGTCGGTGAACAAGCAGGGGGCGGAGGCTCGCATCGACGGTGCGGTCGTGTCGATCGGCGGGGCTCGGCCGCTTCGCGTGGAAGCGGGGCGTCACACGATCATCGTGTCCGCAGCGGGACATCGCACGGTCGTGCGGGACGTCACGTTAGCGGCAGGGGAGCGACGCACCTTGGAGCTCTCGCTGGAAGCGGAGGCGGTGACGCCGGTGGCGAAAGAGTCGGGGCGCAAGGAGAAACCCTTGCCGGACGCGGAACCGGCACGGCCGATCGAGAAGGATCAGCTTCGTCCCGAGGCGTCGGCATCGGGGCTGGGCGTGGTGCTTCGAGCGGACATCGACGGCAAGCTGCGCGGCGCGGTCGCAGCGATCGGTGGGAGCTACGGGGTCGCCCGCTGGGCCGATCTGCAGGTGACGGCGCTGCTGGGGCGGGACAAGGGATTCGAGGCGGGTGCGAGCTTCCACTTCGGCCAAGGGGTTGTGAAGCCGCTCGTGTTCGTTGGGATCCCGGTGTTTTTTGCGGACGGGGCCCGTCCGGGGGGACACGCGGCAGCCGGAGTCCGCGTGGATCCGTGGAAGCACGTGGGGTTCCTGGCGCAGCTCGGTGTGGCGGCGTTCGCGAGCGCGCCTGACCACTACGATCAAACGACACTTCTTCCGTCGGTGGGTGCGCAGGGGCGCTTCTGAGGAGTGCGCAGGAGGCGGACGCGATGATGCGCAGAGCGCGACACGAGAGAGCATCCTGCCGCAGGCAGCGGGAGGAGTCAGTGCGAGAGATCCGGGCGAGCAGGGGTTGCCGCGCGGCGTGGGCGGTGTTGCCCGTGCTGGCGCTCGCCGCGTGCAACGGCGCGGAGCCGAGCGGGGAGCCGACGCGCGTGCGAAGCGCCGAGCTGGCGGGGTGGGAGGCGACGCTCGGGGCGCTGGGGGTCGCGAGGCATGAAGCGAGCGCGGCGCTGCTGGGCGATGGCAAGGTGATGGTGTGCGGAGGGACGTCGGACGGCTCGGCGGCGCTGTCGAGCTGCGATCGCTATGACCCGATGCGGGGGGTATGGACTGCGACGGCGCCGATGACGACGGCGCGCCGGGGAGGAACCTCCACGGTGTTGGGCGACGGCCGTGTGCTGGTGTGCGGTGGTGGAACCGCGCAGTGCGAGCTGTACTCGCCGTCGAGTGGGACGTGGACCGCGGCCGCGGCGATGTCGGTATCGCGGACCATGGCCTCGGCGGTGCTGCTTGGCGACGGGCGCGTGCTGATGGCTGCGGGAGAGGGAACGGGCAGCGCTCAGCTCTACGATCCTGGAACGAATCAGTGGTCGAGCGCCGGGACGAGCGCGGCGGTGACGGCGGCAGCGGCTGTGCGGCTCGGGGACGGTCGCGTGATGCTGATCGGAGGCAAGTCGGGGATCGTGCCGCAGTCGGGGGTGCGCATCTTCGATCCTTCGAGTGCGAGCTGGACGACGGGTCCGGCTCTGCCGACGGCGAGGGCGGAGCACACGGCGACGCGGACGCGATCGGGAAAGGTGGTCGTCGCTGGGGGCACGAGTGGCGGAGTGGCGCTGGGGACCGTCCATGTCTACGACCCCGGGGCGGGGACCTGGTCCACGCCGGCGGCGGTCATGACGGAGCCGCGTCGTGGGCACGCCGCCGTGCTGTTGCCGTCCGACCGGGTGCTGCTGCTCGGGGGAATCGGGCAGTACGGCGCACTCGACTCGACGGTCCTGTACGATTCGGGTGCGCAGGCGTTTGCCGACGGACCGTTGATGAAAGCGGCGCGTGAGCGGGCGCTCGTCGCGGTGCTGGGCTCGGGCGACGTGCTGGTGGCGGGAGGCAAGGGAACCGCTCCGCTGGCGTCGTCGGAGCTGTTCAAGGTCGATGCGATCTGCGTTCCGATGAACCCGATGGCTGCTGCACGCAGGTACCATGCGGCGTCGATTCTGCCTTCCGGGAAGCTCCTGGTAGCGGGAGGGACGACGGACGGGAACGATGCGCTGGCGTCGTGCGAGGTTCTCGATCCGGCGACAGGAAACTGGGCTTCGGCGGCGAGCATGAACGTGGCGCGTCGGGAGCACGCGGCGGTGCTGATGCCCGACGGCAACGTGCTGGTGAGCGGAGGTGTGACTTCGGGCGGAATGACGCTGTTTTCGGCCGAGGTCTACATCGAGTCATCGAACCAGTGGATCAACGTGCCGGACATGAAGCTGAACCGCTACAGCCACACGGCGAGCCTGCTGCACGACGGGCGGGTGATCGTGGCGAGCTACGGCTCGGCGGAGATCTACGACGCTGCGACGAATGCGTGGTCCGACCCGTTGACCATGGTCGGCCCCTCGTTGGAGGACCACTCGGCGGTGGTGCTGGGGGATGGGCGATTGATGCTCGTCGGCGGGGGCGGTTCGGCGAAGAACTCGGCGGTGTTGTTCGATCCGAAGCTCGGCACCTGGGTGGGGGCGAGCGCGATTCCGAACGAGCACTTCTGGTTCGACGCGGTGCTGCTCGCCACGGGCGAGGTGATGGCGGTGAACGGGAACACGAGCGGCGCGAGCGACCTGTACGAGCCGTCGACGAACGTGTGGGCGACGCCGCCTGACGAGACGTGGAGGCACGAGGCCTCGGCGACGCGCACGGCGTCCGGGAAGGTGGCCGTGGCCGGGGGACGGATGGCGGGCAATGCCATGTCGGACACGACGCTATTCGATCGTGCCACGAAGCAATGGCGATCGAGCGGAGCGATGGCCTCTCCGCGCTTCGGGATGACGGTCACGCAGTTGTCCAACGGACACGTGGCCGCGGTCGGCGGAGGGACCTACGCGGCAGCATCGAGCGCCGTGGACCGTCTCGACCCCGGGCTCGCCTTCCTCGACGCATGGCGACCGGTGATCGCGAGCATCGACTCGCCGATGAAGCGGGGTGCGACGGTGACGGCGCAAGGCACGGGGTTCCGGGGCACGACGCAGGCCCATGGAGGCACCGCAAACTCGGCGGCGTCGGACCTGCCCATCGTCGTGATCGACCCCGTCGGTGGGAGTCTCCCGCGCTGGATCATGCCGTCGAGCTTCGGCGACACGAGCGTGACGTTCGTGGTCCCCACCGACTTCCCCCACGACCACGCCTGGCTGAGGGTGTTCGTCGCGGGAATTCCCAGCGTTGCGGTGCTGATCAAGGTGGTCCCCAAGGCGCAGGGGGACGGGTGCGGGCAGAGCGGCGAGTGCGCGTCGGCGCACTGTGTCGACGGCGTCTGCTGCCAGAATGCGTGCACGGCGCCTTGCATGTCCTGCGCGAACGCGGGCGGGACGTGCGATTCGTTCGTGGACATGCTCTCTCCCGATCCCAACTCGACGCCGGCGTGCACTTCGTCACAGGCGTGTGATGGCGCCGGGGCCTGCAAGCTGCTCGACGGTGAGACGTGCGGGCAGTCGGCGGCGTGCATCAGCGGCCACTGCGTGGACGGGGTGTGCTGCGACCAGGCGTGCGACGGAATCTGCGAGGGCTGCTCGACGGCAGCGAAGAGCGGCGGAGCCAACGGCGTTTGCGGCCCTGTCGCGGTGGGTGCGGATCCGTCGAGCGAGTGTCCCGATGAGGGGGTGGCGACGTGCGGTCGCAACGGCACCTGTAACGGAGCGGGGGCGTGTGCGCTGTATGCGGCGGGGTCCGCCTGCATGGTGCAGTCGTGCACGGCGTCGGGAGAAGAGAAGTGGCAGTGTGACGGTCAGGGGACGTGTGCCTCGGAGGTGGCGTCGTGTTCGCCCTATGGGTGCGCCAACGGCGCCTGCAAGACGTCCTGCTCCACGGGGCAGGACTGCGCACCGGGCTTCGAGTGCATCGGGACGCAGTGCGTGACGTTGGGGGATGCGGGGGTGGACGCGGCGAATGACGTCGCGGTGGATGCCCCGCTCGACGCGGAGCCAGACTCGTCCGGGGAGGGGGGCGCGGCAGGCACGGCGGGAGCGGCGGGAGCGGCGGGCGCGGCAGGGGCCGCGGGCGAAGGTGGAGCGGGTGCTGCAGGCACGGCGGGCGCGGCAGGTGCTGCAGGCACAGCGGGCGAAGGCGGAGCGGGAGCAGCAGGCGCGGCAGGCGGAGCTGGTATGCTGAAGGATTCGGGCGCCGAAGCATCTGGAGGCGCCGCGGAGGAGCCAGAGCAGACGGGCTTCTACGGTTGCTCGGCGGCGAGGGGTTCGGGCTCGGGCTTGTCGCGGGTGCCGCTTGCGCTGGCATTGCTGCTGGTGTTCCGCAGGCGCAAGACGCGTGATCAGGGAGTGAGCCCGCGCAGCGCGTGATGTGTTTGCCGTCGAATCGATTGAACGATCCCTGCCGCGAAGGTAAGCGGACGCGTCCTCGCGACTCTGGTAGCATCACCGCTTTCGCGTCGGATTACGGGTGCGAGAGCGAGAAACGGAGAGGGTGCCATGCGGAACGCAACACGTCTGACGCTTGCCGGGATCGTCGTCATGAGCCTCGCTTTCAGCGGGTGCTGCAACAAGTTCAAGAAATCCTCCGGCACCGATCCGGAGCCCGCGGCCTCGCCCGGCACGGCAGCGTCTGCCGAGATCGACGAAGAGACCGGGTTGTCCCACGGTCACGCGCGGGTCAACCGCTGCATCAAGTGTTTCAACCGAGCGCTTCGCATCAGCAAGTCGGGCGCCACCTATCTGCAGTCGGTCCGCAACGGCGAGCCGCGCAAGGGGCTCTACCCGATCGTGTTGAGCCCCTACGACGACGCGATCAAGCTGTGCGAGGAGGCTATGGAGGACAAGGACCCTCCCATCCCCGAGCTCGATCAGACTCTGCCCGCGTTCGTCGAGAGCGTGAAGGCCATGACCCCTCTGCTCAAGGAGATGGGCCAGTACTACACGGCCAAGGAGTACAACACGGACAAGTACGCCAAGGCCAAGACGCTCCACGCGACCTTCAAGACCGAGCACGACAAGTTCCGCAAGGCGATCGACGCGTTCGAGAAGGGGCTGGATACCGCGGGCGACAACGTCGACAAGGAGCGGATCCAGACTGCTTCGGCCAACAAGAACCTGTACTACCACTCCCTGGTGTTCCAGCGTGACGCCAAGGCGCTCCTGCGCGAGGTAACCAAGGACAAGCCGAACCCCACGGAGTTCGCCAGGTTGAAGGCCGCGACCGACGCCAGCTACACGGCGTTCAGCACGTACGCCGACGGGCACTCCGCAGAGACGGGCAAGGCGTTCATGTACGCCATGTACAAGCCGAAGTGCGACGAGTTCATCGAGACGGTGCGAGCGGTGAAGGGCACGAAGGTCACCGACGCCGACTCCGACAAGATCCTGGCTGCGTTCAACGCGATGGTGGACTCCTTGAACCGGGTCAAGTGGCGGGGCCTGTAGGTAACCCGAGGTGTGTCGCCGGGAGCCTCGATCATTTTGAGACGGCCTCTTCAACCGGCGGCGATGTCGACCGCGCTATCCCCCACACGTGGCGATCCACACGTGGCGATCCACACGTGGCGATCCACGTGTGGTGATCCCCGCGTGGCGATCCACGCGTCGTGACCCACGCGTGGCGATCCACGCAAGGGGCTCTACCCGATCGTCCTGAGCCCCCACAAAGACGCGATCAAGCTGTGCGACGAGGCGCTGGAGGACAAGTGGGAGCCGTAGCAAAGTGGGAGCGATGCCATCGAACAACGAACGCAACCTGATGGTAGGGCTTCTAGCTGCCGGACTGGCATGCGGATGCGCCCCCGTGAACACTCGTGTCGTCGAGCGTGTCACGGCGCGAGGCGAGGTCGTGAAGACCGAGGTCTCTCGCCATCCACAGTCTGATCTCACCAGGGCAACGGCGTGCTTGTGCGAGGACCGCCTTTCGATCCTTGCCGTCTCGGTCATGGCTTGCAGCAGATCGGAATGGCATCGAGTCGCCATCGAGCGTGATGTGATCCGCGACGCTCCGGCTGTGAAGTACGAGGCCTTGGCCGCCGGGTTGCTCGTCGCCGCCGGCTCCCTGCTGGCATGGCGGAGTCATCCCGGCTGCGAAGATTCGAATCCCCCGAGCTGTTCGGGATCTGACGCCGTCTTCTCGGTGTCGCTCGGTGCGGTCGCGGCAGGCTCGGGCCTCGGGGTTGCTGCGGCGATCGACACGCTGCGTGCGCGGGACTCCAAGGAGACGGTTCAGGGGATCCAGCAAATGGACCGGCTGGAGTGGTGCGGCGAAGCCCCCGCGGCGCGACGCGCCGTGACCGTGCTCGATCCCGCGAGCGGCCGGACCCTGACCGGCGAGACGGACGCTCACGGTGTTGCCGAGTTCAAGACCCCGTCCTCCTGGGGGAGCCAGGCGCCGCTCCACCTGCTCGTCTCGGTCGACGGCGCCCGTGCCCTTCCCATTTCCGTTCGTGGGTGCTGCTGCGTTGCATCGGCCCGGTGATCGGTCTGGGGACGGCGCAGCATCACGACGCAAGCATCTTGATTGCCCGGGCTCGTGCTCGTAGCTGTCGGGGATCAGTCGAGGCAGCCGGCGGCGACCTTGTCGGCCTCGATGGCCTGCACCTGACTGGCGGAGAAGACCTGGCTGGACAGGACGAGGGCAACGCTTCGCTGCGCGTTGGCGAGCCGCTCGCGGTCGGGCTCGGCGGCCTGGGAGAGCGACACCGCGCGGGCGGGAAGGCACGACGCATCGCGGAACAGGCATGCCGCGCTGGCGTCTTCGGCCTTGCTGACCGCGACCTGCGCAGCAGCGCATGCCGCGATGTCGTTCTGGATCCGCTCGCGCAGATCGTCGAGACGGGCGGCAGAGAGAGGCTTGCGGGTCGCCCGCTCGAATGTGCCGAGCTCCTTGCGGTAGGCGGCGAACGACTCGGGCATGGAGTCGGACCAGGCGAAGCCGGACGGAGCCACGAAGGAGCCGGGGACTACGGAGCCGTCGAGACGCATGTCGTGCAACGGGTTCGCGAGGGCGCGGCCCGCGAACAGGGCGGCTTCGGTCGTGTCGCGCACCCGCGCGGCGGCCTTCTTCTTCCCCCACTCGCGCAGCGCGCGCGCGAGGGCGGCGTCGGACTCGAGGAGGAGCTTGCGGTACTCGGCGTTGCGAGCGACCGCCGGCGCGTGCGGGATGAGAGCGGCGGCGAGCTGCGCCGACGCGGCGGAGGCCTTCCCGGCGTTGGCGCTGTCGACCGCTTCGCGCAGCTTGCTCCGGAAGACGGCGAGCTCTGCCTTGTCGCGAGCGTCGCGCTCGTTCTTCAGCTCGAGGAACGGGAAGAGCCGCGAGAAGTCCGCATCGGACGAGTGCGGCACGGACACAGTGCGCACCTGGTGGGCATCGAGGCGGGCGAAGATGAGCTCCCCCGGAGAGCACTTCGCGCGGGCAGACAGGTAGCTGTCGAGGCTCGTGGGGCGCTCCCCGCACACCCAGGCGGCCGTCCCCTTCCCGTCCGAGAGGGTGAGAGGGAAGGCCGCATCGTCGAGACGGTCGGCGTCCGGATCCACGCGGATGGGGTCCACACCGCGGGAGGCGCCGACGAGGACATCTGCCATGGCGAAGGCGGTGGCGATGGGGACGGTCTCGGAATCCTTGCGGCATCGATCCTGCCAGGCCGTGACGGTCTCGACCGCGTCCTTGCACTTCTCCTCGCCGTCGCAGCCGATCCCCTTGGAGACGTTCTCCTGCAGGACCCTGCAGGAGCGCGTGTCGAACTGGACACGGGTGGTTTCGGTGAAGCGGCGTTCCGATCGTCGCGTGAGGATGGTGACGACGAGCGGGGTGGCGTAGCGATCGCCGCAGGAGCTGATCCAGCGTTGGGCTTCCTTGACGCAGGCCTCCGGCGCGCCGCATTCGTTGGTGCGCAGCAAGCGGTTGCCCTGGTGGATGCAGGTGTCTCCGCGCAGATCCACGCGACCGGAGATCTTGTCGACGACGGAGCGGACGTCGTCGACGGCGGCGGGGGACTTGCGCGCGCAGCGCTCGAGCCACTCCTTGCCGAGGTCGCGAGCGAACTCGCAGAGCTCGCCGGTGCAGTCCTTGTCACCGAGGACGAAGCCGAGGACCTTTGCACATTCGGCATCGACTCCGCGAGCAGGCTTTCCGGTCTCGGAGACGAACTGCCACTGCGCCGAAGGGGCATCCTCTTCGGGTTCGGAGGCGGCCGTGCGCGCGACGGGTCGAGGCGGGTCTGCGGCACAAGCCGAGACGATCGCGGCGGCAGCGAAGGCGAGGGAAAGGAGGTGAGAGGAAGGTCCGGGGATCGCCATGATTGTAGAGGGCGGGAGGATAGCAGCGCGAGCCGGGGCGGGGCTAGCGGTGGATGCCGTGGACGGCGCGGGCGGCGACGCACCAGGCCGGGCGGAACGCGGCGGAGCAGAACGCACGGCGGCGGCGCGGGGGGGGCAAGCGGGAGCGTGGCGGGTGGTTGGCGCTGCGCCTGGTTCCCGCTACCCTGCCGGGCACCACGGAGGGAACCCATGTTGACGTTCAGCCGGGACTCGAAGGTAGCCGAGCAGCAGATGGAGGCGATCATCTTCGCTCTGACGGCGTTCGGGTACATCGACGGCAATTTCGATCTGAGCGAGAGGGACTTCATCAAGGAGTACATCGGGAGGCTGATCGAGCAGCGGGCCCGCGACGTGCTCCAGGGGGATCTGACGGAGCATCGGGATGTCATCGTCCGGTGGACGCGGCACTTCCACGAGGAGCTGGAGCGGATCGACGGCAACATCCGGTCGCTGTTCTCGGAGAGCGTGCCCGAGGGGGAGGACCCCCTGCAGTTCGTGCTGGCGAAGCTGAAGCTGCGGGCGTTCGAGCTGTTCACGCAGTTCGACGAAGACAACCGGGCGGCGTTGCTGTCGACGGTGGACGCGCTGATGCATGCGGACGGGGTGGTGCACGCGAGCGAGGCGAAGTTCCGCGACGAGCTGTTCCACCTCTTGAGCGCGCCGATGGAGATCCCGGAGGTGGAGATCGAGGCGTTGGACGAGGGGGCGGTGGTGATCGACGAGGCGCGGCGGCTCTCGGCGCGCGAGGTGGATCATCCGTTCCTGCGACGCTACGAGTGGGACTACTCGCGGGATCAGGAGACGTTCGTGCGCCAGGCGCAGTTGGATCTCGATCTGATCCAGAAGTTCTCCGGGTGGCTCGACGAGACCCGCAAGTCGGGGGCGGGGAAGCTGGAGCGGGCGCGGACGTTCTCGGAGTTCGCGGGGCAGGAGCCGTTTCTGGATGGGCACGTGCACGTGTATCCGACGAAGCAGAACCAGGACTACGAGCTGCTGGTGCTGGGGGATCTGCACGGCTGCTACTCGTGCCTGAAGGGCGCGTTGATGCAGGCGGACTTCTTCCGCAAGGTGCAGGCGTACCACGACGATCCGGTCAACAACCCGAACATGATCCTGGTGCTGCTGGGCGACTATATCGACCGGGGCCGGTTCAGCTACAACGGCGTGCTGCGCACGGTGATGCAGCTGTCGTTGGCGGCGCCGGGGCACGTGTTCGCGTTGCGCGGCAACCATGAGTACTACGTGGAGCTCAACGGGCGCGTGCTGGCGCCGGTGCGTCCCGCGGAGGCGATGATGTCGCTGCAGGGCATCGCGCCCAACGAGGTGTTCGCCGCGTGGATGAAGATGTTCGAGGAGCTGCCGAACATGCTGGTGTTCGATCGGCTGTTGTTCGTGCATGCGGGGATCCCGCGCGACGACACGATCGCCGAGAAGTACAAGGGGATCGGGTCGCTCAACGACAGCGAGATTCGGTTCCAGATGCTGTGGAGCGATCCCAGCGAGGCGGACATGATCCCGCTCGAGCTCCAGAAGGCGAACGCGCGCTTTCCTTTCGGGGTGGTCCAGTTCAAGAGCTTCATGGCGAAGCTGGGCTGCACGACCCTGGTGCGCGGTCACGAGCGCGTGGTCGAGGGCTTCCGTCGGGTGATCGAGGACCGCGAGGCCGTGCTGCTCACGCTCTTCTCGGCTGGCGGCAAGAACAACAGCGACTTGCCGGCGACGAGCAACTACCGCGAGGTGACGCCGATGGCGTTGACCATCCGGTACAAGAACGGCATCAGCCAGCTCACGCCGTTTCCCATCGACTACGAGCGCTACAACACGGCCGAGTACAACTCCTTCTTCAAGGCGCTCGAAGGCTAGAAGCCCCGCGGCAGTTCCAAGGCGTCGGCCCGTTCGCGCGAGGCGAGCGTCGCTGATATGCTTGCGCCATGTCGTCGAGACGAGCCTTCATCTCGGGCACGGGCGCCGTTGCGGCCCTGGCGTTGGGGCTGGCGTGCAGCGCGGGCGGGGAATCGGACATCGGCCCTGGAGCGGGAGCGGGCGGCAGCGCCGGCGGGGCCTCCAACGGCGGGACTGCCGGGGTGATCATCGTGGGAACGGGCGGAACCGCCGGCGGTGGAACCCTCGAGGGGTGTGCCTCGGACTCGTATACGGGTGAGCTCGTGCCGGTCGGCATGTACCTGCTGCTCGACCACTCCGGCTCGATGTCGTCGGGGCTCGACGAGGATGCGGGCACCGGGCCGTCGAAGTGGGACCAGGTCACCTCGGCGATCACGGAGTTCATGTCCCTGCCGGGCACGACCGGGATCAGCATGGGACTGGGGTTCTTCCCGGTGCCGCCGAGCGTGAAGCCCAAGGTGGACTGCGTGAAGGGGACGGACTGCCTGCCCTATGGCGAGGAGTGCATCTTCAAGAAGTGCATGGACGCCATGGGGGCGACGGACTCCTGCATCTCGGATGACTACCGCAAGTTCGCGGTGGGGATCGCTCCGCTTCCGGGTGTCTCCGCGGACATCAATGCGGCGATGGCGAGCCAGGGACCCGAGGGGCAAACGCCGATGACGCCCGCGATGCGCGGGACGATGGACACGATGCTCGAGTGGGCGGGTCAGAACACGGACCAGATCTCGCTGGTGGTCTTGGCGACCGACGGGATGCCGACCGGGTGCGTGCCGAACGAGGTCAGCGATGTCGCGGCGGTGGCGGAGGGCGGTGCGGCCAACGGCGTGAAGACGTTCGTGATCGGGATCGGGAGCGAGCTGACGGCGTTGAACGCGATCGCGCAGAAGGGGGGGACGACCGAGGCGTTCGTGATCGGGACGGGGAACGTGGGGGCGGAGTTCCTCAACGCGCTGAACGCGATTCGCGGCGCGGTGGGCTGCACCTACAAGATCCCGAACCCGCCGAGCGGCGAGCCGGATCCGACCAAGGTCAACGTCGCCTTCACCCCCGAAGGCGGCACGCAGGAGGTCCACCCCAAGGTCCAGGGCGAGTCCGACTGCAAGGGAGACAAGGGGTGGTACTACGACGACGCCGACCACCCGAAACAGATCATCCTGTGCCCGGCGTCGTGCGACGAGGTCCAGAACGTCAAGGGACAGGTGGACGTGGTCCTCGGGTGCACGACCATTCCGAAGTAGTCGCGGTGTTGCAGCGTGATCGACGCCGCCTCGGCAGCCTGCACTACGCGGCTCAGCGTCCGCGAGAGAGGTAGAGCACGTAGAGGACGGCGAGCGCGATCCCTACGGCCGTCGCGATCCACGAGAGCCAACGCTGATCGCGCGTCTTGCGGGCCGCCTGCTCGCTGTGTCCGAAGGTCGACTCGATGCGCGCGAAGAACTCGGCCTGCGTGGACACGTGGGTGCTCGCGCGGTTGTCCTGGTACTCGAGCATGCGTCCATCGCCCAGCTCGAGCACGAGCGTCGAGTCCGCGCTCGCCCCCTTGATCTCCGCGCGTTCGAGGGACACCACGCCGCGATTCTCGAGCACGGGCTGGAAGGCGCCGATCCGACACTCGATGAGCAGCAGACGCTCGGAGGTGATCGCGGCCAGGGCGGCCCTGGACGTCGCGGCGCTGACGAAGGCCCAGACTCCGGTGCTTCGAATGACGGGCACGAGGTAGGCGCAGACCAGGATGCGCTCGTTCGCGCGAAGCACGGGCTGGAGCTGCTCGAGGATGAATCGGTCCGCGTCGGTTCGTGGTTCCATGAGTGGGGGTCGGCGGGGCTGTGTGTGCCGGTGTGGAGGCGGGGTCAGGGCGGAAGGAAGGCGACGAGGTCCTCTGCGAACACGATGATGGGGATGCAGACGCCCCAGGCGATGAGCACGACCTGGGCGACGCCGAGGGTACCGCAGATGGCGCCTGCGCGGGCGGTGCGCGCGTTGCGCAGGAACATGATGGAGCACACGAGGGCAGCGACCCAGAACACGGCGCTGAGCAGGTAGAACAGGAAGGCCAGGGATTCGCCGGGCTGCGCAGCTCCTGCGGGATCGCGCCTCCTGACGGCCGCGGCGTGTCGCCAGAGCAGGAAGGCCGCGACGACTCCCATGCCGTTGAACATCACCAGCGTGATGAGGGAAGCGATCACCAGGATCGCCGGCATGGCCGGGTCGGAGCCGAGGGGCATGATGGATGACGAGGATCTACTACGGCGCGGTGCGGGCATCACCTCCGTCGTCGGGGCGGGGGCTCTCCGGCTCGGGGAGCGGCTTCGGGGCGCCGTCGCGAGCGCTCTTCCAACCCCCGAAGGCGAAGAAGCCGATCAGGGCGCCATAGGCCGTGGAAATGTAGGGGTTGGAGGTGATGGGGCAGGACCCGGTCCTGCAGCCGATGAAGTGCTGGTAGGCGAAGCCGAGAGCAGCGCCTCCCAGCACGAAGGCAACGAGGCGGAGCACGCGACGGGTCATGGAAGCTTGGAGCCGTCGCCGCGGGGAAGGGTTCACCCGCGACCGCCGGCACAAGACGGCGCCGCGCCGTCGTGCGACAGAGAGGATCCAATTCCCGTGGGAAACAGGTAGGACCTGCGTCAAGGCTGTCGCACCCGGCAGCGACCGCATGCCGACCCGCCGAGCGTTGCGGAGAACCCGGCGCGTGGCACGACGCGTGCTCCCGGCCGGGCACAAGGAAGGACCCACACCATGAAATACCGCACGTCCCTGGCAGGCATCGTCGCCGCCTCCAGCCTGGTCTCGATGAACGCATTCGGCGCCACCCTCACGGTGGGACCGGGCGGACAGCACGCGAAGCCGTGCGCCGCGTTTGCCGCAGCCAGCGACGGGGACACGATCGAGATCGACGCGGCGGGGAGCTACGACGGCGACGTGTGTGCGATCGGGAAGAGCAACCTGTCGATCCGCGGGGTGAACGGGCGGGCGAAGATCGACGCCGCGGGGAAGAACTCGCAGGGCAAGGCGATCTGGGTGATCCAGGGGCACGACACGACGATCGAGAACGTGGAGCTTTCGGGCTGCGCGGTGCCGGACAAGAACGGCGCGGGGATCCGGCAGGAGGGGGCGAACCTCACGCTCCGCAACTGCTACTTCCACGACAACGAGAACGGCATCCTCACGGGTGCCAACGATCAGAGCTCGATCGTGATCGAGCACTCGGAGTTCGGCAACAACGGCGACGGCGAAGGCTACGCCCACAACATGTACATCGGGCACATCAAGTCGTTCACGCTGCGCGGGTGCTACTCGCACCACAGCAAATCGGGACACCTGGTGAAGAGCCGCGCTGCGGAGAACTACATCCTGTACAACCGGATCACGGGTGAAGACGGCACCGGCAGCTACGAGATCGACCTGCCGAACGGCGGGCTCTCGTTCGTGATCGGGAACGTGGTGCAGCAGGGGACGACCACGGAGAACGGCGCGATGATGTCGTATGCGAAGGAGGGCGCGAGCAACCCCGACTCGCGCCTGTTCGTGATCAACAACACGTTCGTCAACGACCGCAAGTCCGGCACGTTCATCAACGTGCAGGATGGCCTGTCCCCGATCCTGCTGCGCAACAACATCTTCACGGGCGGTGGCACCGTCACGAGCCAGGCCTCGGCCGACAAGGCCGGGAACTTCGA
>CAYMUE010000090.1:0-24602 GCA_964393505.1 uncultured Polyangiaceae bacterium
CAGGTGACGGCAGAGCTCGTCTTCGCGATCGGAGCGGGCGGCGTCAGCGGCACGGTGCAGGCGACTACGCAGGACGGCTGCGATCTGCGTGCGGAGAACAACACGGCGTCGGTGACGGTGGGAGTGCCATCGGAGAGCGACGCGGGGGTGGACGGAGGCGGCGCGGCGGCGGTGGACGACGCCTACGCGGGAGGGGGTGCGTGTGCGTGCAGGGCGTCGGGGCGAAGCGCGAGTGGCGCGTGGGGCGCGATGCTGGGGGTCGCGGTGGCGATGGGTATGACGGGGTACCGGCGGCGACGAAGGCGCAACGAGGCCGGGCGCGATCGGCGTCAGGTGCGCGGAGAGGGGTAGCTCGCCGCTCTAGTCGGTGAATCGGATGACGGGGCGCGGAGCGCCGTGGGGCCAGTCGATAACGAGGGTCTGGACCTTGTCGGTCCAGGTGAAGACGGACTCCTGGTGCTTGCCGCGCTTCACGGGGGTGACGAGGGAGGCGACGCCTCCCTTGGAGAAGTAGTAGGTGTCGGCTTCGGGGCCGAGCCTGTGCTTCACGCCCGTGGGAGTCCCTCCGGTGCTGCTTTTGGGGCGGCAGGAGACGCGGAGCCATTCGCGGAGCATTTTGGTTTCGCAGTTGAGCGGAGTGGAGCGGGAGACGCTGATCTCGCGGGGGACGGAGTCCCACTCGGCGACGGTGGGGACCGCGGAGCGGCTCGCGGGGATGTCGACGGGGAGGCCGTCGGGCGCGTAGCCGCCAGAGGCGGGAGTGGCTGCGGGAGGCGGGGTGGTCACGGTGGGCGCCACGGTCTCGATGGCCGTGGGGTTGCCCGGGTTCGCCGTGGCGGGCGAGACCTTTCCGCCGAAGGGATCCTGCGTGGTGGTGATCGGGATGGGACCGGGGTCGTTGTCTTTCGACTTGCAGCAGCCTGCGACGACAGCAGCCAGGGCGATCACTGACAAGGCCTTGAGCATCTCCACCTCCGTCGTCCCCGCTTTGGTCAGGGGATCGTCCGGACAATGGGAGCCGATGAGTGCGTCCAGGTCAAGCGGCTCGCAGCGAAACGAGCGCTTCTGCCAGCCGGACTGCGTCCGAAGGGGCGTTGTAGAGCTGCGCGGAGACCCGAACCACGCGGAGGCCGCAGACGAGGGGGATCACGGGGGCTTCGATCGAGAAGCGACGAAGCAGGAGTTCCTGGACTGGATCGAGCGGAGCGGCGGGAGTGGGCGCGAGGGGAAGGTCGTGGGGGAGCGGGACCGCTGCCATGGATCCGAGCAAGGAATCGGGTGCGGGGGGGAGGAGGTCAAGACGGGCGCAGAGCGTGTCCCTGAAGTGGAGAGCGAGGTTGCGGTTGTGCGCCATGAGATCGGGCCAACCGCCCGGGAGCAGGGAGCCCATGAAGCGGATGGCTTCGGGCACCGACAGGAATGCCGAGGGATCGAAGGTTCCGGTCCAATCGAACTCGAGGCGGAAGGCATCGCGATCAGTGCGCGCGCAGCGGTCGCCGTGGCTGATTACGGGTGGATGGGTATCGATGCGCTTGTCGCGTCGCGCGTGGAGGAAAGCGGCGCCTTTCGGGGCGCACATCCACTTGTGGCAGTTGCCGGTGTACCAGCACGCTCCGAGGGATCGGAGGTCGAGGGGGAGCATGCCTGGAGCGTGAGCTCCGTCGATGAGGGTGTCCACGCCTCGAGCCTGGAGTTCGCGCACCAGGCGAGCGACGGGGAGGACGAGGGCCGTGGGGCTGGTCACGTGGTCCAGGAGCGCGAGACGTGTCGTAGGACGAACGAGCTCGAGGATGGGGAGGACGAGGTCGTCCTCGGACCGAACGGGGAACGGGAGTGATGCGACATCGACGACGGCCCCGGCCCGTCGGGAGACGAACTCGAGGGCGTTGCGGCAGGCGTTGTACGCTTGGTTGGTGGTGAGCAGGCGGTCCCCCGGTCGCAGCAGCAACGAGCGGAGCACCGCGTTCACGCCGTGGGTGGCGTTGGGCACGAACGCGAGGTCATCGGGATCCGCCCCGACGAAGTCCGCGAGCGAGACGCGGGCATCGTCGAGAAGGCGCTCGCACTCGCGAGCGAGGAAGGCCACAGGCCGGCGCTCCATGCGTAGGCGGAGGTCGTGCTGAAACTGCAGGACGTGCCGGGGGCAGGCCCCGAAGGAGCCGTGGTTGAGGAACAGGATCTCGGGATCCAACTCCCACAGGGGTGCGAAGTCAGCGCGGTCGCTTGCAGGAGAGATCATGAGCGTCGGTCAACCTCTCAGCCGGATCACGAGTCCCTGGTTGGCGTCGAGAGCGATCGTCTCCGAGACGTGCTCACCGGTTCGGTTCCCGTGGGTGGACGCGACGACTTCTCCGCCTTGGCGAAGGGAATCTAGGCGCAGGGTGGCAGGGGTGCCGGACAGGTCGAGCAGGACGAGCATTCGGGACGTGGGGACGGATCGCTCGTAGGCGACGGTGGACTCTGGGGAGTCGATGAAGCGCAGAGCCCCTTGGTGAAGCGCAGGCTCGGAACGTCGAAGGGCGATGAGCGCGCGATGCATCGAGAGGATCGAGCAGGGGTCTTCGCGCTGGCGCTGGACGCAGACGGATTCGAAGCGCGGCTCGACGGGGAGCCAGGGATCCATCGAGGAGAAGCCAGCGTGTGGGGAAGCGTCCCAGGGCATGGGGGCGCGTTCGGGGTCACGTCCGAGCCCGAGACCGGGGACGTTCTTCTCCCAGGGGTCCTGGACGAGATGCGGCGGGACGGGGACGTCGGGCAGGCCGAGCTCGTCGCCGTAGTAGAGGGTGGGAGTGCCGCGCAAGGTGAGCAGGAGCATTGCGGCGACGCGCGCTTGCGCCACTCCGACGCGGGATGCGATGCGGCTCTTGTCGTGGTTGCCGAGGACCCAGTTGGGCCACCCGTGTTGCGGGAGCAGCTTCTCGTAGCGCGCGATGGCAGCGCGCAAATCGGGCGCGTTCCACGGGGTCTTGAGCAGGAGGAAGTTGAACGGCAGGTGGCACTCGGGTGCGTCGGTCGAGCCGTAGTAGGTCACCAGCTTCTCGAGGGGCTCGTAGAGCTCGCCGATCATGACGCGGTCCGAGTAGCCATCGAGGACATCGCGCATGCGACGGATGATGTCGTGTACTTCGGGGCGGCTGGCGGAGAAGACAGGCAGCAGCTTCTTGTAGGGATTGCCGGACGGGTCCCAATCCGGGTTGGGCGGGTTGTCGCGGAAGGAAGCGTCCTTGATTACCTTGCGGAGGGCGTCGACGCGAAAGCCGTCCACGCCACGGTCGAGCCAGAAGCGAAGGACGTCGAGCATGGCCTGCTCGACCAGGGGATTGCGCCAGTCGAGGTCTGGCTGCTCGCGCAGATACGAGTGGTAGAAGAACTGTCGGGTGGTCTCGTCCCAGGTCCAGGCGGGGCCGCCGAAGGTGCTGAGCCAGTTGTTCGGGGGGGCGCCGTCGGGGCCTGGATCCCTCCAGATGTACCAGTCGCGTTTGGCGTTGACTCGCGAGGCGCGTGATTGAGCGAACCACGGGTGCTGGTTGGAGGTGTGGTTGGGGACGTAGTCGAGCAGCACGCGCAGGCCGCGCCGATGCGCCTCGGACAGGAATCGATCGAAGTCATCGAGGGAGCCGAAGAGGGGGTCGACGTCGCAGTGGTCGGCGATGTCGTAGCCGAAGTCGGCTTGGGGAGAGGGGTAGAAGGGCGAGATCCAGAGGGCGTCGACGCCAAGCCATTGGAGGTAGTCGAGGCGGGTCGTGATGCCTGGGAGGTCCCCTACCCCGTCGCCGTTCGAGTCTTGAAACGAGCGCGGGTACACCTGATAGATGACGCCGCTCTTCCACCAGCACCGATCGTCGGACATGGGACCTGGATCGTAGGCGGCGAGCCGCGGGAGGAGCAAGAACGCGGGGGATCAGCGGGGGCGACGGCGCAAGCGGCTGAGGACGATGCCGAGGGCGGCGAAGAGGAGGCCGTGAGTGGAGGAGGAGGAGCCTGGGACGCTGCATCCGCAGCCACCTTCGTCTTCGGGGATCGTGGGGTCGACGGGGGTGGAGCCGCCGGTACCTTGTCCCGCGGAGCCGGACGATCCGCCATGGGCTGAGTTCCCGGCAGAGCCTGCGGTTCCCGCTGTGCCTGCCGTGCCCGCTGTGCCTGCGGTGCCTGCGGTGCCTGCCGAGCCGGCGGTCCCGGCGGCTCCGGCAGAGCCACCGGCGCCCGCGCTGCCGGCCGCGCCCCCACACACGCCGCTCGAGCAGGTCCCGTTCAGACAGCCAGCGCCATCGGGATCGTTGGCATCACAGGCGTCCGACTGCTCGTTGCAGGTCTCGGAGCAGTCGTCGTCGCTGTCGGGGCCGGGGCAAGGGTTGCCGGAGCCAGCGCACGTTCCGCTCTGGCAAGCATCGGTGGCCGTGCAGAAGAGCCCGTCGTTGCAGGCGGAGCCGTCGACATCGGGGGCGGTGCAGGAATCGGAGGCCTCGTCGCACGACTCGGCGCAGTTCTCGTCGCCATCGGGGCCGGGGCAAGGGCTGGCGGAGCCGACGCAGGCGCCGCCTTGGCACGATTCGGAGAGTGAGCAGAAGAGTCCGTCATTGCACGGGGAGCCGTTGGGGTCGGGGCCGGTGCAGGTGTTCGCAACCTCGTCGCAGGACTCGGAGCAGTTGTCGTCACCATCGGCACCGGTGCAGGGATCCCCGGAGTGTTCGGAGCAGGTGCCGGCTGCGCAGATGTCCACGCCGTTGCAGAACACGCCGTCGTCGCACTGGGAGGTGTTGTCGACGTGCTGGCAGCCGCTGACGGGATCGCACGAGTCGGTGGTGCAGGAATTCGTGTCGTCACACGAAGCGGTTGCTCCGCCGACGCAGGCACCGCCCGAGCAGGAGTCGTTGGAGGTGCAGGCGTTGCCGTCGTCGCACGCGCCGGTGCCCGGGACATGGACGCACTGGCCGTCGGCGGGGTTGCAGGAGTCGTTGGTGCAGGGATTGGCGTCGTCGCAGCTCTTGGGAGTTCCGGCGACGCAGGTCCCGGCGGCGTCGCAGGTTTCGCTGCCGTTGCAGAGGTTGGAGTCGGCGCACGCGGCGCCAGCGGATTTGTTTACGCACACGTTGCCGACGCACTGCTTGCAGGCGCCGGAGCAGTTGGCATCGGACACGCACGCGGCGCCGAGGTTAGCGAAGTCGGACTTGCAGTTGTCGGTGTCGTGGGAATCGGCGTAGCGGGATAGGATCGCACCGGTGCCCGGAGCGGGAGTGAAGGGGGAGAGCTCGCTGAGGGGGCTGTTGCCGAAGGTGGCGATGTCGATGACGGTATTGGACGGATCGACGATGAGGAGCTCATCGCCGCTATCGGCCAGTGCGAGCGAGTTGGTGGCGGTGCCGACCCAAGGCATGTACTTGACCATTTCCGGTGCTGCGGAAGCGGCTGCGAGCTCCGCGTCGGGCAGCCCGCCGAGCGCGAGCAGATAGGCGGCTCCGTCCGCCGCCACGATGTAGGAGGCGCCGGCAGCGAGGGTCGCTCCGGCAGGGAACGAGTACATACCCTCCGCCTTGCCGTCGGGAGCTTCTTCGTCGCCGAGCTTGAAGCCGCTCAGGGGAAGGGGCGCCGCAGTGACATTTCGCAGCGCGAACCATTCTCCAGCGGCCGTGGCGTTGGCGACGAAGCGTTGGACTACAACCGGGGCATGGACCTCGCCGCTGGCGTCAAACCACAGGTCGAAGGAGTGATCCACGATCCCGTCCTGCACTTCGACCCACGTGTTCGTCGGGGTGGCGAGCGTACCGGTCGGCTCTCCGTACTGGGTCACGGCGTCGAGCACGTTGGGGGAGCCGCTGATGTCGATGGTGCGATCCTGCGTGTTCGAGCGGAAGGTGGCGACGGTGAAGCGCAGGGGGGCAGCGGGGGGGCCGGAGAGGCCGAGCACGGACCAGGGGACGAAGATCTCGACGTGCTTGTCCTGTGCGGCCTTGGCCTGACCGCCGGAGACGTCGGAGAAGCTGGTATTGTAGACCCGCGGCTGGTTGCCGGAGCCGAAGCGGGTCACGACCAGGTACTCCCAGAGATTGGCGCTGGCGACCGAGGCGTCGCCGTACTCGGCGAAGAACGCCTGTCCGCTGCCGGCCGTGCGATCGACGTCGATCGCGATCTGGATCTGGATCGGGTCTCCGGAGAAGGTCGCGTTCGGGTCCCGCCGCGCGAGAAAGTAGATGCCGCTCGTGTCGCCGGTGACGTGGAACGCCC
Source organism: uncultured Polyangiaceae bacterium (assembly GCA_964393505.1). Taxonomy (GTDB): domain Bacteria; phylum Myxococcota_A; class Polyangia; order Polyangiales; family Polyangiaceae; genus JACRCQ01. The sequence goes on from CAYMUE010000090.1 coordinate 6,223, forward strand.
AGAGGTCGGCGACATTTTCCGGCGACGCGATGTCGGTGCGGGAATCGGCGGCGGGATCCCTCCAGATGAACTCGCCGGCGTTCTGCGCATCGCGGACGATCAGGCCGAGGTTCTCGACGATCGGCATACGCGCGGACCACTCGCCGGGGTTGCCGTCCACCGTGACCGGGTGAGCCGAGGCAACGGGAGCGAACACCAGGCACAAGGCGCCTGCTGCGAGAGGAGAGAGCGATCGAGCGTTCATGGAACCTCCAGGAAGACAAGGATAGGTACAGTGCGGGCCGAGCCACAACAGGTCAGAACGAGCCGACGAGGGCGAGGGAGCGGCCGCGGCCGTCCGAGGTCGGGAGCACCGAAAGCGAGGCCGAGAAGCGCGTGTCCGAAGTGCGCTCGCCGTAGGGCGGAGCCACGGGTCTGGCGATGAACAGGGCGTCGAGCACCGGGGCAGCAAGGAATCCGGCCGAGAGTCCGGCGATCATGCCCTGAGGCCAGCACTCGGCACCCCACTCGGGGCGGTTGTCGGAGCAGTCGAAGCGCAGTCCGACGAGAGAGCCGGCGAGAGCGAGGACGACGGGCGATGCGACCTGCAAGGTGAGCGAGGACCAGACGCGGTCGTGTTGGCCGTTGGCGAGGTGCACGATGGGAGCGGACGCGACGAAGAGGGGAGCGGACGCGTAGAAGGCGTAGTTCCAGCGATCGCGGGTGGACTGAGGTAGATCGGTGTCGAGCACGGTCTCCCCGGCGGTCCAGGCGGCGAGCGCGCCGAGGGGCAGCCCGGCAGCGAGGATCTGCCAGCCGTACCAAGGGGCGGAGCCCGGACGGGTGGCGGTTGCAGCTTGCGCGCGGGCGAGCGGGCTGAACAAGAGGATGGCACCCACAATCGCTGCGGCGAAGCTGGAGCGACGAGCGCGGGAGCGCGGTTGGGTGGTTCGGGGGAGCATCGAGTCCTCGGCGCGCAGTCTACCACTACCGGGCAACACGTTCGTCGAGCCGATGGACGTCACAGCGACAACGCAGCCTCGACGCCTTCGCGGATCGCGCGCCTAGCGTCGAGGCGTTCCGCGCTCGCTGCGCCTCCTACCGCGACGGTGCGGACGCCGGCTTGCTGCAGGGGTTGGAGCAGATCGCAGCGGGGGACCTGTCCGGCGCACACGACAATCGAATCGACTTCGAAGAGGCGGGGTTCGCCCATCACGGTGACGTGCAGCCCGCGGTCGTCGGCGCGCAGGTAGCGCACGCCCCCGAGCATTTCGACTCCTCGGGCCTCGAGGCGCATCTTGAGAGCCCAGCCGGTGGTCTTGCCGAGGCGACCTCCGGGCTTGCCTGGCCTTCGTTGGAGCATGGCGACAGAGCGTGTCGTAGGAGGAGGAGCGGGGCGACCGGGGAGCAGTCCCCCCGGGGATTCGCCCGACGGATCGATCCCCCACGCTGAGAAGTAGGCAGCGATGTCGGTCGATTCTTCGTCGCCCGCGTGCGTGAGGAATTCGGCGACATCGAAGGCGATGCCTCCACCGCCCACGATCGCCACGCGCCTGCCGGGTTGTCGCGTGCCGGTGAGCACGTCGAGATACCCCATGATCCTCGGGTGATCGGCACCCTCGAAGTCCGCGGGGCGAGGGCGAACGCCGGAAGCGATCACGACGGCGTCGAACTGGAGGAGATCTGCGAGGGCGGCTTCGCGGCCGAGGCGAAGATCGACGGAGGCAGCGTGGAGCCTGTTTTCGAAGTATCGGAGCGTCTCGCGGAACTCGGACTTGCCCGGGATGCGCACGGCGAGGTCGAGCTGGCCTCCGATCCGCGCAGAGGAATCGAAGAGCGTGACGGCGTGTCCGCGGCTGGAGGCTTCGACGGCGCATGCGAGTCCTGCGGGGCCGGCGCCGACGATGGCGAGGCGCAGCGGTCGCGCCGCGGGAGGGGCGACGAGCTCGGTTTCGTAGCAGGCGCGGGGGTTGACGAGGCAGGTGACGCGTTGTTCGGCGAAGATATTGTCGAGGCAGGCTTCGTTGCAGGCGATGCAGGTGTTGATGTCGAAGGGACGGCCTCGGCGAGCGGCCGTGAGCAGGTCGGGGTCGGCGAGCATCGGCCGGGCCATGGACACGAGGTCGGCGTCGCCTCGAGCGAGGATCTGCTCGGCAAGATCCGGGGTGTTGATCCGGTTGGTCGCGACCACGGGGATGCGGACGGCGCGCTTCAAGCGGGCGGAGAGGGAGACGAATGCGCCCCGGGGCACGCACATGGCGATGGTGGGGACGCGCGCTTCGTGCCAGCCGATGCCGGAGTCGAGCAGATCGGCGCCGGCGAGTTCGACCTCCCGGGCCAACTGGACCACCTCGCTCCAGGTGCTTCCGCCCTCGACGAGGTCGAGTAAGGAGAGGCGGAACATCAGCAGGAAGTCGGGCCCAGTCCTGCGGCGGCACTCGCGGACCACCTCGATGGGGAACCGGATGCGGTTCTCGAACGAGCCGCCCCACTCGTCGGTGCGCTGGTTGGTGCGTCGTGCCACGAACTGATTGAGCAGGTAGCCTTCCGAGCCCATGATCTCGACGCCGTGGTAGCCGACGTCGCGAGCGAGCGCGGCGGCCGCACCAAACGATTCGATCGTGCGCTCGACTTGCTCGCCCGTGAGCCCGTGGGGCACGAGGGAGTTGATGGGGGCCCGCAACGGAGACGGAGCGACGAGTCGATCGTGCCAGGCGTAACGTCCGGCATGTAGGAGCTGCAGCAGGATATGCCCGCCGGCCGCGCGGACAGCATCGGTCAGCACGCGGTGATGGGCCGCATCCTGCGCGGAGGCGAAGCGCGAGCCGGAGGGGGTGAGGCGGCCGGCATCATCGGGGGAATGACCGCCCGTAACGATCAGCCCGACCCCTGCCTCTGCGCGCCGGCCCAGGAAAGCGGCGAGCTTGTGGACGTCGCGGAGGTCTTCTTCGAGCCCCGTGTGCATCGAACCCATGACGAGGCGGTTTCGGAGCACCACGGATCCCAGGTCGAGGGGAGCGAGGAGGTGGGGGTAGGCGGGCATGACGGGAGTCGATGCCGGATCGCGAGAGCGGAAGCAAGCACGGGGGACCGAGGAGAGCGAAGGAGGGACGGATGCGGGTAACGAAGATCAGCTACAAGGGCATGAGTCGGTCAGCGAGGCTCGAGGAATACATCTCGGAGCGGGTCAAGCATCTGGGCAGGCTGATGGACGGGGCAGTGTCGTGTCGTATCGCGGTGGAGGTTGCGCAGCACCGCCACAAGACAGGCAATCCATTCCGGATGCGGGTCGAGGTGACAGTGCCGCGGGGACACGATCTGGTGGCGGTGAAGGAGCGTCGCGACGAGGAGCTGGAGCACGGGCTTCGGACGCTGGCGCGGGACGTGTTCGACGCGTTGGACAAGCAGGCCAGGAAGACGGCGGAGAAGCGTCGCGGGGAAACGAAGGCGCACGAGACCGAGGAGCCGGCGGCATTCGTGGTCCGGGTGTTCCGGGACAAGGGGTTCGGGTTCATCCAGACGGTGGAGGGGGACGAATACTACTTCCACAAGAGGAGCGTGCTGCACGACTCGTTCGAGCAGCTCGAGGTGGGGACTCAGGTGAGGTTCGCCGCCGAGGTGGGGCATGACGGCCCGCAGGCGACCACGGTGCAGGTGGTGGAGGGGGGCAAGAGGGCGAGGAACGGGAGCGCGGAGACAGGGGACCAGATCCACTAATCCGAGGAGCTGAGGGGGCGGGGGGAGCGAGAGCCGACGTGTGCGCGCACGCCGTGCATGGCGTTGCCGAGGAGCGACGAGAATGCGAACGAAGCCGCGACGCCCTGCATGTTGCGGATGAAAGGGGGAAGGTGCGTGGGCGGCACGATGGTGCCGTCCGCGACACGACGCTCGATCAGGGGGATGTCCTCGAGGGCGATCTTTCCGACGAACAGCAAGGGGATGCGATCGAGGCGACCGGAGGCCACGCACTGCTCGAAGAACGCGTAGTTCAGGGCAAGCCCTTTGCCGTAGCAGATGTCCTTGGTGAAGGGAGCGCCCCCCTCCAACACACCTCCCCGGAAGACGCGTCGCGTGTTGCTGAAGCAGTCGTCCTCCGAGTAGCCCTCGGTCCTGTAGAACTCGAACACGTCGAGGAAGCTCGCGCCGTCTTCGGCCTTGTCCACGGCGAGAATCCGATCGTTGAGCTTGCGGGCCCTGCGGACGTGACAACGTCCCGACAGGATCTCGACGAGCGTTGCGAGCCCTTCTTGCGTGGCGGCGGTGCGCGGGGGGCCCTTGGCGAGCCAGCGGGCGACGGGCTGCGCCTGGCCGTTGAGGGTGGTTGCCATGTGGACCCAGCCTTCGTGCACCTCGAGGGTGTCGAGATCCTGACGAGAGAAGGTCGCGTCCTTGCGGATCTTGACGTAGTCGGGGCCGGCCGTCGCGTCGGCCAGCAGGTCCTCGTCGACGATCACCTCGATGTTCTCGCCACCGAAGAACGCAGCGAATCGCTCGCGGAGGATCGCAGCAGCCTGCTCCGCGTCGAGATCCTCTTCCTGAGGCTTCGCCAGCGGGCTGGCCCCCACGCGGGCGAGCAGATCGTAGGCGACCTGTCCGAGGTCACGCACGCAGACCGAGCCGTCGAAGAGCCGATCCTTGGGAGAGCCGTACAGCTCTCGCGACCAACGGTAGAACTCCTTGGTGCCTCGGGAGGCGAGCATGGAGACCACGTTGCGGTACTGCTCGGCCACGGTGCACAGCGCCGCGCCGAGATCGTCGGAGGCGCCCAGCTCCCGGTCCGCGTCGAGGGCGATCGCGTCGAAGGCACGTATCTTGGCGTCGGGATCGAAACCGAGGTCGACGTTGGCCCAGTAGTCGGGGTCAACCCTTGGGAGCTGGCGGCAGCGCGAAGCAAGGAACGCTTCCTCGATCGAGGGGTCCCAGCGCAGGGCCTGCAGCACGAAGATTCCGCGCTGCTCATCGACGATGCGGGAGGCGAGCTGTGCGACGGTTTCCTTGCGTGAGCGCCACGGTGCGGAGAGTTGGGCGATGGGGGCGTGGGCGGGATCGGCGACGCCGGCAGGGGGGACGTCAGCGGGTGGAGCGACGGACGGAAGGATGGCTTCGGGAGACGGGTCTGCAGACATCTGGGTTCATGGTCCCAAATGGGAGGGGCGCGGGCAAGGGAGCGCGGACCGGAAGGCTGTCAGTCGATGAGAGAGCGCGCTGGGATGCCGGGCTCGCCCTTCACGATGGTGGCGAAGAGTTCGACTTTGTCGGGCATCATTCCCTGGACCTGGGAGACGACCTGCTCGACGAGGGTGCGAGCTTCCTCGATGGAGGGGCCGGCCATGGCGATGCTGAAGCGAAGCGGACCGGTGCGTCCTGCGACGACGGGGGTGAGGGCGAGCAGGAGGGTCTCGGTGAGCTCGACGCAGCGCTGGGCGGCGCGTCGGAGGGCGAGCATCTCGAGGATGGTAGGGCGGTCGCTGACCTGGCGGTTGGGGCCGCGGAGCTCGTAACGAGCGACGGTCAGCGGGACATCGGCCCAGTCGCAGAAGGCCCCTTCTTCGTCGATGGACTCGAGGAGAGCCTCCCGGTTGAGAAGCTGCGTGAGGCCGTCGCGTCGCGCGAGGAAGGCGCGGGCCCGTTTGTGGTGCGGGGAGTCCTGACCGAAACTGACGAGTCGGAGGCGGAGCTCGCCGAGCTGCACTTCGCCGCCGTGCATGAGCACGACCTGGGAGCGTCGGTCGAAGCTGCTGTCGCCGTAGGTGCCGTTGGTGCTGCCGCGGTCTTCGAAGTTCCAGCAGCCGGCCTGCCACTTGAGGGTGCAGTGGGCCCCGGAGACGGTGGGTTCGGGGACGATGACGTCCTGGTCGGCGCGACGGCCGATGGAGAGCGAGGGGCGATCGAGGGGGTACATGCGTCCGACCGCCTCGGGCGCATTGGTTGCGTAGGTGATGAGCAGCGACTGCGTGCGCGGCATGAAGTGCTGCGAGACGCCGCGCGCGAGAGGGGGACCTGGGTCGAGGCGTTCGCGCGGTACCTGGATCGGGCTGACGGTCATCTTCGCGGGGTTGAAGAAGCGAAGATGGCGCGCCTGGGGGCGCAGCAGGGGGTTCTCGGACAGGCAGCGGAAGACGAGCTTGACCTCATCGACGGTGAGTCGCGAGGGGACGTCGAACATGATCTGTCCGCGCATCCGTTGCGCTCTGGGGCGAGCGCCCGGCTCGGGGACTTTGCAGGTCCACATTTCCCAGAGGGTGAGGCCGAGGGCGTAGAGATCGTCTTCGGGGCTGGCGCCGCCAGAACGCAGGCGTTCCGGGGACATGTAGTTGGGCGTTCCGCCGTCGGGCGGAGCACCGGGGCGACGCGCCGACAGGCGTGCGCGCTCCTGGGCGAAGCCGAAGTCCAGGATCATGGCCTTGTCGTCGGTGACCATGACATTGCCTGGTTTGAAGTCGCCGTGGACAAGGCCCTGCTCATGGATGGCGGCGAGGCCCTGGCATGTTTCGCTGGCGATCTTCCGGAACTCGTCGGCGGTGTAGCCGCCCTGGGCCTTGCGACGCCGGAGATGGGTGTGCAGGGTTTGGCCTTCGATGTGCTCCATGACGAGGATGGGGCCCCAGTTGCTGGGGGCGAGGTCATGGACGCGGCAGACGTTGGGGTGTCCGACGGCGCGGGCATGGATGAGCTCCTGGCGCAACGCTTCGTCGTCGCCGGGCATGCGGGAATCCTCGCGGACGATCTTCAGCGCCACCATCTGGTGGGTGCTGCGGTCGTAGGCGAGGAAGACCTCTCCCATTCCTCCTTTGCCGAGGCTCTGTCGGGTCTCGTACCGTTCGTTGATGACGGTGCCGGGCACGACGGGCTCGACGGGGTGTTGGCTGGGTGCGCTCATTCTGCTCTGGGTTCGGAGTTTGCCGATGAGGACCGCTGGACGAACAGATGCAACCGGCTCAGCGACCGGGGTGGAAAGTGTAACAACAAGGCCCGGACCGATGGAACCCGAACCGCACGTCCCCCCGAACGATTTCTTGACTCGGCGGGGTGACCGGCCTACGTGCCGCGGCGGTGCCACCGTGCGAGCGAGGGCACCCTTCGTGTGGTTGCTTCTCCACGGCTTGTCGCGGGGAGGCGCTCCGCCCGAGATGTTCGGACGGATAGGGAAGCCGGTGCGATGCCGGCGCGGCCCCGCCACTGTAACCGGGGACAAAGGCGAGAAGAACCACTGGGCTCCGGCCTGGGAAGGGCTCGCCCGAGGAAGATCCGGGAGCCAGGAAACCTGCCCCACGAGGACCATGATGCCGACCTCCGCGGGGAGATCGGAGCCCGGATGACGCACATTCCGCGTTCGTCCGGATTCCTATTCTGTCTTCGCACTCGGGTCGGCCACGAACGGGCATGCGCGGAGCATGCCCCCCGGGAGCCCGATATGCGTTTGCCCCTTCTCTCATCCGTTCTCCCCCTGATCTTCGCTGGCGCGCTCGTCGGTTGCGGAGACTCCTCCGACGAGTCCCAGGGCCCATCGACCGAGCAGGACGCCGGGTCCGACTCCCCTGCCCCATCCGACGCCGGGCCCGAGGCCGAGACCGGCTCCGATGCGACGGCGGAAGCCTCGGAGGAAGCCTCCACAGAAGCCGGAGTGCAGCGCTTCGCGATCCTGGTCGGCTCGGACTACGCGACCACGGCCCAGGCTGCCGTGATCGACCTGGAGGACTCGACTGTCGCGGGCAGGGTCACGTCGGACGACCAGGACACCCTCCCCTATGCGAGCGGCGGTCGCGGCTTCCTGCTGCACCGAACCCAAGGGAAGGTCTCGGTCCTGGATGCGGTCCACCCGGCAACGGTGGAGCGGACCCTGGATGTCGGCGTCGAGGCGGACGCGGGCAAGGCCAATCCCTACGCGGTCGTGGTGTCTGCGGGGACGGAGGCGTACGTGTTGCGCTACGGCCAGAACACCGCTCCGGTGATCGACCTGGGCACGGGCGCGCAGACGGCTTCGATTGATCTGACTTCGTTCGTGGCCGACAACGACGGGTTGGTGGACGTCGTGGACGGGGCGTACGACGCGGCGAGCAAGCGCGTGTATCTGGTGCTGCAGCGCATCGACCAGACCGAGCTGGGAGAGGCGCCGGACTACGTTGGGAAGTGCAGCGGAATCCCTGCGCTCGTGGTCGGGATCGACGCGGCGACGCGGTCGGTGATCGATCTGAACGGGGCGAAGGATGGAACGGCGATCGCGCTGGAGGCGGTGAATCCGTGGAGCGTGGCGTGGGACGAGACCTCGCGCACGCTGATGGTGCTGGGAGTCGGGTGCGTGCCTCAGGATGCCGACGCAGGGATGGTGCGTGCAGGGCGCGGCATCGAGCGGGTCATGGTTGAAACGGGGGCGACCTCGTGGTGGTGGAAGACCGAGCAAACGGATCGTCCCGGGGCGATGGTGTGGATGCCGGGGCAAGGGGCGCTGGTCGGCACGGACGACGCGAGCTTTGCGCGGCATTGGCGCAAGCTCGAGACGAGCGCGACGGAGCCCGGGCCGGACCTGACGGGGGTGCCGAATCAGCCGGCGTATGACGGCAACGGTGGACTGATCGGGCTGGCGGCGCAGGCGGATGGTGGGACGGGTTGGGATGCGGTGCGATGGGATCCCGGCACGTCATCGACGACGGTGATTGCATCGGGGGTGTTCGACAAGCCGGGGCTCATGGCCTACGGCAGCGCGATGATCCGCTGATCCCGGAGTCGTGCGACTCCCTTTGGGCCGAAAGGCTGCCAGAGAAGGAGCGTTCCGGGCGAACGCGAGGCCCGGAGTCGCGGCATGGCGTTGTGGCTCGGAAGCCGCGCGGCGATGGTCTAGGCTACCGCCCGGCTCCGAGGTTTGCGGCGTGACGGGAGAACAGCTCCAACTGCTCGGTATCGCATGCTCGGGCGCTGTGGCGGCGACTGCAGCGTACTCGTTCGGGCTGTGCTTCGTGCCGGGGTCGAACCGACGAGTGCACGGGCTATCGACGATCACCGCGGCTGCGTCCGCAGTGTACGGCGTGGCGGCGTCGCTGCAGATGACGCTCGGTCCGACGGCGGGCAACATGCTGGCAGATCGCGTGCAGTTCGGAGCGATGCTCGTGCTTGCCCCTTCGATGCTGGCGTTGGCGCAGGCGCTGCGGGGCATCCGTCAGTCGATGGCGTGGGTGTGGTTGGCGGCGGTGAGCGTGATGCTGCTCGCGCTGGTGGTGGCGACGCCGTGGTTCGTGTCGCCGCAGTTTGAGGAGCGACAGCTCGCGCTCGTGGGCACGACCTACGACGCGGTCTCGGGGCCCCTCACACCGTTGCTGGTTGCGCATGTCCTAGTGTGCGCGGCATGGGCCACGTGGGGGTACATCCGGTATGCGGCACGACAGCGTCAGCGGCAGATAGCGTGGCTGGTGTACTCGGGGGCGACCCTGGGCCTCGTCACGGGTCTCAACGACGCGTTCGTGAAGCTGCGGCTGATTGACACGCCATTCCTGTTCGTGTTCGGGGCGGGAGGCTGCGCGGCGACGGTTGCGACGATCAGCCTGTTCACGCACTTGGAAGCGTTGCGCGAGGCGGATCGATCGCGGGAGTCGCTCGAAGCGGCGGTGGAGGCGCGGACGTGCGAGCTGCGTGCTGCCCAGGATCGTCTGATGCAGGAGCACCAGCTTGCGGCGCTCGGGCGTCTGTCCGCGGGCGTAGCGCACGAGATCAACAACCCGCTCGCGGCGATCCAGGCCAACCTGTCGTTCCTGCGGGAAGCCGTCCCGCCAGAAACCCTGGCCGGGCAGATCGAGTCGGCGTTGGACGAGAGCTTCGAGGCGTGCCATCGCATGTCGCAGATCATCAAGGATCTGAGCTCTCTTTCGCGCAGGCGCCGTGGGGGCTTCATCAGGATGCGCCTGGCCTCGCCGGTCCAGGCATCGCTGCGGTTCCTCTCCAGATCCAATCCGCGGGCTCGGAACGTGACCGCGGAGCTCGACGAAGAGGCATGGGTGGAGGGCGACGAGACCGGGCTGGGGCAGGTTGCGCTCAACCTGATCGAGAACGCGTTGCAGTCGATCGAGGACCGACCGGAGAGCGAAGGGAAGATCCTGGTGGCGGTCGATGCGAAGGACGGAGCGGCGCGGTTGACGGTGGAGGACAACGGACGGGGGGTGCCGCGTGAGCTGCGCGGCCAGGTATTCGAGCCTTTCTTCACGACCAAGGGGGTCGGGCGGGGCACGGGGCTCGGCCTGTCGATTTGCGCGAGGATCGTGGCCGAGCACGGCGGTGCGATCGAGATCGAGGATCCCGAGGGAGGAGGCGTCCGATTCGTGGTGACGTTCCCCTCGATGCGCGACGGAGTGGTCGCCTGACGATGGAACCCCGGACCCGTCAGAAGCTGGCGCTGGTGGTGGATCGCTACGGCGCGGAGGAGGTTGGCGAAGCGGGGCGTCGCACGCGTTCCATCGCAGCGGCGGCGGCGGATCGCGGGCACGACATCACCGTGGTCACGACATGCGCGAGGACGCCGGGGGCGTGGCAGAACGAGCATGCCGAAGGGGAGACGTTTCTCGACGGTGTGCGGGTGCTTCGTTTCGAGCTGGAGCCTGGGCAGCGAGGGGTTGCTGCGCGGCTGCGGAGTGCGGGGCGGGAACGGCTGCCGCGTTGGCTCGCGGGAGTGGTTCCTGACGAACGTCCGACGTCTCTGGGGCTGCTGCAGTATCTCGCGCGAACGCGCGACTCGTTCGACGCGACGGTCTTCACGGGTGCATGGGGTGCGACGGTGCGAGGCGGGGTAGCAGCGGTGCGAACCGCGGTGCTGGCGCCACCGCCGGTAGACGACGTGTCGTTGTGCGGAGCCGACTGCGCGCAACTGCTCATGAGGGCTGCGGCAGTGCTGTACGCATTTCCGGAGCAGGAACTGCTCATCCAGACCCGGGCGGCGTGCGTGCCGCGTCACGACGCCGTGGTCATCGGTGCTTGCTCCGAGCCGACCTCGTCGAAGGCGACCTCGGGCTTCGCGTCACCACAACCGGTGACCGGTCCCTTCGTCCTGTCGGTGGGGGCCCACGGGGCGTCATCGAAGCGGCTCGTTCAGGCCTTCCGAGCGTTTCGAGACGCGCACGCGTCGACCCCCTTCGAGGACGACGAGCGCGGCACGTTCGAGGGACGGGATCTGCGGCTTGTGCTGGCCGGGGACTTCGCGCACCCGTTTGCGCCTGAGGATCGAGTGTTGGGGATCGGCCCGGTGGACGATGCGGTTCGAGGCTCCCTGGTGCGGTCGGCGCTCGCGGTCGTGCATGTCGATCCCGCTGCGCAGCTTCCGGTGCAGCTCATCGAGGCTTGGGGAGCCGGCAAGCCGGTCGTCGTGGTGGATGAGAATCCGTTGCTGCGCGCATCGGCGGGGCGTCTCGCCCTTCGGCACGCCTGCGATGCGTTCACGTTCCCGTCGTGCCTGGCGGCATTGCTTGCGGCCCGCGCTCCGCGAAGCACGCTGTCGCAGCAGGTCCGCGCTCATGCACAGCGGGTCTTCTCGCCGGCGCAGCTCGTCCATGCGCTCGAGGAGAGCCTGGCGTCCCTCGGCGCTTCGAGGGCCTCGCCGGCCTGAGTGCCGGAGTGTCTGCGCCGATGCTGCGGCAGTGACGGGAGCTACTTGCGTCCGCCGCGGATGGCGTCGCGGTGCTCTTCGAACGACTCGCTGAACGTGTGGCGGCCGTTGCCACGCGAGACGAAGAACTGGTAGCGGGTCTGGGCCGGGGACAGCACGGCTTGCAGGGACTTCTCCCCGGGATTTGCGATCGGTCCCGGGGTAATCCCGGGATGGGCATAGGTGCTGTACGGGTTGGCCGGATCGTGGATCATTGCGGGCGTGACCTTGCCGTCCGGGGACTCGCAGCTCGGCAGCTTGTAGAGCAGGCAGCCGTAGCGCGCGGTCGGATCGCTCTGCAGCTTGCGGCGATCGACCTTCTGGTTGGCGTCACGCAGGCGGTTGAGGAACACGCTGGCGATCAGGGGGCGTTCTTCGTCGACGGCCGCTTCCTTCTCCACGATCGACGCGAGGATGATCGCTTCGTGGCGGCCCATACCGAGGGAGCTCTTGAGGTCGGCGAGACCTGGGGCGAACTGATCGAACAGCCGCGCGTAGCGTCGATCCGACTCAATCACCATGCGGCGGACGATCTCTCTGGGGTCAGCGTTGCGCTGCAGCTCGTAGGTAGCCGGGAACAGGTATCCTTCGGCATCGGGCGCTGCGAGACGCAGCTCGGTCAGCAGCGAGCGATCGACGCTTGCGGCCAGGAGAGCGCGGGACGAGCACACGCCGGCGTCGTGCATGCGACGGGCGATTTCGAACTTGTTGAGCCCTTCGGGGATGGCGACACGAACGGTCGCACCGCCGGGAAGCCTCCGCAGCCGGCGCAGCAGCGTGCGGGGGGACATGTCGTCGCTCAACAAGTGAACGCCCTCGCTCACCTGGGAGGTGCCGCCCGAAAGCGCAGCGTACATTCCGAAGAGCCAGGGAGCGCGGACGAGTCCGGCATCGGACAGGCGCGAGGCGGCCTGGAACGAAGTCGTTTCCGCAGTCCACTCGACCTCCACGTGCTTGCCGTCGCCGGGGCCCGGCATCAGGACGAAGCCGGCCATGACGACGAGGAGGATCGCGAGACAGGAGCCGGCCGCGATGAGTCCGGTGCGCATGCCGCGAGGGAGCGGAGGGCGTCGCGAGCCGACCGGGGTGGGCGGCCCGGAACGAATGCGTCGCGCCGGGGCTTTGCGCGCTCGGGGCTTGGGAGCTGGTGCGGTCTCCTCGACCGCCGCAGCGTCGGGCTTCGGCGCCCGGGGGCGTTTCTTTCGTGGAGCGGGAGGCCCCGAGGGACGCTGGGTCACCGCTCCTCCGGTCGGCGCGCATCGAGCCAGGTTTGGAGGAGGATGCAGGCGGAGGCGGAGTCGACATGGGCGCGGCTCTTGCGTGCATCCATGCCTCCTTCGCGCAGCCGGCGTGTCGCCTCGACGGTGGTCAGGCGCTCGTCGACGGTGTCGACGGGCAGGCCGGTCGCCTGGGCGAGCGCCTCGGCGAAGGCCTGGGCCTTGCGTGCGGCGGGTCCGGGCAGACCGTAGGAATCGAGAGGAATGCCGACGACGAAGCGCTCGAGTTCTTCGGTTTCCACGAAGCGTCGGAGCTCGCCGAGGGCGCGTTTGCGGTCGCGTCCGTCGAGTGCGGGGCGGGGATGGGCCATGAGGCCGAGCTCGTCACAGATGGCGAGCCCGATTCGAACCTTGCCGAAGTCGAGGGCAGCGACGCGCATGCGGGCGAACAGTTAGCACGGGCGGGCGTGGAGCACACAGGGGTCGAGGGGTGACGGATGGGACCGGAGGGCCGGGGGGGAGGGGTGTGCAGGAGCCGGGGGGCGGGCACGGATCGGGGCGAGGGCGCGATTGCGCTCGCCCTTGCGGCCGGTTGTGGTCCATATTGCGCCCCGCTCCGGCGGCATGAAGCCGCTTGACCTCCGTTCACCTCCCGTTCATAAGCCGCGGGCCCCAATGAACTTCCGAGCCATCAAGGGCATGAACGACATCCTGCCCGGCGAGATCGAACGCTGGCAGGCTTTCGAGCGTGCTTTCCGGGACACCGTCGAGCTGTTCGGCTACCGCGAGGCGCGCACGCCCATCGTCGAGCCCACCTCGCTGTTCGTACGATCCATCGGCGAAGCCACCGACATCGTCGAGAAGGAGATGTACTCCTTCGAGCGTCATGACGACGCGCTGACGCTGCGTCCCGAGGGGACCGCGGGCGTGATCCGTGCGTTCGTGGAGCACCACATCGATCAGAAGGAGCCGGTGACGCGCTGGTACTACCTGGGGCCGATGTTCCGGGGAGAGCGGCCTGCGCGCGGACGCTATCGGCAGTTCTACCAAGTGGGGTGCGAGCTCATCGGCGACGCGGGTCCGGGGAGCGACGCGGAGATGATCGACATGGTGGTGCGCTTCTTCGAGCGCATCGGGATCGGTCAGCTCGAGGTGGTGGTGAACTCGCTGGGGGGACCGTCGACGCGGCCGCGGTATCGGCAGGCGTTGGTGGAGCACCTGACGCCGCGGGCGGAGAAGCTGAGCGAGGATTCGCAGCGGAGGTTGAAGACGAACCCCTTGCGCATCCTGGACTCGAAGGATCCGCGCGACATCGAGGCGATGCAGGGAGCGCCGAGCGTGATCGACGTGCTCGAGGGCGACGATCTGGAGCACTGGCACGGGCTGTTGCGGCACCTGGAGCACCTGGGCACGCCCTTCCGGCCGGACCCGTTGCTGGTGCGCGGGTTGGACTACTATCGGCGCACGCTGTTCGAGATCCGGACCTCTGCGGGCCAGGTGGGCGCGCAGAACGCGATCGGAGGCGGGGGGCGCTACGACGGGTTGGTGGCCGAGCTGGGCGGACCGGACCTGCCGTCGATCGGCTTCGCCCTCGGGATCGAGCGCATCCTGCTCGCCATGAGCGAGGCGCCAACGGCGCGCAAGCCGGTGTGCTTCGTGGCGCCCATCGGACAGAGGGCGTCGATGGAGGCGCTCGTGCTGGCGCGCGAGCTGCGCGAGCGAGGGATCGTAGTCGACGTGGACACGCGCGGGGCGTCGCTGCGGGCGATGCTGCGTCGGGCCAACGGGCTGTCGGCGCCGGTGTGTCTTGTGTTGGGCGACGCGGAGGTGGAGTCCGGGCAGGTCCAGCTCAAGGATCTGGAAGGCCATGGGCAGAGCACGTTGCCGCGCGCGGAGATCGTGGCGCAGGTAGTGGCCCGGCTCCAGGGTGCGGGAGGGACCGCGGGTTGAGGCCGAGGTCGCTCGTCGCCATTATCGCCGTGACGTTCGCCACCGGGTTGGTGTCGACGATCGCGCAGGCGCAGTTCGGTCCGATGATGGGGCCGGGGACGCAGGCTCCACCGCAGCAGACGGCGCAGCCGAAGGTGGATCCGAAGGCGCCGCAGACGCATGCGGCCTCGGGTGGGGAGGAGGTCAGCTCGCTGCCTTCGGCAGAGGTGTCGCTCCCCGCGGATCCGCTAGCGACGTCGCCGGCGGTGAAGAAGCGCATCGGGAGCGACGCGTCGCAGACGCTGCCGCCCGGGGTGCAGCAGCAGACCACGCGCAAGTTCTACGGTCTCTGGTACGAGGAGCAGAGCCCCCAGTACCGTTTCCGCACGCTGTTCCCGTTGTGGTTCCAGCGCGACGTCCCCGGGGACACGTCGATGCTGTTCAGCCCGCTGTACTACCGTCAGCGCGGCACCAAGAGCGCGACCGACGTGGTGTTTCCGGCGTACTGGGACGTGCGTGACGGGGCGAGCAGGACGCGTGTGGTGGGGCCGGTGGCGTGGCGCAGAACGCCGGAGGCGAGCGACAACTGGGTGGCTCCGCTGGTGTTCCAGGGGTCGCGCGCGGACGGCAGCGGGTACTTGCACATTCCGCCGCTGCTGGCGTTCACGAAGCACGGGCCGACGAGCGGGTTCAACCTGGTGGGGCCGGCGTTCTGCAGTTGGAAGGGTGGCTCGACGTGTTCGCTGCGCACGGCGGAGGACGTCGATTTCGGGATCGCGCCTTTGTACTTCTACGGGCGCAACGAGCGCTCGGAGTACGAGGTGATCCCTCCGCTGCTGCACTACTACAGCTACGAGGACGTCGGCGAGAAGTCGCTCAACATCTGGGGCCCGCTGATGTGGAAGCACACGCGGGAGCGCGATGCGTTCCACGTGTTGCCGTTCTTCTGGCACCTGTGGGGGCGCGACGAGGACCACGTCACGCTGTTCCCGTTCTTCCACGTGGGTCACAAGGGCAAGGAGAACCTGCTCGTCAACCCGTTGTTCGTGAACGCGACGGGGAAGAACGGCGAGAAGACCTTTGCGACGTGGGGCTACGCGCGCTACCGGGGCCGCACGGAGCTCGACATGATCACGCCGCTGTACTGGGCGTGGCGTGATCCGGATGCGGGCACGGACTCCAAGCTGCTCCTGCCGGTGCTGTACATGTCGAAGAGCCCGCGCGAGAGCAACTTCGCGCTGTTCCCGTTCTACGGGCACTTCGATCGGTTCGGGATCAGCAAGACGACGTGGGTGACGCCGTTCGTGCAGCACACGCACAGCCTGACGGGTTGGGAGACGAACATCCACCCGCTGGTGTATCTCGGACGCAACCAGCGGGTGAGCCACACGGTGGTGGCGCCGTTCTTCTTCGACTTCGCGTCGCCGAACTCGCGCACCACGGTGGGGTTCCCGTTGTTCTGGCGATTCGACGACGGGACGTCGGTGACGCAGCTATTGGGCAACACGTACTACCACGAGCGCAAGCTCAAGCAGGGGCTGGACTGGGAGTTCCACTTCTTCCCGGCGTTTTCGTACGGGGAGACGCCGGACGGCCACTGGTGGAAGGTGCTGTACGGACTGGCGGGTTACACGCGCAAGGGCACGATGACGAAGATGTACGCCGGCTGGATCCCGTTCACGCTGAGCGAGGGGCGGAGCTTCTGAGCCGGGCGCGCGGGGCGGCAAGGGTTGACGCCGGGGTGCGCGCGGCGCGATAAGCCCAAGCTGCATGGCCGAGCCCAACAGAGAGCGCCAGCGCCTGAGGAGAAAGGCTCGTACCGGAGTCTACGCCGCGTTCATCATCGGCTACTTGGTCCTCGTCGCGGTCCTGCTCGTGCAGGTCACCCGCCAGGCGATCGCCGAGTCGTGGTCGGACGACGGCACGGTGCGTTGCGAGCAAGGGCTGGGCGAGCTGATGACCGCCGTGGAGCGGGCGCGCGCCGCGTCGTGCAGGACCGAGATGAGCGAGGAGCGGGCCGTGGAGGCCTTTCGCGCCGAGCTAATGCCGGAGTGGTCCCGAGTGGGGACCATCCGACGCGCGTGCGCAGGGGATCGGGCGCGTCTCGAAACCCTCGACGCTGTCCAATACCTTCGCTATGCCGAAGAGAACACGGTTCGCAGGGAGTCCTCGGAGCTCGCCTCCCTGCGTCGGAAGGCTCGCGAGCTCATCGAGCGCAACCAGCACGGCGACCCGCGGTGACCCCGGGCCGCACCCCACCAACTTCCCCGCAGAGGATCCATGACAGACCTTCCGCCCGATGAGGGCCAGCCCCAGCCGGAGCAGCAGCTTCCCTCCTTCGACGAGATGCCCCTGACGAGCGACGTGAAGCAGTCGCTGGCGGACATGGGGTACACGCACCCGACGCCGGTGCAGCACGCGATCTTCGACCCGGCGGTGCGCGGAAGCGACCTGGTCGTGCAGGCCCGCACGGGCACGGGCAAGACCGCGGCCTTCGGCCTGCCGCTGATCGATCAGATGATCAAGCGCAGCCTGTCCGCTGCCCAGGCGCTCATCCTCGCCCCGACCCGCGAGCTTGCCCTCCAGGTCTCCCGCGAGCTCACGCGCATCGGCGAGCGCCGTGGCGTCAAGAATGCCGCCGTCTACGGCGGCGCCCCGATGCAGCGTCAGATCGATGCCATCCGCGACGGCGCCCACATCGTCGTGGGCACGCCCGGCCGCGTGCTCGACCACCTCAAGCGCGGCACTCTCGACGCGCGCAACATCCGGGTGCTGGTGCTCGACGAGTCCGACGAGATGCTGTCGATGGGCTTCGAGCGCGAGCTGAGCGCGATCCTCGAGTTCCTGCCTGCGGAGCGTCAGACCCTGCTCTTCTCCGCCACGCTCCCACCCGACATCGTGCGCATCGCGCGCGACCGTCTTCGCGATCCGCAATTCATCACCCTCTCCGGCGATCACATCGGCGCCCTCGACGTCACGCACTTCGTGTACTTCGTCCGCGAGGACAAGATCGGCACATTCCTGCGCATCCTGGAGACCGAGAACCCCGAGAGCGCGGTGGTATTCTGCAACACGCGCGAGGAGACCGAGCGGGTCGCCCAGGCGTTGCAGCGTGCGGGGTTCGACTCCGACTGGCTCAACGGCGATCTGCCCCAGTCCGATCGGGAGAAGGTCATGGCCGCCACGCGCGAGGGCAGGCTCCGCTATCTGGTGGCCACCGACGTCGCCGCACGCGGGATCGACATCTCGCATCTGACGCACGTCATCAACTACGACTTCCCGGACACGGCCGAGCAGTACGTGCACCGCACGGGTCGCACCGGGCGCATGGGGCGGACCGGCACGGCGATCAACCTGATCCTGCCGCAGGACATCGGCGCGCTGTACATGTTGCGCCTGACCTACAAGATCAAGCCCTTCGAGAAGCAGCTCCCGACCAGCGGCGAGCTCAAGACGCGCGCCGAGGCCGATCAGATCCAGATGCTCGCCGACGCCTTCGCCGCGCGGGCTACCGATCCCGACGACATCGCCATGGCGCGTCGTCTGCTCACCCACGACAAGGCCGAGGTCATCATCGCCGGCCTGCTCCGCGACCACCTCGGCGAGCGCCCCAAGGCCGTCGAGGAAGCGGC
>CAYMUE010000091.1:0-10208 GCA_964393505.1 uncultured Polyangiaceae bacterium
CAGAGGGTGGTTGAAGGGGGAGGCCCGCGGCGCGTGGTGTTGTGCGGCGGCGTGTTCCAGAATCGCACGCTCGTTCGGATGGCGGCGTGCGAGCTGGAGGCGCGTGGAATGGAAGCGGTGACTCCGGGAGCGGTGCCGGTCAACGATGGTGGGCTTGCGCTCGGGCAGGTGATGGTGGCCAACGCGGCGAGGTCTTGTGGCGCGGCGGAGGCGGCCGTGGGCTGGGAGGATTGACGCATGTGTCTTGCGGTCCCCGGGCAGGTCGTCCAAGTCGACGGAAAGTCAGGGAAGGTGGACTTCCTGGGGGTCCAGCGACAGGTGCAACTCGACCTGGTGCCTGAGGCAGTTGCGGGTGATTGGGTGTTGGTTCACGCCGGCTTCGCGATCCACCGCATCGACGAGGAAGAAGCTCGCGAGACGCTCGCCATGCTCCGGAAGCTCGACGCGGAGACGGAGGGCGGCGGTTGATGGGCGCGCCGGTGGACGTACGGGCGAAGGCCGAGGAGCTGTACGCGCGCATCGATGGGCTGGTGCGCGGTCCGGTGTCCTTGATGGAGGTGTGCGGAACGCACACGATGGCGATCAGCCGTTTCGGGATCCGCGCGCGCGTACCTGCGAACCTCCGACTGTTGTCCGGCCCGGGGTGTCCTGTGTGCGTGACGCCGGCATCCCAGATCGATCATCTGATCGCGATGGGACGGGAGCCGGACGTGGTGATCACGACCTTCGGCGACATGCTGCGCGTTCCGGGATCGCGTTCGTCGCTGCAGCGGGAGCGAGCAAGGGGACGGGATGTCCGGGTGGTGTACTCGCCGTTCGACGCCCTGGACTTCGCGCGAAAGGAGCCGGACAAGCTGGTCGTGTTCATGGGGGTGGGATTCGAGACCACGAGTCCGACGATCGCTGCGACCATCGTGCGCGCGTTCGAGGACGGTGTGCGGAACTTCTGCGTGTACCCGGCGTTCAAGGTGGTGCCGCCCGCGATGGATGCGCTGGTGGCCTCGGAGGAGGCGCGAATCGACGGGTTCATCTGCCCGGGGCACGTCACGACGATCATCGGGAGCAGGGCGTACGAGCGGCTCGCGCGGGACAGGCACGTGCCCTGCGTGGTGACGGGCTTCGAAGCGCTCGACGTGCTCGAGGGGATCGCGATGCTGCTGGAGCAGCTTGCGACGGGGCGCGCCGAGGTGGAGATCCAGTATCGTCGCGCGACGTGCCGCGAGGGAAACCCCATCGCGCAGGAGATGCTCGAGCGGGTCTTCCGTCGATGCGACGCGTGGTGGCGCGGGATCGGGCTGATCCCCGGGACCGGGCTCGAGCCGTCGCAGGAGTTCTCGATGTTTGACGCGCGCGAGCGGATCGACGTCGAGGAGCCCGATCGGGCTCAGGATCTGCCGATCGGTTGCGGGTGCGGCGAGGTGATGAAGGGGGTGAAGCTGCCGCCGGATTGCCCGGTCTTCGGCAAGGGTTGCACGCCGTCTCGTCCCTTGGGACCGTGCATGGTATCCACGGAAGGCGCCTGCGCCGCCTGGTACCTGTATGGCGGCGGCCGTTGAAACGGGGGGGGGGCGAAGATGGGAGCTGTACCACGATGAGCGCTCGGGGAACGATCCGGCTCGACCACGGCGAGGGAGGAGCCGCCACCGGACGTCTGGTCAAGGAGGTGTTCCTCAAACACCTGGGCGGACCCGAGGTGCTCGAGGACGCGTCGGTGCTCGACGGGGGAATGAGGATCGCACTGACGACCGACACGTTCGTGGTGCGGCCGGCGGTCTTCCCCGGAGGCGACATCGGCAAGCTCGCTGTGTGCGGCACGGTCAACGACCTGGCGGTCGTGGGCGCGCAGCCCCGTTATCTCTCTGCGGGATTCGTGCTCGAGGAGGGGCTCGCAATCGACCTGCTCGATCGGATCGTCGAGTCGATGGCTGCAACGGCCAGAGAGGCTGGCGTGTGGATCGTCACCGGGGACACGAAGGTGGTGGCACGGGGGGACGCGGACGGGATCTACGTCAACACCAGCGGCGTCGGGCTGATGCCCGACGGGCGGAAGCTGTCGAGTGCGTCGTGTGTGGCAAGCGACGTCGTGCTGGTGAGCGGGGCGGTGGGGGAGCACGGTACGGCGGTGATGGTCGCGCGCGAGGGGTTCGGGCTGTCCGGGGATCTTCGAAGCGACTGCCAGCCGCTGGCGGATCTGGCGGAGGCCGTGCTGCGTGCGGCGCCGGGAGTGCGGTGCATGCGCGATCCGACGCGGGGAGGGATCGCTACAGCGCTCACCGAGATTGCGGCGGCCTCGGGAGTGGAGATCCGTCTGCGGGAGGAGACGATTCCGATCCGCGCTGTCGTGCGCGGTGCCTGTGAGTTGCTCGGGTTGGATCCGCTGTACGTGGCTTGCGAGGGACGGCTCGTGGCGGTGGTCCCGGCTGCGCAGGCCGACGCGGCTCTGGGGGCGATGCGGTCGCACGCGCGCGGCGCAGGCGCAGCGCGCATCGGCGAGGTGCGGGCGGGGCGGACCGGGTTGCTGCTCGAAACGCGCGTTGGTGGCATGCGCCCGCTGATAGCTCTCGAGGGCGCGCAGCTTCCGAGGATTTGCTGATGCACGAAGCTTCGATCGCGCAGAGTCTCATCGAGTCCGTGATGCGACTCGTGGAGGATGGAACCGTTCGTGGAACGATCCGTTGCGTGAATCTGCGCGTGGGACGCCTCACCGCGGTGGTGCCCGAGAGCCTCCGATTCATGTTCGGTGCGCTCACGGAGGGCGGGCCGCTCGAGGGCGTGCAGATCGGGATCGAGGACGTGCCTGTCACGGGGCGTTGCGGGGCGTGCGGAGTCGCGTTCGAGATGAAGGACGAGTTTCGCATCGGCTGTCCGAGCTGCGCGTCCACGGACGTGGACATCGAGACCGGGCGGGAGCTTCTCATCCAGTCGGTGGAGGTGGATTGATGGAAGGCGAAGGCAGGAAGATCAACGTCGTGACCAGGATCCTGGCGGCGAACGATCGCGTGGCGGAGGAGAATCGCAAGCGCTTCGCGGACGCGAAGGTGAGGGTGATCAACCTGATCAGCAGCCCGGGTGCGGGCAAGACGGCGCTGCTCGAAGCGACCCTGGGGAGGCTGAAGGGAAGCAAGAAGATCGCGGTCATCGTGGGGGACATCGCGACCACGAAGGACGCCGAGCGCATCGCGAAGTACGACGTCCCGGTGGTGCAGATCACCACCGAGTCGTTCGGCGGGTCTTGTCATCTCGAGGCGAGCACGATTCGTCAGGCGCTCGACGACATCCCGCTGAACGGGCTGGACGTCCTCGTGGTGGAGAACGTGGGCAACCTGGTGTGTCCCGCGGAGTTCGACCTGGGGGAGCACGCGAAGGTTTCGATGCTGTCGGTGACCGAGGGCGAGGACAAGCCGCTCAAGTACCCGCTCGCGTTCCAGGTCGCGGACGTGGTGGTTCTGAGCAAGGTGGATCTGGTGCCGCACCTGAAGATCGACATGGATGCGCTTCGCGCCAACGTCCGGCAGGTCAACCCCAAGGCCCGCATCATCGAGCTGTCGTCACAGTCCGGTCAGGGCTTCGATGCCTGGCTCGACTGGTTGTCGTAGCCGCCACGCACCAAGGTCAACGCCCGCGACAGCCGTCGTGAGCCGCATTGAACCACTGTTGTCAATACCGTTCTTTCCTGCCCGGGCCGCGGCCAATCAAGCTCCGAACAGGTGTCGCACCGTCGCGCCACCGTCTCCGATTGCAGGGAATTGCATCCGCGTCGGGAGTCGTTTCAGAGCTGCAAGACACGGGGAGAAGCCGAATGGAAAACGGGCCGAATTCTGCTCCATGGACCTTGGCCCGAGGCGTGCACAAGGGGCTGGCACTCCGCGCGACGCGGGACGCAAGTTGCTGCAGTCTGCGCGGGAAGACTATCGCACGCGAAGCTGGTTGAACCTCCCCCCCTCCGACCCTTCGCGTGTCCTTTTTCCCGGTCCCTGTAAGGGACCGGTAGGGGCGACGGCGCCCCTTGGCATTCTCCCGGTCTCCCCAGGGGACCGGTAGGGGCGCGAAAGCGCCCCTTGGTATTTTGTGGGTCCGATTTCGGCCGAGCCTCTGCGGGCCCGTCCTGCCGAGAGACGCCGCAGGCGCGAGGCGGGCAATACGGTCAACCTACTTCGCCGGCCCGATCATCTCCAACTGCGTTCCTGCGGCGTAGCCGTAGCTCACGTAGCTGTCGAACCCGTACGCCAGCACCATCACCGGTGAGTCCGCGTCGACGCGGTGTACGCCGTCGTTCTGGCTTCCGGGCATCACGTTGTCCGGCGCCGGAAGGGACGGGTCGATGACGGGGAACGATAGCTGGCAGCGATAGACGACGTGATCGGGCAGAGGCTTCCCGCGCTCTTCCTCGTTCCTGCCGTCGGCCGGCGACACCGAGCACCCGTACGAGTCCAGCGGGTTGCCGTCGAGCAGCACCGTGGCTTCGCGCGGCGCCATCACCGCGATGAAGTCGAACATGTACTTGTCGGGCGTGAGGAACACGTAGCGCGTGCGGTACTGCTCCATCGGCGGGACGATGATGAGGCTCGGATCTCCGCCTGGGAGCCCGCGGTTGACGAACGCCGCATCCTGGCTGGGCTGGATGTTGGACAGCACGACGGGGCGATCGGAGACGAGCATGAAGTCGCGGTGTGCGGCGGTGAGCTCGCCGTTGCGCACGGTGATGTCGCGCCAGGTTCCGCGCGTGGGCAGCGTGAAGACGTCGTCGGGCGGAAGCAGCGTCGTGTAGACCAGCGTCGGTCCGGTGTCATCGACAGCCATCACGCGGAAGTACTCGGGCTCGTCGGCGATGGCGAGGCTCGCGCCCGCCTCGGCCACGGCACGGGTGCGGCTGGGGCTGTGCGGCGCGATGTAGCTCTTTCCGGCCGTGCGTATGGGATCGAGCTGCTCCTCGAGATGGTCGGCGCAGCAGAACCGATCGGCGAGCTTGGAGAAGAACGGCGCGTCGGAGGCTTCGCCGCCGGAGAACACCACGACCGGTTGATCGGCGTCGATCTGGGAGCCGGTGAAGTCCGCGTTGAACCCACCGGACTCGAGGTTGAGCACTTCGAAGGGCTGGAGGGTGACCTCGATGGGAGTGCCCGGCTGGGTCTCGGGGATTCCGCTGCCCGGGATGACCCGCGCGGAGGGAACGACACGGACGCGTGTGTCGGGGCGCGTGCCGACGATGGTGACGAAGGCGCGCAGATCGATCGGGTCCGATGGATTGAAGTTCGTCTCCGGATCGTCGGTGGAGGCGATGGTCTGGGGCCAGCCGGTGACGACGTAGGCAGGGAGCAGGGAGCCGGGCGTGTTGACGAGGGCCTCGACCGGCTTGAGCAGGGAGGCGTCGTTGGAGAACACTCCGACGTTGTCGAGGGGATTGAACTGGTAGGCGACGACAGGGACGTTGCTGGTGACGCGGAACGCGTGTCGGGTGATCGCAGTTCCGGTCCCCGTGTCGAACTCGCCGTCGGGGCTGCCGTCGACCTCGCGTGGGCCGAGCTTGAAGACCCGCAGGTTCAGGGGCTGGACGGTGGCCGTCGCGGCCACCGAGATCGCGGCCGCAGCGCCGGGGACCGAATCGTCCTGCTCGATCAGGACCGAGGCAGGGAGATCGGGCTGGGGATTGGAGACCACGATTGCGAACTGCTGCGCAGCGGCGTTCGACGTCGCGTCGATCATGGCGTTGTCGAGATCGACCGCCCAGTACTCGCACCCCACGTTGCTGCGCGAGAGCGCGGCGCGTGCGCACAGGTCGATGCAGTAGCCGTCCCTGCAGGAGGACGTGGGTGTGCCATCGCATTCGGTGACCTGATGCGAAGACATTCCGTCGGCGGCGCAGGCTGCGACGGCGTTGCCCTGGCAGAAGCGCTGCGAGGGAGTGCACTCGACACAAGCCAGGAGGGAGCCCGAGCATATCCGGTTCTGGGCAGGGCAATCGTCGATGACCTTCCAGGCCGCGCTGAGCCCCACGGGCTCGCAGCGCTCCAGGGCGAAGGCGCAGCGCACGGCGCCCGGCACGCACGGCAGCGGAGGCCCGGCCGTGCCCTCGTCCCACCTGTCGGCCTTGTCGAACTGGCATGCAGCGACGCTCGCGATGAGTGCCAGTGCCCAGGGACGGATCGCGTTCGGGCGGCTGTGCTGCGGGTCAGTAGTAGGCATGGAAGACGTCGTAGGCGTAGGCGCTCCAGCCGCGCGAGGCGAGCTGACGATACACGAGCGAGCCGTAGTCGAAGGGCGGCAGCGCGTGGCCGCAGTAGATCGCGATATCCACGGGGCCGGCGGTGAGGCCGAGTCCGATCGACGACAGGTCGGGAAGCTCGACGTCGGTCTTGCCCGGAGGCACGGCCACCAGCCATTCCATCAGCCCACCGCCCGCAGTGATGCGGATCACGGACACGTCGATCGACGTCGCCCCCGGCGCAGTCGAAAACGCGATGTGCGTTCCGTCGAACTTCGTTCCGGGCTGCGGTGTCTCGAGCACGGGCACCTGCACGAAACCGTCGATGGGAACGACCTGAGAGGCGTCGGTGGTCGCGTAGCTGGCGACTACGGACATCGGCGGGCCGCCATTGGCGCCGGTGACAGCGCTCGCGCTGGCCACGAAGGTGGAGCCGGCGAGGGTGTCGGTGAGCCCTGGCAGGCCGACGAACTGCAGGGGGATCTGGCCGGCGATCGGGACGGACCTGGCAGCGTTGGGGAAGATGGCGTAGCCGGCTGCGCCGAGCTTCACCGAGACCGACGCAGCCACCCTGTCCGGTCCCTTCGGGCCGGGCAGGGGAGGCGCCACGGTCATCGACACCGCTTGATCGAGCACCTTCGTCATGGGGATGAAGACGTCGGAGGTGGTCTCTCCCGGGATCGCAGAGACCCCGCGGACGATTCCGAAAGCGTAGGGCACGAAGGTGGCTGGCGACGCGCTGCGGTTCTCGATGCCCGCAAGAGCGTAGAGCGTGACGTTCCCCGCATAGGTCGAGTACGAGAACACGTAGCCGATGGTGCCGTCGGACTCCGGGGTGACGGCGACTGCCGAATCGGGGAGCCAGAACCGCGACGTGGGATCGCTGCCTGGGACGAACAGATAGGCGACCTGCCTCTCGGCTTCGCTCTTGGGGGCAGGGACGTTGGTCCACGGCGCGCGCTTGAACTCGGTGCCGCCGTACCACACGAGCTGTCCCTGGATCGTGGCGGGAGTCGCGCCCTTGCCGCCGACGGGAGGCACGTCGCCGGCGTCGGCGCCGCAGTCCGGGCTCATGACCGGGTTGAGGTAGGCGGTGACGGTGTCCACCGGGACGTCGACGAAGGTGCTGGGCTCGAAGCACGTCTTGGCGATCGTGACGGATCTGTTGCCCACGAGGCCGGCGTCGCTGAACACGGCGATGCCCGCGGAGTCGGTCTTCTTCTGCAGGGCCGTACCGAGGGAGTCGCCCAGGATGACGGTGGCGCCCACGACGGGGTCGCCCGTGTAGTTGTTGTAGGCGGCGACGCGCATCGTGCCGGAGAGCGCGAGGCCGGAGAGCCCGCCCTTGAAGCCGTTGTCGCTATCGGCAAATACGAATGCGTCGTCTACCGAACGTTCTTGCTCTCCGGGGTTCCGGATCGAGATGGAGACCGAGCCCGGGGTGTGCGCGGGGGTCGTGCACCGCAGCTCGGTCGCAGAGAGGACATCCATCGTTTGACACGCGGTGCCGCCGAGCTTCACGACGGTCCCTTCCACCCACGAGGTCCCCTTGCCCGATATCGTGACGATGGTTCCGCCCGAGGTAGGCCCGCTCGCGGGCGTCGCGAACCACCCGTCGTAGGTGTACCCCTCCTCGAGCGTTCGGGACGTGCTGTCGTCGTCCCCGTTGCGCACGGTGACCGCGACGGGGCCCGGTTCACCCGGCGGCACGGAGACCTGGAGCCGTGCGCTGTCGATGCGAAGGAGATCCGAGGACGGAACCTCGACAGCGCCGAACCACACGCGGGCGTCGGGCGCGAAGCCGTTGCCGCGCACGAGCGCGCGCTGCCCTCCGGAGAACGGCCCGTGCGGCGGATCCACGCCGATGACCATGTGCGGGTCGGTGAGCGCGAGATCGGTGCGAGCGTCGGATGGAGGCGGGAGCGAAGAGTCGAGGTCGATGGGTGCGATGCCGGAGTCGCCCTGCTCCGTGATTTTCTTGGGGACGCCTTGTCCTTCGGGTACGGCGATGCAGGCGCCGAAGAGGGCGGCAGCGACGATCGAGAGGACGGAGCGGGGCGGGGAGCGCACGGTGACAAGAGCGTAGAGTCCCGGGGCCCGGCGTGCAACGCCCAGCGACGGTGAGGCGGCTCAGTCGCAGACGTCCACGCAGCAGGAGCGGCCCGTCTCGCACGTCAGAGAGGGGTCGGGCGCGTCGTCGAAGCACCCGCTGCACGTCCCTGGAATGCAGTTGGCCGCGCCGGACTGCGAGCACGACGACGGCGGTGCGGGCTGGCAGCACCACCCCTCGTTCGTCTTGCCGCAGTTGAAGTGACCGTCGCCTTCGGCAACCGGCTCGAAACCCGCGGGGCACAACAGCCAACGCGCGTCGGTGCACAAGACCCCCCCCACGTTCTTGCACGACTTGGTCGTCGGTACGCCCGTGTCGGGCGTCGCGTCGCCATGAGGCGCCGCCTCGGGCTTCGCTCCCGAGTCCATCGGGGGCGCAGCTTCCGGCGGCATCGAGGCGTCGGTCGCGGCATCGGGGGACGACGTCGACCCGGCGCTTCCATCGACCCACGCGGCAGCGTCGAAAGGCGCCTCGTCGGGAAGGAAGTCGGATGCGCCGCAGGCGCCAAGGAAGGGGATCACGGCGAGGCCTCGGACCAGTGCACGATGGGAGCGGATCATGGCCGCAGTATATCGGGCGTCGGGCGACACGCGCTTCGATTTCCGACACGGTTTGACGCCCCACCTTCCGCGTGCTGCCCTTTGCGGATGACGGACCGGGCTCTGGCGCTGGTGACCGGCGCCTCCTCTGGGATCGGTGAGGCTTTCGCCCACGAGCTTGCTTCGCGGGGGTTCGACGTGATCGTCGTCGCACGCAGAGCCGACCGCCTCGCGTCGCTTGCTCAGCGCCTGCACCAGGCCCACGGGGTCGAGATCAAGACCGTACAGGCCGATCTGGCGACACCGACGGGAATCCAGGAGACGTTGCGCGCGGTCGACAGCTCCGAGCGTCCCCTCGATCTGCTGATCAACAACGCAGGAGTCGGAAGCTACGGGGCCTTCAGCGAGCTGGAGGAATC
Organism: uncultured Polyangiaceae bacterium; assembly: GCA_964393505.1. Classification (GTDB taxonomy): domain Bacteria; phylum Myxococcota_A; class Polyangia; order Polyangiales; family Polyangiaceae; genus JACRCQ01. The sequence goes on from CAYMUE010000091.1 coordinate 9,271, forward strand.
TCGCGAGCTCCAGATGGTGGACCTCAACGTGCGCGCGATCGTCGCGCTGACCCACCACTTCCTCCCACGCATGATCGCCCGAGGCAGGGGCGACATCGTCCAGATCTCCTCCACGACGGCGTTCCAACCGGTGCCGTACATGGCGACGTACGGCGCGACGAAGGCCTTCGTGCTGCACTTCTCGGAGGCGATCGCGCGGGAGGTCCAGGGCACGGGAGTGCGCGTGCTCGCGGTGTGCCCGGGTCACACGCCGACCGAGTTCCAGGAGGTATCGGGCTCGGCACGACGATCCGTGCGCACGACGCGGCAGCCCGCCGAGCAGGTCGTGCAGGAGGCGCTCGAGGCGCTGCAGCAGGGCCGACACGTGGTGATCACGGGGCGACCCAACCGCGCGCTTGCGCAGGTGTCGCGGGTCCTGCCTCGCCGATCCATGACGTGGGTCATCGGCCGGGGGTTCAAGCCCCGATGACCGAGCCGCGAACCGTCGTGCACGGCTGAGGAGGGCGAGACCGCGCGCGACCGTTCGCTGCGCGCGGGGTGACGCGACGGCGCGAACGGGGCGACGCAGGTGGTTGCGCGGGGGGGCCGCACGAGGGCGGCGCGCGCACCTCCCTTGAATGGAAGCGAATCGTGACGGCGAGCCGGTGCCGAGGTCCACGACACCGTGCGTCGCAAATCGGGAGCTGCGAAGCTGCGCGCAGCGTCATCGGGTTGGAACGCACCTTGTAGGCGCGCTCGGCTTCCACACGCCACCAGGGGAGCCAGATGACCTCATCCTTCCAACGGATCGCGATCGTCAACCGGGGAGAGCCAGCCATGCGCCTGCTGCACGCAGTGCGCGAGCTGGAGCAGGAGCATCGGGCAGGGTTGCGCACCATCGCGCTGTTCACAGAGCCGGACCGCGCGAGCACGTTCGTGCGCGACGCCGACGAGTCGGT
>CAYMUE010000091.1:10308-23299 GCA_964393505.1 uncultured Polyangiaceae bacterium
TGTTCACAGAGCCGGACCGCGCGAGCACGTTCGTGCGCGACGCCGACGAGTCGGTCTGTCTGGGGGAAGCGACGTTCGTGGATCCTCGCGACGGACAGCGCAAGAGCAAGTACCTGGACTACGAGGCCCTCGAGCGGGCGCTGGTGACGGCGCGGGCGCAGGCCGCGTGGGTGGGGTGGGGCTTCGTGGCCGAGCACGCGGAGTTCGCAGAGCTGTGCGCGAAGCTCGGCGTCGTGTTCATTGGTCCCGACGCGGAGGTGATGCGCTCCGTAGGTGACAAGATCGCCTCCAAGCGGCTCGCCGAGCGGGCCGACGTCCCCGTGGCGCCGTGGAGCGGAGGTCCGGTGGACTCGCTGGAGGACGCTCGCGCCCATGCCGAGCGACTCGGCTTCCCGGTGATGATCAAGGCGACCGCAGGAGGTGGCGGGCGCGGCGTGCGACGCGTGACCTTGTCGGCCGAGCTGCAGGTGGCCTTCGAGAGCGCCCGATCCGAGGCGCTGAAGTTCTTCGGAAGCGACGTCGTCTTCCTCGAGCGGGCCATCGTCGGCGCGCGCCACGTCGAGGTCCAGGTGATCGCCGACGCCCACGGCGCTGCATGGGCCCTCGGAGTCCGCGATTGCACCCTCCAACGACGCAACCAGAAGGTGCTCGAGGAGGCTCCTTCGCCTGCGATCGGCGCCGGGCTCGACACGGCACTGCGGGAGGCAGCGGTGCGCGTGTGCCGTGCGGCGCGATACCGCAACGCGGGAACCGTGGAGTTCTTGCTCGACGAGGCGAGCGGTGCCTTCTGCTTCATGGAGATGAACACGCGGCTGCAGGTGGAGCACCCGGTCACCGAGGTGACGACGGGAGTGGACCTGGTGAAGCTGCAGCTCCACGTGGCGAGCGGGGGCCGGCTGCAGGGGAGCGCGCCGCCCACGGTCGGGCACGCGATCGAGGTGCGTCTGAACGCCGAAGACCCGGACAACGGGTTCGCTCCCGCCCCCGGGCGGGTGGAGGTGTTCGAGGTCCCCACCGGTCCGGGGGTGCGCGTGGACACGGGGGTGCGGCAGGGCGACGACGTCTGCCCGGAGTTCGACTCGATGATCGCAAAGATCATCGCGCACGGGCGCGATCGCAGCGAGGCGTTGGGGAGGCTGCGACGGGCCTTGCTCGACAGCGTGGTGGTGATTCGCGGCGGCATGAGCAACAAGGCTTTCCTGCTGGACCTGCTGTCGCACCCGGAGGTCGTAGCGGGCAAGGTCGACATCGGCTGGCTGGACCGGACGTGGGCAGCCCGCACGTCGACGTCGAGACAGGGCGCGGACGCCGCGCTCATCCACGCCGCCATCGAGGTCCATGACCGGGAGCTGGCCCTGGACCAGGCACGCTTCTTCGCAACCGCGGCGCGAGGTCGCCCCCAAACCCGCAGCGCGATCGGCCACACGGTCGAGCTCCGATACGAGGGTCATACGTACGAGCTTGCGGTGCGTCGTGTCGGTCCCCGGGACTTCAGGGTCGAGGTGGACGGCGAACGCATCGACGCGTGTGTGGAGCCGGGAGGGCCGCACCAGCGGCGGCTCGTGCTCGGCGGTGTGCGGCACCGAATCGTTTCGGTATCCGAAGGAACCTCGCATCGGGTGGAGGTGGACGGCGTCTCGCACCGCATCTCGGCGGACGAGGGTGGAGTGGTCCGCGCCCCTTCGCCGGCGGTCTGTCTTCGAATCGACGTCAAGCCGGGAGACACTGTGGAGCCGGGGGATCGGCTCGTCGTGCTCGAGGCGATGAAGATGGAGATGGCCGTGACGGCGCCTCTCGGCGGGCGTGTGCGCGAAGTGCTCGTGCGTCCCAACGTGCAGGTGTCCGCGGGAGCGGAGCTGGTCGTGATCGAGCAGCAGGAGGGGAGCGCCACCGCAAGCCGCTCGGAGCGGATCCGGTTCACACCGTGTCGCAGTCGGGGCGACTCCCGCGAGGAGCTCTCGCAGCAGCTTCTCCATCTCGTGCTCGGCTACGACATCGACCCGAAGGAAGTGAGGAGGATCGCGTCGGTCGCGAGCGAGCGATGGACTCCGTCGGAGCTGTTGGACGACGCAGCCTGGAGCGCGGACGACGAGGTGCTTCGGATCCTGTCTGACGTCCTGGCCTTGTACGCGACCGAGGCGTCCACTGCGTTCGAGCGGCCGATCACTGCGGAGGAGACGCTGCACGACTACCTGCGAGGATACCGGGCGGGAGGCAAGGGGTTGCCGTCGGAGTTCGCAAAGCGGCTTCGCCGCGCGCTGGGGCACTACGGGGTGACGAGCCTGGAGCCGACGCCTGCGCTCGAGGAGGCGCTGCTGTTCATCCACAAGGCTCATGCACGAGCCGAGGAGGCGATGCCTCACGCGTTCGACATCCTGGAGCGCAGGCTTCGCGATGTGGAGTCGTGCCGCAGGAGTGCGTCTTCCTCCCAGCGCGAGCTGCTCGATCAGCTCGTCGAGGCGACGCAGCATGCATACCCCAGAGTGAGCGATCTGGCCCGCGAGCTGCGCTATCAGCTCTTCGACCGGCCGCTGCTGCTCCGCGCGCGGCGTGACAGCTACGCGTCGGTCCTCGAAGCGATCTCTCGCCTCGCAATCACCCCCGAAGGAGCCGATGGGTCGTGCGATCACGCGATGATCCTCGACTGCCCCCACCCGCTGCTGGGACTGCTGTCCGGGCCGATGAGGGACGGCGACGCGGCGACTCGACGCGTCTGCCTCGAGATGATGCTGCATCGTCACTACAGAGCGTGCGCGCTCGAAGAGCCGGAGACGTTCGAGGTCGAAGGTCGCGCCGTCGCGATCGCGCAGTGGTCCTCGAGCGCGGGACGAGGGCACGTCGTGGCGACGCACGCGAGGCTGGAGGAGCTCTCGGCGGCGCTGGCGAGTGCGGGGCCCGTCATGGCGCGAGTGGCCGACTCCTCGGCCGTGGCCCTCGAGCTGTTCGCCGTGGCCGACCACGAGCCGAGCGCGGAGGAGACCGAGCAGGCGATGCAGGACGCGCTGCGCGTGGCGTCGTACTGGCGACCGCTTGCGCGCATCTCGCTGGCGGTGGTGCGTCCGGAGCCGGGGGCACGCGTGCGCTACACGACGTGGGTGCCTTCCGGGGGCGCGTACGAGGAGGAGCGTGCGCGACGGGGAATTCACCCGATGGTAGCGCAGCGGCTGGAGCTGTGGAGGCTGAGCAACTTCGAGGTGGAGCTCGTGTCGGCATCGGAGGACATTTTGCTGGTTCGTGCGGTGGCGAAGGACAACCCGCGCGACGAGCGGCTGATGTCGTTCGTGGATGTGCGTGACTTGACGCCGCTGCGCAACGAGCGCGGACAGGTGACGGGTCTGCCGATCCTGGAGCACATGTTCCTGGAGGCGATCGCGGGGATTCGGGAGCAGCAGGCGCGCCGTCCCGTGCGCGAGAGGCTGCAGTGGAACCGCGTGGTGATGTTCCTGTGGCCGCCGTTCGATCTGGCGCCGGAGGGCATGATGCGAGTCGCGCGCCGGCTCGCGCCGGCGGCCAAGGGGCTCGGGCTCGAGAAGGCGGTGCTGCGCCTGCGCATGAAGGACCCGAAGGACGGGGAGCTGCTGGAGCGGGTGATGCTGGTTTCGAATCGCGTCGGCACCGGGATGCGGATCCGCTTCGACACGGTGTCGGACGCCCCGGTGCGCACGTTGTCTTCCTATGCGCAGAAGCTCGTGCAGTTGCGCAGGATGCAGCTCGTGCATCCCTACGAGATCGTCCGGATGCTGACGCCGCGTGGGGTGGGTGAGCAGTCCGAGTTCCCGACGGGGGAGTTCGTGGAGCATGACCTCGACGAGAGCGGGCGGCTCGTGCCGGTGCATCGCGCGCCCGGGAACAACGAGGCGAACGTGGTCGTGGGGGTGATCCGCAACGTGACGTCGTCGCACCCGGAGGGCATGACCCGCGTGATGCTCCTGGGCGATCCCAGCCGGGAGATGGGCGCGTTGGCGGAGCCGGAGTGCAGGAGGATCATCGCCGGGCTCGATCTCGCCGAGAGGATGGGCGTGCCGGTGGAGTGGTTCGCGGTCTCTTCGGGCGCGAAGATCTCCATGGATGTCGGCACCGAGGGACTCGACTGGGTCGCGCGGGTGCTTCGGCGCATCGTGTGCTTCACGCAGGCGGGAGGCGAGATCAACGTCGTGGTGCCGGGGGTGAACGTAGGCGGGCAGTCGTACTGGAACGCCGAGGCCACGATGCTCATGCACACCCGCGGCATCCTCGTGATGACTCCGCAGGGGTCGATGGTGCTGACCGGCAAGCGCGCGCTCGACTACTCGGGTGGGGTGTCCGCGGACACCAACCAGGGCATCGGCGGTTTCGACCGGGTGATGGGCCCCAACGGTCAGGCGCAGTACGCCGCGCGGGACATCGCCGACGCGTGCCACATCCTCCTGCGGCACTACGAGCACACGTACGTCGTTCCGGGAGAGAGGTTCCCCAGGAAGACCGAGACCACCGATCCGCGGGAGCGGGACGTCTCCGATGCGCCGCACGCCGACGGAGAAAGCGTCGGATTCCGAACCATCGGCGAGGTGCTCTCCACGGAGCTCAATCCGGGGAGGAAGAAGCCCTTCGACATCCGATCGGTGATGCGTGCGGTGGTCGATCGCGACGACGCGCCCTTCGAGCGCTGGAACGCTTGGCGTCACGCGGAGAATGCGGTGGTGTGGGACGCGCGGCTGGGGGGCAACCCGGTGTGCCTGATCGGGATCGAGTCCAAGCCGCTGCCGCGTTTCGGGGCGGTGCCCGGGGACGGACCGGAGGGGTGGACCGGGGGGACGTTGTTCCCGCAGTCCTCGAAGAAGGTCGCGCGAGCGATCAACGGGGCGAGCGGGAACCGGCCGGTGGTGGTGCTGGCGAACCTGTCGGGTTTCGACGGTTCGCCGGAGTCGATGCGAGAGCTGCAGCTCGAGTACGGCGCGGAGATCGGGAGAGCGGTCGTGAACTTCTCGGGACCGATCGTGTTCACCGTGATCTCGCGATACCACGGGGGTGCGTACGTGGTGTTCTCGTGCGCGCTGAACGACAATCTCGAGGTCTCCGCGGTCGAGGGAGCGCACGCGTCGGTGATCGGCGGTGCTCCCGCGGCGGCCGTGGTGTTCCCGGCAGAGGTGAAGGCGCGGACCATGTCCGACTCGCGGGTGCGTGCAGCCCAGGCGGAGCTGGCGCGGGCATCCGATGCGGAGAAGCGCCGGCTATCGGCGAAGCTCGACGACGTGTTCAAGGCGGTCTACGCGGAGAAGCAGGGGGAGGTCGCAGCGGGGTTCGACCAGGTTCACAGCGTTCAACGCGCGCTGGACGTGGGGTCGATTCACACGGTGCTTCCGACCTCGACGCTGAGACCCTACCTGATCGAGGCCGTGGAGCGGGGCATGCGTCGCGACCCCGGACGCTGGGTGAGAGAGAGCTCGCCACCGGCGTCGTTCGCCGAGCAAGAGGAGCTCGTCGGCTGACGGATGGGTGTTCTCGGGCGCTGGCGGCTCCCGTCCGGCCCGCGACGTGCTAGTAGTCTCTCCCTCTCCCTCCCCATCCCCCCGCGCGCTCCATGGAGATCCGCTTCCGAATCGCTGGCATCCCGGTCAAGATCCTGCCTGCGTTCTGGCTGGTGAGCCTCCTGCTCGGCTGGGGCCCCGGTGGACTCCGGAGCGTCGTCGTCTGGATCCCGTGCGTGTTCGTGGGTGTGCTCTGCCACGAGCTCGGCCATGCGCTCGTCGCCAGGAGATTCGGCGGCAATCCCGAGATCACGCTCTACGCCATGGGCGGGCTCACGCACACCCGTGAGCGAGCCGCGCTCGGACGCTGGCGATCCATTGCGGTGAGCCTTGCAGGAGCGGGTGCGGGGTTCCTGCTCGGAGCGATGATCCTCGTCGTTGCCGCGTCGCTGACAGGAGGCGACGGCACGGCGATCGAGAGGCTGCAGCGTGCTGGGGCGTTGACGATGTCGGCAGGCGTGCAAGCGAGTCCGATCGCGCGCGCGGCCGGGTATCTGATCTGGATCAACCTCGGCTGGGGCGCGGTGAATCTGATCCCGGTGTTGCCGTTCGACGGCGGCAACGTCATGCGGGAGCTGCTCGGAGGTGGCGAGCAGGGGTGGCTCCGGGCCGCATGGGTTTCGGTCATTGCAGGGCCGATCGTCGCCGTGGCGGCGTTCATGTCCGGCTGGACCTGGGCAGGGTTGCTGTTCGGGCTCGCCGCAGTGCAGACCGGTCGAGAGCTGATGGCGCAATGGCGTCGGCTGGCGGACAAGAGAGACGGGTTGTACGAGCGGATGGACGGGGCGGCCAAGGCGCTCCACGCCGGCGAACCCGAGCGCGCTGCAGCCGAGGCCGAGGCGATCCTGCGCGTTGCGAGGGGCGCAGGAGTGAAGCAGGGAGCGGCTCACATCGTCGCGTTCGCCCGCGTGCAGACGGGACGCCCCGATCTCGGTCTGGCTGCGTTGGAGGCGCTTCCTCCTGGCGAGGCGGACGACATGTTGATCGGGGTGTGTCTGCTGGAGATGGGGAGAGCCGACGAAGCGGCCGGGCACTTCGAGGTGGCGGTGGTTCACGGCGAGGAGCGTGCGCGCGAGCTGCTCGAAGAGGCGCTGGAGCAGGCGGGGGACTCGGACAGGACGCGCGAGATCCGGGCGCGGATGCGCGTGCGCGAGGAGGCAGGGGAGGGGACGCCTCGCGGTGAATGACGGTGCGTTGGCAGCGTCATTCGGCCCGAACGAATCCGAGCGGGGCGAGCAGCCGGAGGAGGTCATCGCCCGACGCCGGGAGCGAAGAGACGATGCGACCGAGCTGGCGTCGCGCCCAGCCCGGAGTCCGATCCGAGCTTGCCAGCAGCGGCGCCACACCCAGCGCGGCCCTCGATACGCGCAGCCTGTCGCGATCGAAAGACGCGAGGGAACCGAGGGCGTCCTTGCCACGGATCACGCGCGCGATACGCGAGACGAGCGCATCGACCTCGGAGATGCCGAGGTTGACGCTCTGCGATCCCAGGGGGCTCGCGAGGTGGGCTGAGTCTCCTGCGAGCCAGCAGCGCCCCTTGCCGAAAGACGTCACGAGGCGATGATCGAAGCGCGCCGCGGCGGACCATCGCAGTGACGTCGGCACAGGCCGGAACCAGGGTGCGCGCTCGGCGAGCAGTCGGAGCGCGAAGGGGGCATCGAAGTCGGGAGCCTGGCGGCCGGAGGGATCGTCTCCGGTGCGCACCTTGTGACGCGACGGATCGTGAGGTGAAGCGGAGGGCAGCAGGAAGCTCCAGCGGCACCGGCGCAGGTCGAGGGGGATGCAGAGGGTGGGCGCGGCGAGCTCGATGTGAAGATCGCGAGGGAGCTCGGAATCCACCTGCAGGTCGAGGAAGGCGAAGACCTCGGGCATCCCTGCAGAGGTTTGCGCCATCTGCAACAGGCGACGAAGCGTCGAGTCGTGTCCGTCGGCCCCGATGACGAACGATGCGTGTTCGGTGACGGTTCTGATCGGACGCGGGAGAGGCGTCGCACCGGGGGGCGGGGTCGAGAGTTCCTCGATGACGACCTCGACCCGAGGGTCGTGGACCGACAGGGATGCGAGGCGGTGCGACCACTCGACTTGCACTCCGCGGCGCGCGAGTCGCTGCAGGAGCATGCCCTCGAGCACGTCCTGCCCGACGGCGACTGCGAAAGGTGAGGGGGCGGGCGGGGCGAGATGCGCGACAGGCTCGCCCGACTCGTGCAGCACGATGCTCTTCAAGGCGAGGCCCGCGCCGCGAAGGTCGTCGGTCATGCCCGCTTCGCCGAGCACGTCGAGCGTGCGAGGGTGCAGGACCGACGAGTAGCCGTGCGTGGCCGTCCCGGACGCCGCGTCGATGATGCGGACCGAGAGATGGCGATCCGCGCAGAGCAGCGCCGCGGTCATTCCGACCGGTCCAGCGCCGACCACGAGCACGTCATGGTGTGGTCTCGAACGCATGGGACTCCCGGAGGATGCTCGCGACGTGGAGGCCCCCGCGGTGAGGTCTCGGAGGGTTGGATGCCGTTCACGACGGCGCCGATGCGGCGGTGCACTATCGTTGCTGGACGGCATCCGTTCCGCGTTCAAGAGCGGAGCGGGCGGCCATCGAGCTCGGAGTGGCCGGACGCGTTGACGGGGCGAAGGACGCGGCGTAGAGAGTGAGGCTCATCGCGGGGGGAGATACGATGATGAAGGCACCGTGCGGACACGAGGAGGGGCTGTTCGACTACGGAGAGGCGGTGCGGCGTCTCGACGGGCAGCCTGACCTGTTCGGGATGATTGCGTCGATTCTCGCCGAGGACTGCCCGCGGGATCTCGAGGCGATGCGGGCTGCGCTGGACACCGGCAACGCGGAGGCGCTGGCGTTCTGTGCGCACAAGATGAAGGGGTCGTTGAGCGCGATAGCGGCGAACCCGGCGCGGGCGGCCGCGCGGAAGCTCGAGGTGCTGGGGCGGGAGGGGGATCTCGCAGCCGCGCGCGAGGCCTATCCGGATCTGGAGCAGCGGGTCCGCGCGCTGTTGGTGGCCCTGTCGCCGTACTTGCAGCGCGAGGCGTGAGCGCGGGACCACGGCGTTGCCTGTGGTACGCTCCGGCCAATGGCCACCCGAGATACCACGACCGTGCGTCTCCCAGCGGGATCGGCCCAGATCGAACGCTGGGCAGCGCGAAACGGGTTCAACTACCAGTCGGTCCCGGACCACGAGTGGTTCGCGGCGTGGGAGCCGTTCGAGACCATGGTTGCGCCTCCTGCATGGTTCAACGCGGTGTCGGGCCCGTATCGGAGCGGCCACGTCACCATCGCCGAGCCGTGGCTCGCCGACGAGGGATTCGAGCCCATCGACCGGACGCTGGTGGCGTTCGTCGTCCATCCGCGGCTGCGCGGGAAAGCATCGGCCCGTCTGGGCGAGTCGTTTCTCACGCGCGTGGCGTACGTGGGGAGTGCGCCGCCTCCGAAGGCCACGGTGGGAGACCCGCGCTGGGACGAGCGGGCAAAGACGTACGCGCCGATAGGCACGGACCCGGGGGCGGTGTTGCTTCCCGGGCTGCGGAAGCTGCTGCTGGAGTGGCGGTTCGAGGGGCACCTGGAGCTGCGGGCGCGGGGGATGATCCTGCACGTGGCAGGACTTCACCCGAACGAGGAGAGTCTGGACAAGCTCATGCGGTTTGTTCCGCTGGCCGTGGACAATGCGCTTGGCGGCTGACTGGCTTGCATCGGCGGCGACGCAGCGCGTAGTCTTGAGGACCTCGGAAGGAGCGCCCCATGCGAAGCTGGCCAGTCGTCCTTGCGGTCACCCTGTTCTCCATTCCTGCTGCGGCCGTGACTCAGCCCGGCGATACGAAACCGATCCCCTATGACATGGGGTGCGCCTCGGGAAAGCCCGCCGGACTCCTGGCGACCTTCGCCTGCGTCTGCGACCAGCCCGGCGTGTGCAATATCGGCGACCCCTGCTCCGGCGGGAGCACGTCGTGCGACGACGGGCAGAACGGCACGTGCGAGTCCACGATCTGGCACGAGTACAACGACAACACGTGCATCCCGTCGAATCACAGCGGGCTCGATCCGCAGGCCGAGGCGATGGTGTTGCCGGAGACGTTCCAGCCCACGTGTCCGCTGGAGTTCAAGGTCGTGACGCGCGGCACGGCGATCTTCGGGGACATCTTCGGCTGGTACAACGTGACGGGGCAGAAGCCGACGTTGGACGAGCTGCACCCGATGTTGGCGTGCGATGCGCCGGCGGGAACGGTCGTGACGCTGTCGATCCAGAACGACCCGGCATATCTCGGCGGGGAGATCGGGTTCTTCCTCGCGACTCCGGAGTCCCACACGCAGAGCGGGACGATCGCGAACGGCAATCCCTGTGCGAGCCTCGATCGGGTCAAGAACGGCGAAGGCTACGTGTACTACTCGCAGCGCGCGTACAACCCCGACGCCAAGGGATCCGAGTCGCTGATCCACCTGCTGATGTTCGACAGCAGGATCACGGAGCACAAGTTCTACTTCGCCTGGGAGGACTGGTTCGGCTCGGCGGACAACAACTTCACCGACCTGGTCACCAGCGTCAGCGGGGTCGAGTGCTCGGGCGGCGGGCTCTCCTGCGACACGGGCAAGAAGGGCGCGTGTGCCGTCGGCGTCACGAGCTGCACCGGTGGCAGCGGAGGCCCCCAGATCGACTGCCTGCAGACGTTCCAGGGCGAGGCCGAGAAGTGCGACGGATACGACAACGACTGCAACGACATCATCGACGACAACGCCACCTGCCCGGCGAACATGCAGTGCTATCAGGGGCGGTGTGTGGGCGACTGCACGATGGGCGAGTTCCCGTGCAAGGAAGCGGGCACGGTCTGTGACCCGTCCACGCGCCTGTGCGTGCCCCCGAGCTGCAAGGGCGTGGTCTGCGATCAGGGGAAGACCTGCCGCGGCGGCCAGTGCACTGCGCCGTGCGAAGGCGTGGTGTGTCCCCACGGCCAGCAGTGCATCGCCGACGCGTGCATCGACCTGTGCGACGGAGTCCAGTGCGGCGTCGCCGAGACCTGCAGGAGCGGCCTGTGCTTCGTGAAGTGCGGCCAGTGCAACGGCGCTTCGTGCGAGGCTCCCCTCAAGTGCGATCTGCAGTCCGGCGAGTGCCTCGACCCGTCGTGCACGCCCGCTTGCGGCGCCAACGAGTGGTGCGACAACGGTTCGTGTCGCGAGATGTGCTACGGGGCGAAGTGCCCGACGGGCCAGGTTTGCGATCAGGGCAAGTGTGTGGTGGGCGAGATCCCCGACGCCGGGGAGCCGGATGCGGTGGTGTTCAATCCCGACGCAGGGAGCGCGGGGAAGGGGGGAAGCGTGTCGTATCCCGACGCAGCTTCGGACGCCGCAGCGTCGGGAGCGGCAGGCGAGTACAAGGGGTATCCGACGGCGGACGAGTCGGGATGCGGCTGCCGCGTCAGCTCCGCCTCCCGGCCCCTTGCGTGGCTCTCCGTGCTGATCGGAGCCCTCGGCATCCTGGCGCGGCGTTCCCGTCGCGCGTGATCCCCCCGCGCAGTCCCACGAATCAACCTCTCAGCATTGACGACTCCGCAAGGGTGAGGGTGTGCTCGCAGTCGGCGCTGAACGCACCGAGGGCCGTGCTCCAGCCCGGGCACGCCCGAATGCCTGCGTCTGAGGCGCTGCGAAACCGGGAAGCGGGGAGGAGGCGCGGGCTTGGCGATCAGGCAGAGGCGCTCAGCATGCGGCCGAAGTCCTGGTCGACCGCGTACTCGAACAGCCAGCCGATCATGGGCAGGGTGGTGAAGAACGCTTCGAACTCGTCGAGCTTGCCGACGCCGGGCGGGCGACGGCTGTCGGCAGCGAGCCGGGCGAGGGCGCGGGCGGAGGTGCGCAGGTCACCGGCGGCGATCAGGGCCACGCGGCAAGCGGCGCGCTCGGCCGCGGAGAATGCCTCGCGGGCTTCGAGCTCCGCGGCGGCCGGATCGGTGAGCAGGTTCTTCCAGGCGGCGAGTTCCTCGGGGGACAGGATCTCGGCGATGCGCGCGCCGAGAGCCGCTGCCGGGGAGTCCTCGGCCTGGGCGTCGTTGCCTTCACACGCCGCGAGAATTGCCGGGACGATCAGGTCGCGGTCGCCTTCGGGGACGGACGCCAGGGCTGCGCACTCGGACCTGGCGATCATGAGCCCGAAGGTCGCGACCCAGGCGAGCTCGGGAGCGGGTGCGGACAGCTGATCGGTGCGGATCGCGATCGTGGGGACCTCGCCAGCGTGGATGGCCAGGGGAGGGGCGTTGTCGGCGGATCGCAGGAGTCGGGCCTGGATTCCCAGCCCCTCCTGGATCCGTTCGAACACCTTGCCTGGACCGGTGCGAGGATCGACGCCGGTGAGGCCGTCGTCGGATGGGGCGGGCCACATCCGAGCGCACAGGTCGAGCAGTGCGGAGGAGAAGGGGGTGGGGTCGGGGAGCGGACCCGCAGCGGAGACGACATACGGCTTGAGCACGCCGACAGCGTCGAACTTCTCGAACTGTTTGCGCAGCTCCGCGATGGCGCCCTTGGTCCAGGGATCGACCGGGGCGGCGCCGAGCAGGGCGGAGAGGATGGCCCAGGCCCAGTGCTTCTGGCCGCTGTCGTAGGCGAGGTGAGCGGCCTCGATGAGTCGTTCGGCGTAGGGGGGGCCGAAGCCGAGGAGGCGACCGATGAGGGGGAGGCGTTCGCTGCTGCGTGACGGGTCAGCCTCGACGATTCGGAGCAGGTTCTCGATGGCATCGCGAGAGGGAGCGAGCTCGACGAGGCGGAGCAGGTACTGCTCGCCGCGGGCGGCGTCGTCGAGGTTCTCGAAGCAGAGCCTGGTGAGGGCGCGGAGCGCTTCGATACGCTCGGGGCGAGTGCCAGCCTCGGTGCGGGCGTCGAGCAGGTCGGCGAGCTGGGCGAAGTCCCCGCGCTGCTCGAGGACGGATCGGAGGGAGGCGAGGGCGGTGCCGTGGGCGGGGTCGTAGCTGAGGGCGATATCGAGGGCTTCGACGGCGGCGTCGGGGTCGCGCTCGGCGAGGATGGAACCGCGCAGGGCCCACATGTCCGCGAGCTCCGCGGGGTCGGTCGAGGTCTGGATGAGGTCCTCGAGAGCGGTGAGTGCCTGGTCGGCACGGCCGGTTCTCCGGTAGTGCTGCAGCAGGCGTCGCTGCAGAGCGGAGTCGGAGACTCCGGCTTCCACGGCAAACTCGAACCAGGCACCGGCTTCGTCGGGGCGCGCGAGGTCGGTCTCGAACAGCTCCCCGATGCGTCGGAGCAGGCCGCCGCGAGAGTCAGCCTCGCGCGTGACGAGAAGCGCCTTGAGCAGGTGCAGCGCAGCGTTGGCGGGCTGGGCCTGCTTGCGGAGCAGATCGGACATGGTGTCGAGGGCAGGAGACAGGAGCGGAGCGACGAGGAGCGCGCCGCGCAGGCTTTCCTGGGCCTTGTCGAGGTCACCGGCGCGCAGGTGCAGTGCGCCGCAACGGAACATCGCATGGGCGCGTTGCGCGGGAGTGAG
>CAYMUE010000091.1:23399-24570 GCA_964393505.1 uncultured Polyangiaceae bacterium
TGCAGCTCCCGCGCGAGCTCCTCGAATCTTCGGGAGTTGCGCAGCAGACGGGTGAGCTTGACCGCGGCGTCGTCGTCGGAGGGATTCGCCTCGAGGAGCTTGCGCAGGAGGCGCTCCTCGCGCTCGACGTCGTGCAGGTGGGTTTCGGAGACGGCGAGAGCATCGCCCAGGTGACGCAGCCGGGCGTCGGGGTCGGCACCGTTGGCAGCGGCCCCCTCGAGCAGGTCTGCCAGCTCGCTCCAGCTCGAGGACTCGCGCAGGAGTCGCGCGAGGGGCTCGAAGGCCGCGTCGCGACCGCCATCGAGGTGGGCCATTTCGCGCAGGGCGGCGACGGCGGCATCGCGGTCTCCGAGCTCCTGCTCGACGGCGACGAGCTGGCCGAGCAGCTCGATATTGCGGGGTTCGGCGGCACGTGCGAGCTCGACGAGGATCTGCTTGCGGCGCAGCGACGGGGCGAGGCTGACGTTGCCGAGGCCGCGCATGGCTTCGGCGGCCTCTTCGTTGGCAGGGTCGATTTCGATGACGTGGGAGTAGGAGACCAGTGCGCCAGCGGGGTCGGAGAGGGATTCGCGGCACAGACGTCCGATCTCGAGCCAGCGAGGGACGTGCGCCTGCTGATCGGGGGTGCGCTCGATCCACTGCTCGAGGGCGCTCCGAAGATCGGCGTGCTCGCCATTGGCGCGGTGCGCGTCGATTACCACCTGCAGAGAGGCGAGCTCATCGGGCCAGACCTGGAGGATCCAACGGTGGACCTCGAGCGACGCCGCAGCATCGCCGAGCTTGTCGCCGTACAGGGCGGCGACGCGGCGAGCGAGGTCGAGTCCGCGAGGCTCACCGACGACGCGGCCGGCGGCGAGACGCAGGGCTTCGACGACGCGAGACCAGAGCTGTCCCTTGTCGGCGAGCTGCTCGAGCGCGGACTGAAGGGAGACGTCGTTGGGATCCAGGCGAAGTGCCTCGGCGAGCAGCTCGACCGCGTGCTGGGTGTTGCCGCACTTCTGATCGTAGAGGTTCGCGAGGGTGGAGAGCCGCTGCGCCGTGGGGCCGGCGGCGAGCCAGACTCCTTCGAGCACGGGCAAGGCCTGGTTCCATCTCCCGAGCTGGTCTGCTGCCTGCAGGATGGCGTCGGTGACCGCGGGCTCTTCCGGGATCATCCGGAACACGAGCAGGG
>CAYMUE010000092.1:0-9853 GCA_964393505.1 uncultured Polyangiaceae bacterium
CGGCCCGCGCCGCACGCACCGCCGCGGACACCTACGAGATCACCGTCCGGGCTTCCTTTCCTGCGCCCCTGGGGATCGACCTGTCGGTGCAACGGGCCGGGATGATCGACAAGCTGCGCACGGTGTTCGTGCGCGATATCGAGCTGGGAGACAAGGCGTTCGACAGCGCGCACAGCATTCGCGCCGCGCAGCGTGACGTGGCCCGCCAGGTGCTCGGAGCCGAGGCCCGAGCGCTCTTGACGACGCTGGGCGGACAGGGGTTGGAGCCGGTCCTGGAGGACGCGGGCGTGACGTTCTCGCGCGCGTCCGGCGCGCTTACTCCCGAGGCGTGGTGCAGAGCGATCGAGGATGCGATCCGTCTCGCCGCTCGCGTGTGGGAGAGCTTCTCCAGGCCGCCGTCCCAGGGTCCCTATCGTTGAAGAGTCCAGCGGTCGTCGCATGCGACGTGCTATCACCTTGCCCGTCCTGTCATGCGCGTCCTGCTGCTCCGCCCCAAGTCCCCCAACGAACGCTTCGGGCTCGGTCCGTTCTTCCGCGTCGAGCCCCTCGGGCTCGAATACATTGCCTCCGCCCTGCGTTCCCACGGCCACGAGGTCGTCATCGCGGACCTGCGCTTCGGCCCGTCTCTCGAGTCGATGCTCCGCACGCATCGTCCCCGGCTGGTCGGTATCGCGAGCCTGCACACGCTCGACATGCCCTCTGCCCTCGCAACGGCCCGCGTCGTGCGCCGCCTCGCTCCCCAGTCCGTGATCCTGCTCGGAGGACACGCGGCAGTGGCGTTCCCGTCGCCGCTGTTCGACACGAGCGTGGACGCGATCGCCCTGGACGACGGCGAGTTGGTGACGCCGGGGGTGGCGGATGCGGTGGAGCACGGGCGTCCGTTGTCGGGGGTCGATGGGCTGCTCGTGAGGAAGGGGAGCGGTGACGAGCTGCGGTTCGAGCCGACTCCGCGTGGGGAGCGGCTTGCGTCGCTCGACGAGGTTCCGCTGCCGTCGCGCGATCTGGTGGCCGCCTACCAGAGCCGCTATCTGTGTGTGCACAAGAGCCCGATCTGGGCGGTCGAGACCACGCGCGGATGCCCGTATCGCTGCAACTTCTGCTCGATCTGGAAGGTGCAGGAGCGGTCGTTCCGCATGCGTGGGATCGGGGCGGTGGTGCAGGATCTCGCTGCCGCGGGGCCGGACGTCTTCGTCATCGACGATCTGTTCTTCCACCCGCGTGCGCGCAGCGAGGAGCTGGCGCGGGAGCTGTCGCGTCGCGCGGTGCGCAAGGACTGGGTGCTGGTGCAGAGCAGGCTCGACACGGTGGGGCGCAACCCGGAGCTGCTGGCGAGGTGGCGTCCGCTGGCGGCGCACTTCGACATCTTCTTCGGGTTCGAGGCGCCGACGGACGCCGCTCTGAGCAAGCTGGACAAGGGCTTCGATCTGGCGGGGTTCGAGGCCGGGATCCGCGTGGCGCGCGAGGCGGGCTTCGGGGTCACGGGCAACTTCGTGGTGGACCCCGACTGGGACGAGCGCGACTTCCAGGCCATGTGGGATCTGGTGGATCGTCTGAAGCTGACGCGGGCGGGCTACACGATCCAGACGCCGCTGCCAGGCACGCCATTGTACGACCGGATGGCGTCGAGGATCGTGGAGAAGGACTGGTCCAAGTACGACATGCACCACATCCTGTTCGAGCCGCGGCTCGGACGGAGGCGTTTCTTCGAGCTGTTTGCCCGGAGCTGGAAGCGCAACGTGCTCAGCTCGTCGTCGTCGGCGTCTTCCTGGTGGCGCTGGCTGCGCCAGGTGCGCGTGACGCAGATGGTCTCCCTCGGTCGCGCGTTGCTCGAGACGCAGCGCAACATGAGCGCCGAGGCGCTCATGCGAGAGGCCTTTCCCCTGCAGATTCCGGCCGGTGTGTCGCCGGAGGGGTCCTGACCAGGGCGGTTTGCAGCCGTGCGCAGCCGTGGGCTCCGGTGTATAGTCCCGCCGCGCCAGGTCGTCGCACCTTGCGCGCAAGGTCCCACGGAGTCGCCATGAGTCTCGGAGACAAGGCCAAGGAAGTCATCAGGTCCGCGAACACCATCCTCGAAGGGATGGCCGTGACCTTCTCCCACATGCTCCGGGAGCCGATCACGATCCAGTACCCGGATCGCACCGAGAAGCCCGTCACCCAGATGCTGCAGACGCGCTTCCGCGGACTGCTCGAGGTCCAGCTCGACATCTGCATCGGGTGCAAGCGGTGCGAGAAGGCATGCCCGATCAACTGCATCGCGGTCGAGCTTTCGAAGGACGCCGAGACCAAGAAGATGATGATCTCGCGGTTCGACATCGACGTGTCGAAGTGCATGTTCTGCGGTCTGTGCGCCGAGCTGTGCGCGAGCGAAGCGACCGGTGCGATCCGTCACACGCGCGAGTTCGAGGCCGCCTGCGGCACCCTCGATGCGCTCGTGTTCCGGTACGTGGAGCCGGGACATCCAGTGCCGCTCTACAAGGCGCCCAAGGACAAGAGCGAGATCCCGGTCGGCGAGGCGGGGCCGCATGCGCGCGAGGCGCGTGAGCGCGCGTTGCGTGACAACCCCGCGACATTTGCGGAGCTGCGCAAGCCCAAGGCCGAAGCCGCGCCCGCCGAGAGCGCAGGGTAGCGCGCGGAGAGTCCGTCTGGAGGTTGCCCCGGATCACCCTGCGATGATTCCTGCGGTCGAAAGCCTGCCTGCAAGGCGGTCTGCCGCGTCCCGTTCCGCCGACTTCTTCGAGCCGCTCTCGCACGCGTCGCCCTCGAGCGTGGAGCCGTCGGGCAGCCTCGCCCACGCCACGATGACGAACACCGGCTGATGGATGGGGCCGCGACGATCCACGATGCGATACCCGAAGTCCGCGATGATTCCGAGCTGCCTGAGCTCGTTGAGCAGCATTCGAGCCTCGCGTGCCGGGGGATCCCCGGCAGGCCCGGGCTCCGTGCCAGGTGTCTCGTCGAGCCCGCGCGCGTCCGCCGGGAAGCCTCCGAGCTTCGCAAGGGCTTCGTCGGCCGCCGACTGCTCAGCGGTCTTGGCTTGTGGCGCGACGTGCCAGGCCGTGGTGATGGCAGCGCCGGACGTGGCGCGCACGATCGCTCGGGCCGCGTATCCGCGGGAATCCGCCCGGTTCTCGAAACGCGCCACGCAGCCTGGGGCGGCGGCACACCACTCGAGCAGACGCCCTTTGGGATTGGCGCGTGCAAGCTCCACCGCAGCCTCTTCGCCTACGGAACGTGCCCCATCGAGCGACGACTCCGCAGCAACGAGGCGGAGCAGGCATGACGCCGCGAGCTGCTCGGCCGTCTTGCGCGTGGATGCGCGCTGCGGACCGCTGCGCAACACCCTGCCTCCGACCGTGAGCGTGGCATTCGCGACGTGATAGGCGCCGTCGACGGACATCTCCAGGGTGGGTGGTGGCAGGCGCATTCGCATACACATCTCGAGCAGCCTGCCCTTCGGGTTCTCGGCCTTGAGCGCGCTCTCGAGCCGCGCCTCATCCGGCAGTGCATGCGTTTCAGACGGGGCCAGAACCCACAGCCGGCCGCGCCGCTCGTCATCCCGTCGAACCAGGCCCAGCGCCTCGAGCCGCGCCACGAGCCGATCGCGGTGCTCGGGGCCCGCCTCCTCACCGAACCAGGCTTCCGCCACGTCCTTGTCCAGGCTCGGCATCGGTCCGGGCGGCCCCAGGAGGGCACGCACCCGATCCACGTCCTCGGGCCCCGGAAGGGGACGCTGCTCCGGTGCTCGCTCGGAGGCAGCTCGCGGACGGCCCCGCCTCACGACGCTCTGTCCGTCTTCCGCGAGGACCACGTCGCGGCACTCGATGGACCGCCCCAGCGCGGCCTTCGCGTCGCGATCGCCGTGGACCAACACGACGGTGCGGGGCCTCACCGCCTGCAGCAGGCCGGCGAGCTGGAGCCGATCGGCGTGCGCGGACAGCCCGTAGCTGGCGACGGTGCACGCGACGCTTACGGTCTCGCCGCCGAGCCTCAGCTCCCGAGGCCCCTGTCCCGCCGCCATCGCCAGCAAGGAGCGGCCGGGAGACTCCTCGTCCTGGTACCCGGTCAACAGGATCGCGTCGCGCGCCTGGGTCGCGATCTGCCTCGCGTAGAAGGCGGAAGCGCCGCCCGAAAGCATCCCGCTCGAAGCGACGATCACGCACGGTCCGCCCTCGAGAACACGTGCCCGCTCGGAGGGGTCGCGCACCGCGCGGATGTCGTCCGTGTAGAACGGGTGGCGACCATGTCGCGAGTCCGCCGCAAGCTGCCTGCTGACATACCGCTCGCTGCGCGCGTAGACGTCGCACACGGCCCGTACCATGCCATCGACCCACACTGGGATTCTGGCCAGCGTCCCGCGGCTCATGGCCTGCCTCAGGATGCACAGCACCTCCTGAGCACGTCCGATCGCGAACGCGGGAATGAGCACGCGCCCCTTCGCCTCGATGACCTCGCGGATCTGCGACACCAGACGCTGCTCCGCCGCCTCGCGGTCCTCGTGGAGGCGCTCACCGTAGGTCGCCTCGCTCACCACGATGTCGACCGGGAGCGAGGGGCGTGCGAGGCCCGGGACGGTCCTCTGGGGCGTTACGCTGTAGTCGCCAGTGAAGAGCAGATTCCCGGCGGGCGTGGCGAGGTGAATCATGGACGCGCCGAGGATGTGCGAGGCAGGCAGCCACGTGATGCGTGTCCCGAAGAGCTCCACCGGGTCGCCGAAGACCACTGGACGGCACGCCTCCACGGCCCGATCGACCTGCAGCTGCGAGTACAGAGGCAGATCGGCTTCGCGATCGGCACTGCGCATCAGCTTGAGCGCATCGCGCAGGAGAATGCCCACCAGGTCGATGGTCGGAGGCGTGGCGTACACGCTCGTCCCGGGAAACGCGTCACAGATGACCGGAAGGGCACCCGTGTGATCGGTGTGCGCGTGGGTGAGCAGGATCGCGTCCACCCGCTTGCCCGAGAGCGAAGAGAGGTCCGGCAGCTCTCGGCCGGGATCGAAGCGGATCCCGCAATCGACGAGGACATTGACGGAGTCGGTTTCCACGAAGGCACAGGACGCACCGATGGCGGACGCGCCGCCGAGAAACGTGATGCGAAGGGATGATTCGCTGGGCATGGGGCCGGAGTATAGCTGCAGCCGCGGGTTGCAGTTGCGCCGGGGGGGCCGATGCCGCGCCTGGGCGACGTCCACCGGAGACACGGGGAGCGCAGAGGGCCGGAGCGTGAAGTGCGGGGGGGCCGGGCTCAGGGCACCCCCGGGAGCTTGCCCTTGACTACGCGGGACGGCAGGTCGAGTACAACTCCACCAGAGGTGAAGATCACAGAGCCAGCTCTGCGAAGGAGGAAACAGTGTCGCGTCGCGCAGCCAGAAAGATGCCCAAGCCGTCCGCCATACCGCATCGGCTCGATACCAGCTTTCTGAGAGCCCGCCCGTGGATCGCCCGGCAGGTAGGCAAGGCCCCGGGCCTCGCGTTGTTCTGGAAGGCTGGCCCGGCCGACTCCCGGTTGGGCATGCTCTGGATTCTCACCGTCTGCTCCGATCCGCTCTGCCCTTGCAGGGACGTCAAGGTGGAGGCGAGGAGCGTTCCCGACTCCCTCGCCTACGTGAAGGTGATCGGCGATCACACGGAGCTGGCGTCGATTCCCGATCCGGGCGCGCATGAGGCCCCTGCGGCCAGATCGGAGGCGCTGGCCTTCCTCAACATCGACATCGATACCGGTGCCATCTCCCCGGCCGATCAACGCACGCCCGATGCGGAGCTCCTGGCCTGGGCGCGGGCAGAGATCGACGCGGAGCTGCTGGCTCACTTGAGGGCGGCCTGGAGAGCGGCGAAGGGGATGGAGCCCGTGGAGGCGAAGTCCCCGATCTTCATTTGACATCGGGCGCGCCGCCGATCCCGCTCTCCACGCGAGGCGCTTCTCCCCCGCAACGGTGAGGTCAGAAGAGCGGCACGGGGTTGTCCGGCATGGGAAGCGCCGGCAACGTGCCCGCTTCGTGCTCCACCTCCGGAACCGTCAGCGCGTCCATCGCTCCCGCGTCGTCCTCCTCCGCATCCACGCCCGCATCCTCCACCGCCGTCTCCGAAGGCTCCGTGCCCGGCAGGAAGTACTCCGCCAACGCGTTCTCCTGTCCCTCCCACGCACGCAGTCCGGTGTCGGGATCGATCGACACCGTCACCAGCCCCTTGGGCCTCGGGAACTCGGTCGGCGGCTTGCCCTCGTGCGCCGCGCGCATGAACTGCACCCACGCGGGAAGCGCCGCGGTCGACCCCGCTTCGGTCCTGCCGAGCGGCGACGAGTCGTCGAAGCCCACCCACACCGACGTCGCGATGTCGGTCGTGAACCCCACGAACCACGCGTCCTTCGCCTCGTTGCTCGTGCCCGTCTTGCCCGCCACCGGCCTGCCCAGCGACTTCGCACGCTGCCCGGTCCCGTGATCCACCACCGAGGTCATCATGCTCGTGATGAGGTAGGCTTCCTCTTCGTCCATCACTCGGCGCGACGGGGGAGCGCCGGGAAGCGGCACGTCCTTGCCCGAGGCGTCCTGGATCCGGAGGATGAACCGCGGCGTGTCGTAGGTCCCAGCCGCCGCGAAGGTCGCGTACACGTTCGCCATCTCGATCGGGCTCGCCTCGTACGCCCCGAGTGGCATCGACAGGTCCGCGCCGATGTTGCCGCTGATTCCCAGTGCCTTGGCCCAGGGGACCACGTTGGCCGGCCCGACCTGCTGGGCCACGTGCACCGCGGCCACGTTGATCGAATTCGCGAGCGCCTCGCGAAGACGCGTCGGCTTGTTGCCGTCCTCCTCCTCGAAGTTCATCGGACGGTAGCCCGCGAGGGTTCCGGGGCGGGTCTCGACGAGGGTAGCCGGCGTGAACTGGCGGGTGTGAAGGGCGTAGGAGTAGACGATCGGCTTGAAGGTGGAGCCTGGCTGGCGGCGGGCCTGGGTGGCGCGGTCGAGGCCACCGGCGGCGCTCTCGTAGTTGCCGACCAGGGCGAGCACCTCGCGCGTGCGGATGTCGAGGGCCACGAGCGCGGCCTGGGGGCCCTGCTCGAGACGCAGCGGCACGGTCGGGGCGTTGGGTGCCTGGGGATCGTCGGGCTCCGACATCAGCAGGCTCACGCGCAACGCGCTGCCCCGGGTGGCAAAGGCGCTGGGCGCGAGGCTCTTCGGGTTGTAGCGGTCGTAGTCCGACAATTTGATCGTCCCACGAACTGTACCGACCCGCACGTGGATCAGCCCCGCCGTGTCGTCGGTCTCCAGCACCTCGCCTAACAGGATTCGGTGGTCGGAGAACTTCGGCTTCCCTTCGAAGAACCGCGGGGGCTTCTTGGGCGCCTTGTACGGCGCCTGCAGGGCGTGACGCTTGTCGTAGGCGATCAGGTTGTCGCGCACGGCCTTGCGCGCCGCCGCCTGCATCCTCGGATCGATCGTCGTGGTGATCGTGTAGCCACCGAGCACCGCCGCGTCCCCGAGGGTCTTGCGCAGCGCGCGCTTGGCGATCTCCACGATCTCCGGCGCGAGCTGCGACTGCGCTTCCACCGTGGCTGCCACCACGATCGGATCCTTGAAGGCTGCGTCGCGCTGCGCCGTCGTGATGAACCCCTTCTCCCGCATCTGCTCGAGCACGAAGCGGCGACGCGTGGTTGACTTCTCGAGGCTGTGGCGGGGCGAGTAGGACTCGGGGCTCGCAATGAGCCCCGCGAGCAGCGCCGCCTGCGAAAGCGTCAGACTCCGCGCAGGAGTGCCGAAGTAGAACCGCGCTGCCTCTTCGATCCCGTAGCGCCCATGGCCGAAGTAGATGTGGTTCAGGTACAGCTCGAGGATCTTGTCCTTCGACAGCTCTTGCTCCAGCTTGCGCGCCAGGATCGCCTCCCGGATTTTGCGCTGGTAGCTGCGCTCCGGATCCAACACGATGTTCTTCACCACCTGCTGCGTGATCGTGCTCGCCCCCTGCCGCGTCCGCCCCGACCGCAGGTTGATGATCATCGCCCGGATCATTCCCAGGTAGTTCAACCCCTCGTGCTCGTAGAACCGCGCGTCTTCCGCCGCGAGCACCGCGAGCTTCACCGTTGGCGGCAGCGTCTCGATCGGCACCACCGTCCTGCGCTCCGTGTACAGCTCGGCCAGCAACGTGCCATCCCTCGCCAGCACGCGCGAGACCTGCGGCGGGTGGTAGTTGCCCTGCAGCTCCGACATCGAGGGCAGGCCCGCTTCGAAGTGACGCACGAGGAGCACGACCGCGAGGGCAGCCGCTGCGACCAGCAGGAGCAGGGCGAGCAGCGCTCGCTTGAGGAAGCGAGCGAATCGCCCCTGCGGCGCCTTGCTCGCGGGCGTCGCTGCCGATCTGGAGCCGTCCCTGGTGGGCGGGACGGCGGGTTTCGAAGGGATCTGCATGGGGGGATGTCCGAGGCTCAACGCCCGCGCGGATTATGGACCAGTTTCGGCGGTGGGGCCCGAAAGTGGAAACGCCCGGACGCGCCGCCCCATTCTCCGGACCGCCTACGCCATCGACCGATGAGCGAGCGTGGAATCGGAGCAAGATGCTCGGGCTCTGGCTCGGTGTGCAGCGCGGCACCTACCAGGAGGTCGATGAGCTGTGGTTGCGCTGGATCGACGACGACGGTCGCGCGCTACCGATCGGCACCGAACAAGCTGCTGAGCAACGTGCCAAGGTCGCCGAGGAACGAGCCAAGGGGGAGCAGGCCGAGTCCAGGGAGCAACAAGCCCGGAAGCGTGCTCGCATCGCAGCGCGCGCGCTCCTCGCCGCGGGGCAGTCACCCTCCGAGGTGGCGTCGCTGCTCGGCGTCAGCGTCGACGATCTCGGCAAGTAGGCGTGCGCCCGCCCGCGGCGGCGTCACGCAAACACGCGCCCTACTTCATGAAGAAGGTCATCACGACCACCGCAAGGATGACGCCCAGCACCAGACACGCTGCCGCGATGCCGAGCATCATCCCCAGGCTGGTGCCGCGAGGCGGTGCGGGGTCCGGAGCCGCCGGCAGCGAGGATGCTTCGGGAGACGCCGACGGCGCGTGCACGGGGGGGGCGTTGGCGGGGGGCGCGGGGATGACGTCCGCGAGCCCGCTGTGGCCGGGCACGAACGCTTGCAGCGCACGCGCGAAGTCCGCCGCCGTCTGGTAGCGATCCTCCGGTTTCTTCTCCAAGGCCTTCGCGATCGCCTGCCCCAGCCCAGGCGGGAACTGCTTGTCCGGCACGCGACCGTCGAGATCGATCGGCTTGGTCACGACGTGATGCTGGATGTACTCCATCGGCGTGCGCGCATCGAACGGGAGCTTGCCGGTCAACGCTTCGTAGAGGATCACGGCGAGCGAGTAGATGTCACTGCGCGCGTCGAGGATTTTCCCTTGGGCCTGCTCGGGCGACATGAACTCGGGGGTGCCGAAGACCATGCCCTCCTGGGTGAGGATGATGGATCCCGGACGCATCTCGCGCTCGGTCACCTTGGCGAGACCGAAGTCGAGCACCTTGGGGAAGTCCTCGATGCCTCCCTGGTTGCACAGGAAGATGTTCTCGGGCTTCAGATCGCGATGGACGATCCCCTTCTGATGCGCTTCCTCCAAGGCACCGCACACGTGCACCAGGATCGGCAGCGCCCTGTCCCACGCGATGGGGCCGTCCTTGCGCACTGTCTGATGCAGGTTCCGGCCCTCGAGGAACTCCATCACGATGTACAACGAGCCGTCCTCGAGCTCCCCGTACAGGAACACCTTCACCGTGTTCGGGTGGTTCAGGTGGCTCATCGCCCGTGCCTCCCGCCGGAAACGGGAGACCAGGTCCTTGCGGTTGGCGAGCTTCGGGTGGAGGATCTTCACCGCCACCGTGCGATTCAT
>CAYMUE010000092.1:9953-16075 GCA_964393505.1 uncultured Polyangiaceae bacterium
GCCAGGAACGGACCGCATCATAGACTCCCCGCTGCTGTCTGCCTCGGGATTTCGCCATGCCTTCTTCTCCCGTCAGGGAGGCGTCAGCGCCCCTCCCTACGATTCACTGAATTTCTCCGTGACCGTCGGGGACCGGGAACCCGACGTCGCCGCCAACCTCTCCCGCGCCGCCTCCGACCTGCGCTGCGACCCCAACCACCTCGTGTTCCTCCACCAGGTCCACGGCGTCGATTGCCACATCGTCCACCATCCCGACGATTCCCCCTCCATCCGGAACCGCTCCGGCGACGCCGTCCTCTCCCGCCACCCCGAGGTGGCCTGCGCTGTCCGCGTCGCCGACTGCGCCCCCATCCTCATCGGCGACCTGCGCTCCGGTGCCGTCGCCGCCGTGCACAGCGGCTGGCGCGGTACCCTCCAAGACATCGCCTCCGTCGCCCTCCGTACCCTCGAGCGCCTCACCGGCGCTCCCCTCGACCCCGTCGTCGCAGTGGGCCCCCACATCGAAGCCTGCTGCTTCGAGGTCGGCCACGACGTCGCCGCCCAGCTCCGCGACGCGTCCCCCGATCCCGATATCCTGCGCACCGGCAAACGCGATCGTCCCCACGTTGACTTGCGCGCCATGATCCACGCGCAGCTCCTCCGCGCGGGCGTGCGAGAGGATCGGATCGATCACGTCCGAGGATGCACCGTGTGCGATCGCGAGCGGTTCTTCTCCTACCGTCGCGACGGCAAGCGCGGTGGACGCCATCTCGCGGCGATCGTGGCGCGACGGCAGCCTTGAGCTCGGTGGGCGCTACTACGGCTTGACCAGCCAGTCGAGGCTTCCGCGGTTGTAGTCGGGAGGCGAGGGCTCCGGACGCGACAGCAGATAGGCCGCGGTCACACCCCCCGCGACCACAGCCGCAGCACCGCCCCAGAACCACCACTTCTGCGTGATCGACTCGCGCTCCTGCGTCATCCTCGCTGTCAGGTTCGCCTTCTGCCCGGGAGTCAGCGTCAACGTCGCCTCGTACGTGGCATAGCCGCGCTTGAGGACCTGCACCCTGTACTTGCCCGCGGGACGCACGATGTCGATCGGTGCAAGCCCCACGTCGCGACCGTCGATGGTCACCACGGCGCGAGCCTGATCGCTCTCGACGTGAATGCTCGCGGGCAGCTCGCTGAGCTTGATGGGGATCTCCTCGCGAGACTCGGCCGCGATGCTCTTGTTGAGCAGCACGTTGGCGTGGCCGGGGAACGACGCCGTGAACAGGTGCGCGCCAGGATCGATGATCACCTCGAAGGACGGCTGCGGGGGGGTGGTGCCCTCGCCCGCGGGAGCGACTCCCGCCACCAGCACCTTCGGGTCACCCTGCTTCAGAGGCACCAGCGGACGACCGTCGATCGCCAGCCGCGTGGTCGGCGGGTCGAGCACGATCTTCACGCGTGCGAGCTGCTTGTCGAGCTCGGCGACGTAGGTACGCGCCTCCTCGGCCTGCGCCTGAGGCATCTGGTCCGCCTGCTCCAGAGCGCGTTCGAACGACGCCTTCGCGAGCACGTAGCGTCCGAGTGCCCGCTGGCAGTAGCCGATGTTGAACACGGCCACGGGCGAAGGCTTGATGGCGTGGGCCTTCTCGAAGAACTGCAGCGCCTCGGACCACTGGCTCGCCTTGACTGCAGCGATGCCCTTCAGGAACTCGTCGCGCGCCTGCGCGGTCACGTCGTCGAGCTTCGAAGACTCGTCCTTCTTGGCCGGCTTGGCGGCAGAGTCGTGCGGCCAGATGAGCATCAGGCCGAGGACCGACAGGGCAACGGCACGCAAGCGCATGGGAAGCCTTCCAGTTGAACAGGGGCAGCGTACCCTGGATCGAGGGACAAAGGAATTGCGGCGACGGGTGAGGCAGGGGAGACGGCCGCGGACCGGGGAACAGGACGGGGGAATCGCTGGAGCCCGATGCGGGCCGGCGTCAGAGGATCAGTTCTGGGGGAAGAAGGGGAGGAGGAGCGGAGAGGTCAGTTGCAGCTGCACTCGGTGTGCTTCTTCGCCTCTTCGACGCACAGGTCGTCCCAGTCGGTCGTGCAGCAGTAGTCGTCGGCGGTGCAGACCGCGGTCGCGCAGGGCGAGCAGTCGGCCTTGAGCGGGCCACCCATCTCGCACTCGGGGTGCGCGCACCCGCCGGCGCACGCCGCGGCGCACTTCGTCTCCGCCTTGGCCGCGTCCACACAGTAGCTGTCCCACTCGCCGCTGGTGGTGTTGCAGCAGAACGCGTCGGTGGTGCAGACCGCGGCGACGCAGTCGCTGCAGAGCTTGTCGAGAGCCTTGCCGGCGGTGCAGGGGCCGTGCTCGCACTTGTTCGTGGTGCCGCCGCAGCCGCCCGCGCAGTACTGCTCGACCTCGCCGACGCACACCGAGTCCCACTCGTCCGAGCAGCAGAAGGCGTCGTTGGTGCAGACGGCCTTGGCGCAGTCGCCGCACTTGGGGTCGAGGGCGGTGCCGGCGGTGCAGACGTCGTGATCGCAGTTGCCGCTGCCGGTGGAGCCGCCGGTGGCGCAAGCGGTGAACGGATTCGCGCAGGGGATGCAGGCGCCGTAGCCGGCCGCGACGGGCTGGCAGAAGAAGTTGAGGTTGTGCTCGGCGATGTCGCCGTAGAGCATGTCGATCAGCACGGCCGCTGCGACCTGCGCGAGGGCCTCACCCTTGAAGAGGTCGGAGAACAAGGGGTCGATGCCGATGGGCTTGCAGTCCTGGTCCTCCTTGCAGGGGACGCAGATGCCGCAGCTCTTGTCGTTGATGATGTTGATGCTCGCGCACTTGTTCATGCCGTAGGTGACGGACGCATCGCTGATGGTCACCTTCGCGAAGCCCAGGTCGAGCTCGCTGGAGCCGAGCCAGTCGCGGATCTGCTTGCCCACGTTGTACTGGATGCCGACGTCGGCGCAGTTCGAGTCGTTGGAGCAGAGCTGCGTGTACTGGTTGTAGGGCTCGGGGAGCACAATGACGCCCTTGCCGAGGTCCTCGCAGCCCGCCGCGGAGGGCTTGCAGGTGCCGCGATCGCCGCCGTTGACCGGGAACTTGCAGTCCCAGGTCCCGGTCGCCAGTCCACCGTCGGCACCGGGCTTGGCATCGGCCACACCGCAGTACGCGCAGTCTTCCTTGGTGAGGCAGGTGCCGCTCTCGGGGCCAGGTAGGCCGCACGGAGGCACGCAGGTGCCGTTAACGCACTGCTTGTCCGAGGGGCACTTGAACGTCGGCGAGCACTTCGAGCACTTGTGGTTGAAGCAGGCGTGCGCCGCGTTCGCGCTGTCGCCCGTGCCGCCGCACTGCATGCAGTCGTTGTCCACCGTGCAGGAGGCCGGACACTTCGGCGTGCACTTGTTGTCGGCGCAGTAGTCCGACTGCAGACACTGCGTCACGTTGCTCGGCGTGCAGCCCACGCACTTGCCCTTCACCGTGTCGCAAACCCGGTGCGCTGCGTCGCACGCGACACAGTCCGAGTCCATCGTGCAGCTGATCGTCGGCACCCCGTTGGAGTCCGTCGGACACGTCTTGTCGCTGCTGATGCACGTGCCGAAGTCGCTGCAGATCTGGCCGTCCGGACACTTGAGCGTCGTCCCGTTGCACGCGATGCACGTGTGCTTCACCGTGTCGCACGTCGTGCGCGAGTCGCCACAGCCCTTGCACTCCTCGTTCGTCTTGCAGTTGTTCAGCAGACACACGCCCGTCGCGGCGCCGCCGGAGCCGCCCGTGGAACCGGCCGCCCCGGCCTTGCCTCCCGTGCCCTCTCCGCCGCTGCCGCCCGTTGCCGGAGGCACGAACTGGTTGCTGTCACCGTCGTCATCGCCGCAAGCAGCGACGAGCGCGCCGACTCCCACCGCCAGGATCAGACCAGCCCAAGCACCTCGGAACTTGACGTTCATGTTCTCTTCCTCCGCAACACAAGAAACTCGCAGGGGGGCGCCCAGCGCTCCCGCAAAACAGCAGCATAGCTGAAACCGCGGCCGACAGTAAACGATCCCCTGGAGCCGCGCAATCCTCGACAAAAAGAGACCATTCGCCCCGTCAGTAGGGCGAGCTCTCGATGATCCCTCCCCCGGGCTGCTTCGAGGGCGGCTTCGCCCCCGTCGCCGTCCCCTCCGCCGTCGCCCCTCCCTTGACCGGCGCCGATGTCCCCCCAGGCTTGCCCTTCGCCACCGCCACAGGGGCGGCAACCGACGATGCCGCCGGCACGGCCGAGACCTCGGGCAACACCTGGGCTACCGGTGGCGCGCTCGCCACCGCCACCGACGAGGCCGATGCCCCTGGATCAGCCAACGCCTGCGGCACCGGCGAATCCTCGCGCACCCCCAGCCACCACGCCGTCCCCAACATCGCCCCGGCCAACACCGGCACCGCCACCCAAGTCCACATCCGACGGGCCTTGGTCTGCGTCGCCGCCGTCCCCGGCACCGCCGAGGTGTACACGCTCGCCGCCGCCAGCGTCGCGCTCGAACCAGCCTCGTGAATGGCCGCCGCGCTCATCGACGGCGGCGGCACGTGCACCGCGTCGCAGAAGCGAGACAGCACCGCGTACACTTCCCGCAGGTCGAAGGGCCGCCGATCCTTCTGGCGCGCCATGCACCGCTCGACGATGTCGACGACCTCCGCAGGGAGCCCCGGGACCAGCGATGCCACCGACGGCGGCGTCTCCGTCATCAGCGCCTTGAGGATCTGACCGTAGTTCTCGCCTTCGTACGGACGCCTTCCCGAGAGCATCACGTACAGGATGATGCCAATGCTCCACACGTCCGTGCGGTGATCGATGTCCTTCTCCCCACACGCCTGCTCGATCGACATGTAGTGCGGCGTGCCGAGCATCGACCCCGTCTTCGTCGCTCCGGTCTTCGTCTCGCCCTCGTTGATCTGCGACGGATCCAGGATCTTCGCGATCCCGAAGTCCAGCACCTTCGGACGCACCACGCCGTCGGTGCCCCGCGCCAGGAAGATGTTCTCCGGCTTCAGGTCGCGATGGACGATCGCTCGCGCATGCGCCGCCCCCACCGCCGACACCACCGGCGTCATGATCCTCGCCACCTCGGCCAGCGGCAACGCCCCTCGACGATCCAGCACCGCGTCGAGGGGCTCTCCCTCGAGCAGCTCCATCACCATCACCGGCTCGCCCGTGTCGGTGTTCACGACGTCGAGCACCTCGATCACGTTCGGATGCGTGATGACGGTTGCAGCCTTGGCCTCGCGCATGAACCGCTTGACGATGTCCTTCTTCTGCGCGTACTCCGGGTGCATTACCTTGAGGGCGACCGGGCGATTGGTGGTGATGTTCGTCGCCTTGTAGACGGCACCCATCCCGCCCTCGCCGAGCTTGCGCTGGACCTGGAACCTGCTGGCTACGACCGTTCCCGGCAGCAGCCCGCTCTCGCTCAGCCTGTCGTCGTCCTGTTCAGACATCGCTCGCTTCTGATGGTTCGCTTCAGGCTACGGTGCCCCGGGCCACGGCGCAAGAAGCTGGACCCCGCCTCTCCGCTGGGACCGTCCTTGCCCCGCCCGGCTACCACAGCGCGCGCGACGGGTTGGGATCCACGATCACCTCGAGCCCGAGCTGGATCGCCCAGTAATCCCGAGCCTGGTGGAACAACGGCTTGCCGACCGGAACCAGCAGACTCGCAGCCGGCTGCAGCACTTCCCCCATCCACCGTACACTCGGCGAGATCGAGAATACCGCCCGTTGCCCGTCTTCCACCCCAGGCGCCTTGATGAAGTACACCTCCGACAGCTCCAACCCCAACCCCAGCCGCTCCGCAGGCCGATACCCGATGTAAAACGTCGTCCTGCTCGTCAAGTCCGTGTCCGGCGTCCGCGTCGCCGACACCTCGCTCGTCAGCATCGTCACGTCCAACCCCTGACGGAGCTGCAGCATCACCGAACGATCCAGACTCCTCACGTCGATGAACGGACGGAACGTCATCGTGCGGTCCGCGAACTGCGGGAAGTCCCACGGACGCACCAGCCGCACGTTGGCCTGCACCGCCGCTCCCGCCGAGTCCGCATCGTGCCGCACCAGCGGCGGCAAGAAGCCCAGCCCCCCACCGTAGGCGAGGCCCGCCCTCGATGCCCACAGCGCCCGCCCCCAGATCTCGGGGTTGCTCGC
>CAYMUE010000092.1:16175-22300 GCA_964393505.1 uncultured Polyangiaceae bacterium
CCGTCGAGCAACGGAAGCTCCGGCCCGTCCACTCGGATCTGCAGCCCGCGATCGATCCCCAACGCGCCGATGGCCGCGAAGAGATGCTCGACCAGATCCACGTGCATGCGCCCCGTCGGATCGGTCACGCATACGCCGCGATCCGCACGCTCTACCCGCAGCTCCGCGACAACCGCGCCCACGTCCCCTTGCCGCAGGATCGTCGGCCCGTCGTGCGGCGCAAGGATCGCCGAGACCTCGACACCGGCGTGCAGGGCCGTTCCTCGAAGAACGACGTGACGCGGGCTCACGGCGCAGCGCGCGGGATGTCCGAGAAGACCGTCACCACCAGCACGAGCGCCAGCAGCATGAGCAGCCCGATCGCATGCACGTGGGCCTCGACCTTGGCGTTGGGACGCTTGCGCGTGGTCAGCTCATAGCCGAGGAACATGAGCCGCCCGCCGTCGAGGGCCGGGATCGGCAGCAGGTTGAACCCCGCCAGGTACGCCGACAACGCGCCCAGGATGTAGAGGTAGTCGGCGAAGGAGGACTTCAGCGCACGCGCGATCTCCTTGGTGATCCCGACGGGACCGGAGAGCTCGGCCTTCTCCTGGCCTCGGATGATCCTCGCCAGGCCGGTGACCAGCCCCACGACGATCTTCGGAGGCTGCTCGAGCGCGAGGATCGCCGCCGTGCCGACCGGCACCGGCACGTTCGTCACCTTCGAGGTCACACCGATACGCCCCTGCCCGTCCTTCTCCGCCTTCGGCGTCACCGTGATCGTCGTGCGCTGTCCGCTGCGCTCGACCACCACGTCCACCGCCTTGCCCGCTTGCGTCGAGATGAGGCGCCGCACCTGCTCCCAGTCCTTAATCGCTTCGCCTCCCACCTCGACGATCTTGTCGCCGTCCTGCAGCCCCGCGGCCGCGGCAGGCCCTCCCGGCATCACCAGCACGTTGGTGGTCAGCTCGCCCGGGCGGCCGCCGATCATGAAGGCGCCGAAGAACAGGACCGAGGCCACGAGGTAGTTGGCGAGCGGGCCGGCGAAGATGGTGAGGATGCGGGCGTGCAGCGACGCGTTGGCGTAGGAGGTCTTGTCGTTGGGATCGACTTCCTCCAGGGGGTTCATCCCGGCGATTTGGACGTAGGCCAGGAACGGGATGATCGCGATCTGGTAGGTGGTGGGGCTTCCCTCGGGCTTTCGCTTCCACAGGGCCGGGCCGAAGCCGATGGAGAAGGTGGTCACGCGCATGCCGAAGTAGCGCGCGACGAGGAAGTGGCCTGCCTCGTGGACGACCATGAGGAAGCCGAGGCCGAAGATGGCGACGAGGATGGGGAGGACGGTGCCAGTGAAGACGTTCATGCAACCGAGCCAGACCCCATGCGATCAGCGGGGTCGGTCAGAAGAATATCGAACAACCAGCCGATGCATAGGGCCAGCCGAGGCGGAATGTAAAGGAGACGCTCTCGTTGCCCACTCTTCCGCCGGCAAAGAATACAGGCTGGAGATCCGTGTCGGAGGTCGAGTAGTTGCAGCCAAGCCTGCCGTCGGGACAGAGCCCGTCGGGCCAGCTCCACTTCGTGTGGCGGATCGTCAGCCCCGGCTCGCCGAACACGCTGAACGCCTTGGTGATGTAGAAGTTCCACTGCATCACGACCGGCAGGTGGAACTCGTTGATCGAGCAGTCGCTGCGGTAACGATCGTTGCGGTTCCAGTAGCAGTCGCCGCCCCAGTGGCCCCAGTCGAGGCCGAAGCCGATCCCAACGCTGTTGTTGATGGTCTTGACGAAGCCGTTCTCGACGATGGGGATGGTTGCGCGGAGGCCGAGACCGAAGCCGTTGTTGGACCCGTTGTAGTAGTTCCAGCCGTGGGAGTCCCAGAACAGCAGCCCGTGAGGCTCGAGCTCGACCGAGTAGCGTCCGTGAGCGCCCGGCTGCTTGATCTGTGCGTCGGCGCCGACGGACCAGAAGGTGACGGAAGCGGCTGCGCAGATGCCTGCCACGACGGCCAGGCACGAGCAGAGACGACGTGCGTCCTTCACGACGAGATCCTCCTTGTGGCAGTTCATCACTCGCAGTGATGTTAGGCCACGAGCGGCGTGATGGCAGCAGAATCTTGCGGTGGTCGCGACACTGACCGCGGTGGTCGACACGCTGACCAACCCGCGGCAAATCGCCAAGGCACACGCGTCAGGTCAGCTCGTCGATGGGCCCGGCCCCCTCGCGAACCACCACGATCTGCCCACCTGTCAGATCCACGACAGTCGTCGGCTCCGAACCGCCCGCCCCCGCATCGAGCACCAGCGCAAGCCCCCTGAACTCGTCGTCGATCTCCGATGGATCGATCATCGGCTCAGAGCCCGATGGCGCTGCCGTCGTGCTGATGATCGGACGCCCCAGCTCGCGGACCAACGCCTGCACGACCTCGTGGTTGGGCACGCGGATGCCGACGGTCTTCTTCTTGGACTGGACGATCTTGGGGACCTCGCGCGTGGCCTCGAAGATGAACGTGTAGGGCCCCGGCAGCAGACGCTTGAGCAGGCGGTACTGCTGGTTGTCCACGATCGCATAGCGCGCGATGTCGGCCAGATCGGGACAGATGAACGAGAGCTGGTGGGTGCCCGGCATCTGCTTGATCTGGTGCAGACGGTCGATCGCCTTCCTGTTGAACAGGTCGCAGCCCAGGCCGTAGACCGTGTCCGTGGGGTAGGCGATCACCTCGCCGGCTTCCAACAGCTCGACGGCCCTGCGCACCTTGCGCGGTTCGGGATGCTCTGGGTTGATCGCAAGCAGCATGACGACTCGAACGTGGTGCGCTCGTTAGCCGACATCCACCGCTTGCTCAAGCGAAAGTTTGTGTCGTGCCGCGAGGCTCAGCCGTCGAGCACGTAACCGAGAACGCTCCGCAGCTCCCGCATGTCCGCATCCCCGGCGAGCCGCTCCAGCGACCCGCGCACCTTGCGCAGCGTCGGCTCCACGAACTTCAAGTACGATCCGTCCTTCTTCACCCGGTCGATGAACACGAACCGCCCGGCGTCCTTGAGCTTGCGCTGCACCGTGACCAGGTCGAACTGCTTCACCAGCCCCGCGCGCTCCGTCGCCGCCAGCCCGCGCTCGAGCCCGAACTCCTCCAGCCTCGCCTCCACGAAACCCCGATCGAACTCCTGGTAGCTGTCGTTCAACAGCGCCACCAGATCGTAGACCATCGGCCCCATCAGCGCGTCCTGGAAGTCCACCCAGCCGATCCCGACCCGATCCTCCCCCGCCTCCACCACCATCAGGTTCCGACTCTGGTAGTCGCGATGCACGAACCCGCGCGGCAAATCCGCCACTCGCTGCGCCAGACGGTCCGCGACCCGATCGAACCGCTCCCGCCCTTCCGCGCTCATCGGACGCCCCATCGCGTCGAGCCCCCACTCGCGGAAGTGATCCAGCTCCCAGCGCAACAGGTCGTAGTCGAACGCGCGCGTGCGTACGATGCAGTCCGGGGGCATCGACGCCAGCGCGTTCTGCGCCTTCGCCAGATCGCGCACGGCAGTCTGGTAGACGAGCTGCTTGTGGTGCGGACGACGCTGCAGGTACTCGGCCACCGTGTCGTCGCCCAGGTCCTCCACGAGGGTCCAGCCGCGCTCGGTGCCGTCGGCAATCAGCGCCGGCACGCGAACCCCGTTCGCCTCGAGCACGTCGCGCACCTCGAGGTAGGGCCATCGACGCGGCTTGCCCGCCTTGTCGATCTCGTCGGAGTGCGTGAGGTCGGGCACGAACATCGCCACGCCGCTCGCTCCGTCCACGAAGCTCACGCGGAAGAACTTGCGGGTCGAAGCCCCGCCGGGCATCGGGGCGATGGAGGAAGGCGCCGCGCCGCGAGCGCGGATCACCAGGCTGCGCAGGTCGTCGAGGTCGAGGGTGAACACCCCCTCGGTCTACCGCACTCCCCAGTTCTGGCCCACTTCGGGGCGTGCTACGCGAACCCCCGAACCCTTTGTCCGCTCGCCGGCTCCCACGGCGGCACCCAGGAGACGCTCCCCATGGCCACCATCACTCTCAAAGGCAATCCGATCCACACCGTCGGCGAGCTCCCCAAGCCCGGTACCAGGGCCCCGGACTTCCGTCTCACCCGAGGCGACCTGTCCGATGTTTCCCTCTCCGACTTCGCCGGCAAGCGCAAGCTCTTGAACATCGTCCCCAGCCTCGACACCGGGGTGTGCGCCGCCTCCGCGCGACGATTCAACCAGGAGGCCGGCAAGGTCCCGGGCGCCGTCATGCTCACGGTGTCGCGCGACCTGCCCTTCGCCCAGGGGCGCTTCTGCGAGGCCGAGGGCATCTCCGGCGTCGTCATGCTCAGCGAGCTTCGCCAGATCGCCTTCGGCGAAACCTACGGCGCCCGCATCGTCGATGGCCCCCTCGCCGGCCTGCTCAGCCGCGCCGTCGTCGTGATCGACGAACGCGATCAGGTCGTGTACGTGGAGCAGGTTCCGGAGATCGGCCAGGAGCCCGATTACGAGAAGGCGCTCGCAGCGCTGCGCGGGTGATCGAGATCGGGGCCGCGCGATCGTGTCGGGAGCATCCCGAACGAGACGAGCCGGATGCCTTGCGACATCCAGCTCGAGAGAATCATCGGGCCCCGGACAGGACCCGAACCCAAGTGCAAGAAAGCAACCCGCATCTCGACAAGCCGACGCGGATCCGCCGGGGCTGACGGGTGCCCAAGCAAGGCCCAAGCCACGCGCGCTGTGAGGTGACGTGTCGCGGAAATCCTGCGACGTCGATCGAACGGGGGCGTCGCGAGGTGCGGCATCGCGATCAGGGGGCTGCATCCCCCGGCGCTCACCTCGCGCTCACGCGGCCTTGTCCCGCACCCCCTCGCCTTGATGTACACTCCCTCGCCGATGGATCAGCCTCCCCCGATCCCGCCGGCCGCGCGCACCATCGGTCGCTATGCGCTGCACCGTGAGATCGCCACCGGAGGCATGGCCACCGTGTTCGTCGGTCGCGCCCTCGGCGCCATCGGCTTCTCCCGCACCGTCGCCATCAAGCGCCTGCACCCCCACTTCGCTCGCGACCCCGAGTTCGTCTCGATGTTCTGCGACGAAGCCCGCCTCGCCGCCCGGATCCACCACCCCAACGTCGTCCCCACCCTCGATGTCGTCGCCATCGGGGGCGAGCTGTTCCTCGTCATGGACTACGTGCAGGGCGAGTCCCTCTTCAAGCTCCTGCGCGCCCTGCGCCACCGCGGCGAGAAGCTCCCCACCCGCATCACCGTCGCCATCCTCACCGGCGTCCTGTCCGGCCTGCACGCCGCCCACGAAGCCACCAACGAGCTGGGCGAGCCCCTCGAGATCGTGCACCGCGACGTCTCTCCGCAGAACATCCTGGTCGGGACCGACGGCGTGGCGCGCGTCCTCGACTTCGGCGTCGCCAAAGCCGCAGGCCGCGTCCAGGAGACCCACGGGTCCATGATGAAGGGCAAGCTGCCCTACATGTCCCCGGAGCAGTTGCGCGGCACCAGCATCGATCGACGGACCGACATCTTCGCCGCGTCGGCGGTGCTGTGGGAGATGCTCACGGGCCGCAGGCTGTTCGACGGCACCAACGACGGTCAGATCGTGACGCAGGTGCTTCAGACGGAGTACCCGAGCCCGCGGAGCATCGTGCCCACGATCCCGCCGGCGTTCGAGTCCATCGTCATGCGCGGTCTGTCCATGGATCCGGAGAACCGCTGGAAGACCGCGGCCGAGATGTCGATGGCTCTCGAGCGTGCGGCCCCCCCGGCGACCCCGCGCGAAGTCGGCGAGTTCGTCTCCCGTGCCGCCAACGAGTCGCTGCAGGAACGCAGCCGCATCGTGACCGAGATGGAGAGCCTCTCCACCGGTCGCCCGGATCTTTCGTCTCACGATACATCTGCGGTGGACCCCGGCCTCCCCTCCCCGCAGGGCCCTGCTGCCCAGCTCGACCCCTCCAGCGTCTCGAGACGCTACCAGTCCTCCAGCGTCTCGCACCCCTCCGTCGGCGACCTGTCCTCCGCGTCGTCTCAACCCGTCACTGCCCGCAGCCTCGGCCTCGTCATCGCAGCTTCCCTCGTCGCATCCCTGCTCGTCGTCGTCGGCCTGCTGCTCGTGATCGTCGTGCCCGCCCGCATGCGCGAC
>CAYMUE010000092.1:22400-24137 GCA_964393505.1 uncultured Polyangiaceae bacterium
GCCACGCAGAATCCCGGCGCAAAGGCCCCGGCCCCCAAGGCCAACTGCAATCCCCCTTACACCGTCGATGCCAAGGGCGTGCGCACCTACAAGCCCGAGTGCTTGTGAAACACCCCGTTCCGGTGCCACGATCCGCTCCCATGTCCACCCCCCCTCGAGCACGACACCGCGGACTCCCCGTCGCCGTCATCGCCGCATGCCTCGGGATCGCGGGGCTCGTGTCCGGCGCGGAACCCTCCCCGGACGTCAAGAAGCAGTGCGCTGCCGATCACTCGCAAGCGCAAAGCCTCAAGCTCGACGGCAAGCTCATCGCCGCGAGGGAATGCCTCGTCGCCTGCTCCGCCGAGGAGTGCCCCGCTGTCCTGCGCAAGGAGTGCTCCGAGATGCTCCCCGAGATCGATCGCGCCATCCCGTCGATCGTGATCGTGGCCAGGACCCCGACCGGCGACGAGACCTCCGCCGTGAAGGTGTCCATCGACGGCGCGCCGGTGCTCGATCGCATCGACGGCAAGTCCCTCGCGATCGATCCGGGGGTCCGCAAGCTGCGCCTCGAGCTCGCCGGAGCGCGACCGATCGAACGCGATCTCATGGTCCGCGAGGGGGACAAGGCTCGCGTCGTCGAGTTCCGGTTCGAATCGACGGCGCCCGCCGCTTCAGCATCGAGCGCGTCCTCGTCCACTTCCGCGCCTGCCTCACCCCCTCCGCGGCGCCCCATCCCCGTCGCGGTCTACGCTCTCGGAGGAGCCGGCATCGCCGCGGTCGGCGCCTTTGCGGTCTTCGCGCTCAGCGGCCGGTCCCAGGAGAACGAGCTGCGTGATCGCGGCTGCGAGCCGTACTGTCCCAAGAGCGAGACCGACGAGGTGAAGCAGAAGTACCTCATCGGAGACATCTTCCTCGCCGCGGGACTGGTCTCCGCGGGAGCGGCGACGTGGCTCTATCTGAAGCGTCCGGAGGTGAAGGACGAGAGCTCCTCCGCGCTGCGGTGGACGGTTGGCCCCACGCGAGGGGGCGCGTTCACGGGGATCAGCGGATCGTTCTGAGGAGTGCTTTCAGCGCGGGGGAGAAGCCACGCCGATGGGTCACGCTTCCGGAGCAGGCCGGACTCCCGCGCCCTGCGAGGTCGCGCTACAGTGGGGGTATGGGCGAGCCCGCGAGACGCCGAGCGACCTACCAGGATGTCATCGACGCGCCCGAGCACATGGTCGCGGAGCTCATCGACGGCGAGTTGCTGCTGAACCCCAGGCCTGCGAAGCCTCACGCCGCCGCATGCTCCGCGCTGGGGGAGGAGCTGGGCCCCCCCTTCAAGCGTGGGCGAGGCGGTCCGGGCGGATGGATCATCCTGTTCGAGCCCGAGCTTCACTTCGAGGAGAACGTCCTCGTGCCGGACCTGGCCGGGTGGCGGCGCCAGCGCATGCCCGTGATCACCACGGAGACGCCGTACTTCACGCTGATGCCCGATTGGGTCTGTGAGGTCGTGTCGCCCGGGACCGGCAAGCTCGACCGCACGCGCAAGCTCCCCATCTTCGCACGCGCCGGGGTCGGGCACGTGTGGATCGTCGACCCGTTGCAGCGCACGCTCGAGGTGCTCCGGCTCCAGGGCTCGCAGTGGTTGATCGTCGGGTCCTGGGCGGACGACGAGCGTGTGCGGGCAGAGCCGTTCGATGCGATCGAGCTGGAGCTTGGGATTCTGTGGGCCGACGTGCAGCTTGGGTGATCCCGGCATCGGCAACGGCTCGA
>CAYMUE010000093.1:0-24118 GCA_964393505.1 uncultured Polyangiaceae bacterium
CCGAGGGGATCGCCCTCGAGCGGATTGGTGCGTGTGAGGATCCGCACCGGGCTGTCGGCTTTGCGCTAGGCTGGCTCATCATGGTGCGCATCCGTTCGACCCGCGCTTTGGGCGTTGTTTCCGCGATTGCATGCACGTTCTGCCTGTCGGCGGCCGAAGCACGGCCGACGGATCCGAAGGCACCGGCCAGGCCGTCGGCCGCGGCGGCGCAGCCTTCGCCGGTGCAGCTCACGGGGCTGCGTGGAGGGCTCGAGGCCTTGGAGAAGTCCGACTGGGCGACCGCGGAGCGCGAGCTGACGGCGGCTTCGAAGGGGGCCGATCGGGGGGCTGCGTTGCTCGGGCTGGCGCGGATGCACCTGACGCTGGGCAAGTACAAGGAGGCGGTGGAGAGCGCGGATCTGGCGATGCGGATCAAGGGGCAGGCGCGGCTCGACGGGGCAGCGATCAAGGCGCGTGCGCTTGGGGCGCAGGGGCGGGTGGTCGAGGGGATCGCGGCGCTGGAGGCGGTGAAGGACGAGGCGGAGGCGCGTCGTGCGAGGCTGGCGTTGGGGGAGCTGCTGATCCTGGCGGGCAAGAGCGCGGAGGCGAGGGATCCGCTGATGACGTTGATTCGGGACTACAACGACGATGCGATACGGGACACGGACGCCGAGGGGATGGCGTTGGTGGGGAGGGCGGCGCATCTGCTTCGGAGCGCGCGGGACGCGAACGACGCGTACAACAAGGCAGAGCGAGCGGGGCCGCACCGGGTGGAGACGCTGCTCTGGCGGGGGGAGCTGTTCCTGGAGAAGTACGATCCGGGGCATGCCGAGGAGGTGGTGAAGGAGGCGCTGCAGATCGCGCCGCGCAATCCCGACGCGCTGGTGATGATGGCGCGGATCAAGCTGGATCAGGCGCTGGACTTCGACGCAGCGGAGGCGCTGATCAAGAAGGCGCTGGCGGTGAACCCGAAGCACACGGGGGCATTCGCCGTGCGAGCGGGGCTGCTGCTGCGCGACTTCGACCTCGCGGCGGCGGACGCGGCGCTGGGCGAGGGGTTGGCGATCAACGCCTCGGAGCTGCAGCTGCTGTCGATGCGGGCGGCGGCGCGTCTGCTGGCCGACGATCGGGCGGGGTTCGATGCGGCGCGCAAGAAGGTGCTGTCGGTCAACGCCGAGTACTCGAGCATGTACCAGATCATCGGCGAGTACGCCGACTGGGAGCATCGCTACGACGACATCGTGGCGATGATGCGCGACGCGGTGCAGGTGGATCCGCGCGACGGCAAGGCGTGGGCGGTCTTGGGGCTGAACCTGATTCGTACGGGTGACGAAGCATCCGCGGTCGATGCGCTTCGCAAGGCGTGGCAGCTCGACAAGTTCAACGTGCGTGTCTACAACACGCTGAACCTCTACGAGAAGGACATCCCGGCGAAGTACGAGACGGTGGACCGGGGGAGCTTCAAGTTCCGCTTCGACAAGGAAGAGCGCCCGGTGCTGGAGCGCTACATCCCGTCGATGCTGGAGGAGGCCTTCGGCGCCATGGTGCACAACTACGGCTTCACGCCCACCAAGCCGGTGGGCATCGAGCTGTATTCGGACACCGAGCACTTCAGCATTCGCACCAGCGGGCTGCCGCGCGTGGGGATCCAGGGCGTGTGCTTCGGCCGCACGCTGGCAGCGGCGAGCCCCAAGGGCCAGGCGTTCAATTGGGGCAACGTGCTCTGGCACGAGCTGGGTCACGTCTTCGCGATCCAACTGTCCAAGGCCCACGTGCCCCGCTGGTTCACCGAAGGGCTCAGCGAGTACGAGACGTTCACGCGTCGCCCCGAATGGCAGCGCGAGGAGGACCTGGCCCTGTACAACGCGATGCGGGCCAGCCGCATCCCGAAGCTCGCCAACTTCAACCGGGCGTTCACGCACGCGCAGGAGACGGGCGACGTCACCATGGCGTACTACGCGGCGAGCCAGGTGATGACGTACATTGGCGAGCGCTACGGCATGGGGAAGATCGCGGAGATGCTGCGCTTGTGGGGGCAGGGGGTGCGCGATCCGGAGGTGGTGCAGCGCGCCCTGGGGGTGGGCTTCGAGGAGCTGGAGAAGCAGTTCCGCGCGTGGCTCGAGCCGCGGCTCGTGCGCTACTCGAGGCAGTTCGTGGCGGACCTGCGCGCGCCCGGGCTCGAGGAGGCGAAGAAGGCGGCGACGGAGAACCCCGGCGACGTGCGCAAGCAGGTGGAGCTGGTGATCGCGGCGGCGCAGGAAGGGGACGGGGAGCTGGCGCAGGCGGCGCTGGAGGCGGCGCGCAAGGCGGGGCCGAAGGATGCGCACGTGCGCTACCTGACGGCGCAGCTGCAGCGGAAGCGCAAGGATATTGCGGGAGCGCGGGGCACGCTGGAGGCGATGATCCGCGACAAGCAGGACGGCTACCCGGTGCGCATGGATCTGGCGGACCTGGCGGAGGCGGCGAAAGACGCCGCGACGATGCGCGCGCACCTCGAGGCGGCGCACCGTCTCGATCCGAGCCAGACCGAGCCGCTCGAGGCGCTCTACGATCTGGCGAAGAAGGACAAGCGTACCGACGACATGATCGCTGCGCTGCGAGACCTGTCGATGCTGGATCAGCACGAGCGCAGGGTGTTCGTGCGGCTGATGGATCTGCTGGCGGAGCGGGAGCTGTGGGACGAGGTGGCGCGGGTGGGTGCGCGGGCGGTGTTCGTGGACGTGCACAACGCGCGGGTGCATCGTCACTACGGCACGGCGCTGGCGCGGCTCGGGCAGCGGGACAAGGCGATGTTCGAGCTGGAGAGCGCGCTCTTGTGCGGTCCGAAGCCGCAGGACGAGGCTGGGGTGCACGTGGAGATGGCGAAGCTGTTTCAGGCGGGAGGGCAAGCGGACAAGGCGAAGGCCGCGGCCGCCAAGGCGCTGGCGCTCGATCCGAAGAACCAGGAGGCGTTGAAGCTGGGCGGGAAGTGAACCGGCGGGCCGGAGCCGCGTCCGCGGTCCGTGGTCAGGGCACCATCGCGGTGCGCTGCTCGACGACGTCCCAGTTCACGTTCTGCCAGAACGCGTTGAGGTAGTCGGGGCGCTTGGTGGCGTAGTCGATGAAGTACGCGTGCTCGAAGACGTCGAGGATGAGCAGCGGGATGAAGCCGATGGGAGTGTGATTCATGTGCTGCTCGATGACGAAGACGTGGGTCTTGTGGTCGAGCATGGACAGGCCCCAGACGGCCCAGCCGACGGGGGGGACCTTGCCGGCGGCGAGCAGCTCGGCCTTGAACTTGTCGAGGCTGCCGAAGTCGCGTTCGATGAGCGCGGTGGTCTTGGCGCCGGGCTTGGTGGTGCCGGGAGCGGTGAGGTTCTCGAAGTACCACTGGTGCAGCAGGGTGCCGTTGTGGGCCCACGACTCGCGGCGCTTGAGCTCGCCCCACTCCGAGAAGTGCGGGTTGGCCTTGGTGTTGTCGGCCTTGGCGAGCAGATCCTCCACGGTGTTGTACTGCGTGACGTAGCCCTTGTAGAGCACGTCGCGGTGCTCCTGGAGCTGCTTGTCGGAGACGCCCGTGAGCTTGCCTTCGAGGGGGAACGATTTCATTTCGACGGCCATTGCTTCCTCCGATGCTGTGCGGGTGGGGGATGCACGGAGCAGAACCTCGCGCGTGCGCCTGGAGTCGATGCGTGCGACGGCGACGGGGTTGCGCCCTGTGAGAACGATCGCTGCCACGGGCGGCGTGCGGGGGGAACCCCCGAATCGCGAGCCTCAGTTGCCCTCGTACTCGACGCGCGCGTCGGCGGTCTCCCAGACCGTCACGCGACGAAGCTGCGGAAGTGCCGGACGCACGGCCTCCCAGATCCAGCGGGTGAGCATCTCGCAGGTCGGATTCGTCAGCCCGGGGATGTCGTTGAGAATGCCGTGATCGAGCCGATCCCCGGCTCGTGCCCACGCCGCGTCCACGTCACCAAAGTCGATCAGCCAACCCGCCCTCTCGTCGACCGGCCCCTCGAGCGTGAGCTCCACGCGGTAGCTGTGCCCGTGCAGCTTCCCGCAGCGGTGTTCGGGGGAGACGCTGGTGAGGCGGTGGGCAGCCTCGAACTTGTATTCGCGCACCAGACGGACGTTCATTTCATCGGACCTCGGGGACGATGACTACCACGACTTGGGTCCGAGGGTTGTGGCACGCTGGGGCGGAGCGGCAAGGG
The DNA here is from genome assembly GCA_964393505.1 of uncultured Polyangiaceae bacterium. Classification (GTDB taxonomy): domain Bacteria; phylum Myxococcota_A; class Polyangia; order Polyangiales; family Polyangiaceae; genus JACRCQ01. The sequence continues at coordinate 4,173 of CAYMUE010000093.1, forward strand.
GGAGTCATCGCTGGGGACGGCTGATGAGGACGGCCACGGCGCGCCGGACCTGCTGGACCGTCAGGGGCTTTCGCAGCAGCGGAATCCCCTCGCGTTCCGCTTCGGATTCGAACTTCCGCGCGTCGCCCGTGCTGGTCCCCGCGGTCATAAACGCCACGTGCGACCGCTCACATCGCCCCTGCCCCCGGAGCCTGCGCAACAGCTCGGGACCGTCCGGCAACGGCATGTGCACATCGCACAGCACCGCGTCGAACTCCCTCGTTTCGAGCTGCTTCCAGGCTTCCTCGCCGGAGCTCGCCGTCACGACCCGGTAGCTCTTGCCCAGGGACCGCTCGATCGCCCGGAGCACCAGCGGATCGTCGTCCACCACGAGCACCGTCCCGGCCAGCGGCAGGCTCGTGGCCTGCGATTCCAGCTCCTCGGGGGGCACGACGACGGATCGCAGGCGCACGGAGCGCGTGGTGCCGGTGCCGGGGACGAACCGCGTGGAGAGCTCTCCCCCCCACGTCTCGACGAGCTGTCGGCAGGGATCCCGGTCGGACTCCGGCGGCTGCTCTGGATCGGCTTCCGTGGCTTCCTTTGCGGGAATCCCCGACCCGGTGTCCTGCACTTGCAGCGTCACGCTGTCCGCGTCCGAGGTCGTGGCGACGCGGATACGGCGATCGTTCGGATCTCCTAGCGCCTCCACGGAGCGCATCGCGTCGGTCAGGAGGCTGACCACGACCTGGGCCAGGCCGCGCTCGTCGGCGACCACCCACGGGACCTCGCCGAGCTCCTGGACGACCCGGGCCCGATACCCGGCCTGCCTTGCGAGTAGGCGCAGGGCGCGTGCGATGGCGACGTTGGGATCGACCGGCACGGCGGCTGCGGGGGTTCCCGGCTTCACGCCGAGCACTCGCAGATCCCTGGCGATGTGCTCGAGGGTATCGACCGAGGCGGCGCAGTCATCGATGGTCTGCTTCGCTCCGGCGACCAGCTCCTCCAGGTCTTCTCGCAGCACTCCGCCGTGGGGATCGACGAGGGATGCGAGGTCCGCGATGTACTCATGGAGGACGCCGAGGTTGACCTTGAGCACGGACGCCGGGTTGTTCACCTCGTGGCCGATGCCGGCCGATAGGTATCCGAAGACGGCGTCCTGCGCGAACCGTTGCAGCTCCATGCGAGACCGCTCGACGGCGCGCCGGAGCCCGACCCGTTCGACGATCCCCGTGATGACCCGCGCTTTCGCCCCGGGGACGCAGGTCCCCTGGGGGCAGACGACGAGGTGGACGTAGTCGGTTCGCGCGGAGCCCGTCGGGGAGTCTCCTCTCGACACGAGCACTCTCTCGACGCGCGGGTGTCGGGAGCGGACGATGTCGAGCAGGGCCTCGCCGCTGATCTCCCCGGCGTCGGGATCGACGGCGATCAGGCCGACTTCGTCGCCGTGATCGTCGAGGACTTGGAGCGCCTCCGAGGCGAGACGGGCCACGAGCACGGGGAAGCGTGCGGGGATGTCGTCGCGCAGGGCGAGGGTTTCGGATCCCTCGGCTCCGACGAGGAGGATGCACGGGTCGGTCTTGTGGGAAGCATCGTGCATGGGGTGGAGACCGGGTTCGTGCGAAGGCGTGCGGTATCTGACCCGAGCGCAATACACCAAACAGGGGCAGAGGTGGAGGGGGGCTCTCGATCCGTGTTGCGCAGAGGGAGTGAAACGTGCTCGCACATCTCTCGGCTTCGGCTATAAGCCACGCGTGTCCAAGCGGCATGTCGTGATCGCAGGCGGCGGGTTCGCGGCCTGGTGTCTTGCCCGGGCGCTCGACCGCGAGCTGGAGTCGTCGGGAGCGCTCGAGGCGACGGTGGTGTGTCCGGGCGCGTGTGCGCCGTTGTCCCCGTGGACGCACGAGGTGCTTGGAGGGCGGCTGCACGCCGAGCAGGCGGTGGTCCCGTGGGGCGACGCGCTGCGGCGGGTGCGGGTGGTCATCGGGCGCGTGACGCGCGTGGAGGCGGGGGCGCAGTCGGTGGTTGTGGACGGTCCCGGGGTGCGGACGGGCAGTGAGCCGCGGACGCAGCGATACGACGAGCTGGTGTTGGCGACGGGGTTGGATCCGACGCCGCGCGGGGTGCCGGGAGCTGCGGAGCTGGCGCTTTCGCTGCGCGGGCCGGCGGGGGCGATGGCGTTGCGCACGCGTCTGCTCGAGGCGCTGGAGGCCGCGTGCGGGGAGGAGAGCGCGCGACGTCGCAAGGCGCTGCTGAGCGTGGCGGTCGTTGGATCCGACGAGCGCGCCGTGTCGGCTGCGGTGGAGATCGCCCGGCTGCTGCGCGCGACCGCGAGCTTCTTCCCGCGGGTCCTCCCGGAGGATCCGCGGGTGTTGCTGCTGTCGCCCCAGGAGAACCCGTGTGGGGCGTGGGGGGAGGCGTCGAGCCGTTTCGTGCGCGATCACCTGCAAAGAGCCGGTGTGGAGCTGCGCGCGGGGGGCGCCGTGGCGCAAGTCGAGGCGGACCGGGTCGAGTGGCAGCCGTCGCAGGGGGCGCGCGAGCCGTTGGAGATTCGCACGGTCGTGTGGACGATGTCGGAGGGGCCGCGGGCGCCGTTGTCATCGTGGCCGGGTGCGACGTGGCAAGCGGGGCGGGTGCGGGTGGACGAGCTGCTGCGCATCGAGGGGACGCAGCTCGTGCACGCCCTGGGGGATTGCGCCGCGCATCCGGTCACGGCGTCCACGCCCGCCGCGATTCGACGTCAGGCCCAGTGGCTGGCGCGCTCGATGGTGCGGCGGGCCAAGGGGCAGGCGGTGACCGCGCTCGCGGGTCCTCCTCGCGTCGATCCGGTCTCCCTGGGCGGGGGCGCGGGGATCGCACGTGTCGGCACACGAACCATCTGCGGCGCTGCCGCGGGGTGGCTGGCGCGGGCAGCGGTCCGGGCGGTGGTGCCCGGGATTGGCCGACGGGCCGCGCTGTGCGCGTGGGATCTGATCGAGCCGCTCGGCGTCAGGCAACTGGTGTCGCGTGCCGCGGTGCGTACCGAGGCGCGGCCGCTGTATCTCACGCCTCCGCCGCCCGCGGTGGGGCCCTGAGCGGTTAGGGAACTCGCGCGGATCGTGCCGGAGGGCGCGGGTGAGGTATGATTCGAAGCGATGAAGACGCGCCTTCTGTCCTGTGCCCTGATCGCTCTCGCCCTGGCCGCCTCTTCGTGCGCCTCCAAGCCGCCGCCGAAGTGGGCGAGTGGGGGCACGCAGATGGTGGTGTCGGCAGCGCGATGGACGCGAGGGGACAGCACGGTGGAGGTGCGGCAGGACGGCAAGGTGACGATCGACGGAGACGAGGTCTTCGGGATCGACGCGGCGGGGCGTGTGTTCGAGGTGGACGGGGATCCGATGGCGGTGTTGGACGAGGCGGGGCACCTGTTGGGGCGCGACGCGGCGGAGATGGGGAAGGTGGGGGCGCAGACGGCGGCCTTTCCGGGGAGCGCGACGGCGTGGGTGGGGCTGGGGCCTCGCGGTGAGGTGATCCGGTTCGACTCCGACGGGGAGCGGAGCCAGGACGGCTACTGGCAGGGGTGCAACGGGGCGATGTCGACCACGTGCATGCTGGTCACGCACGTGATCCTGCTGCGCGAGTGGCAGCGACGTCCGCGCGTGGGTGTGGGGATCGGGTTCGGCGTGGGGATCATGCACTGACCCGGGTCGGCATCGTATGGGATTGACCCAGGGCAGCAGCTCGGTAGGATGAAAGTATGACTTCTGCCAAGGTCGCGGTCACCATTTCGAGCGACGTCCTCTCGGAGGCGAAGAGGCAGGTGCGCTCCGGCCGGGCAAAGTCGCTCAGCGCGTTCGTCACCCAGGCCGTGGCCGAGAAGATAGGTCGCGACGACCTGAACGACATCCTCGACGCCATGGACGAAGCGCACGGCAAGCCGAGCAAGGCGGATCAGGAATGGGCAAGACGCGTCCTGCGGCGATCGTCCTAGACTCCGGTGCGCTCATTGCCCTCGAGGGCGGCGACGCAAGAATGCGGGCGCTGTGTCGCGAGGCGCTTCGAGTCGGCGCTCGTGTCGTCGTGCCATCCGCTGTCATAGCCCAGGTCATGCGGCGCCCCGCGCAACAGGTGGTCATCCGGGCGCTGCTGGACGGCCCCACCACGGAAACACCCGTTCTCGACCGGCTGCTGGCGGAAGCGGCGGGAGTGCTGTGCGCCAGAACCGGGACAGCCGATGTCGTCGATGCCACGGTCGTGCTCGTCGCCAGGCGGGAGCGCGCGGCCGTGGTCTCGAGCGATCCGAAGGACCTGCACCGGCTCGATCCGACGCTGCGGGTCGAGGTGGTGTGAGACGAACCCCAGACTCCCAGTCCGGGGGGGGAATATGAGAGGGGGCCCTCAGATCAATCCCGCCAGGAACCCGTGGATCTCGTGCAACGGGAGCACGTGGCTGGCGGAGGGAAGCGCAGCGGTGGGCATCCCCGGGACGACGGCGGTCTCGCGGCTCTCGACGACGACGGTGCCGCGGTTGCTGCGGATGGCGGCAGCGCCGAGGGCGCCGTCATCGCCCATGCCGGTGAGCACGACGCCGACCGCGCGGCGTCCGGCGACCCTGGCGACACTTTCAAGGAGGCGGTTGGCGTTGGGGGTGTAGCGATCGGTGTCCTTGGGGCGCGTGAGCCGGATGCGCGCATCGACGCCGTTCTCGTCGAGCTCGAGCTCCATGCACTTGTTGCCCGGGCAGATGTAGCCGTGGCGAGCGGCGACGATGTCGCCGTCGCGGGCTTCGGAGACCTGGATGAGGGATCGGTGGGCGAGGCGCTGGGCGAAGGTGGCGGTGAAGCGTTCGGGCATGTGTTGGGCGACGACGACGGCGATGGGGGCGCGAGCGGGGAGGCGCGAGAAGATCTCAAGCAAGGCGGCGGGGCCGCCGGCGGAGGAGGCGATGGCGACGATGAAGCGCGGGGCGATGCGGGTGGACTCGCGCGATGGGGGTGGGGAGGACTTGGGTTTGGGGCGGGGCTCGATGGCGCGCAGGGCGCCCTTGTGGCGGTTGAGGCCGCGCACGAGGGTGACCTTTTGCGCGAGCTGGGCCTGGGCCGCCTGGACGTCCTCGATGCTCCACTTGGAGGGTTTCTCGACGAAGTCGAGGGCGCCGAACTCGAGGGCCTTGAAGACGTTTTCCTTCTCGCTGTGGCGGGAGACGACGATGACCGGGGTGGGCTGCTTGCCCATCAGCAGGCGCAGGAACGTGAAGCCGTTCATGCGGGGCATCTCGAGATCGAGCGTGATCGCGTCGGGCTTGAGCTGGAACGCCTGCGTCAGGCCGTCCTGGCCGTCGGCCGCCTCGCCCACGACCTCCACCTCTCCAGTGGCCTGCAAGGCCGCGATGATGTTCTTGCGGTTGAGCGCCGAGTCGTCGATGACGAGCACGCGCAGCGGGGGACGGGTGGAGCTCATCAGCGGGCGCGCCTCCTGCTGGCCGGGGGCACGGTGGGGTGTGCGGGCTTCCTGTAGACGACATCGCTGGCGAGGTGCACGTGCTCGAAGGGCCCGGGCTCGTTGAGGAGGGACTCGGAGTGTCCGAGGAACAGGTAACCGCCGGGGCGCAATCGATCGTGGAATCCCGAGATCACCCGCCGTCGCGCCACGCTGTCGAAGTAGATGAGCACGTTCTTGCAGAAGATGACGTCGAGCTGCATGAAGCGCGGGGCCCTGTCCATCTCCAGCAGGTTCAATGTCCCGAACTGGCACATCGAGCGCAACGGCTCGCACACCTGCAGGCCGTCGTCGCGCTCCACGAAGAACCTGCGCTTGCGCTCGTCGCTGGTGGAGCGGAACGCGCTGTCGGAGTAAAGGCCCTTGCGGGCGATCGCGACGTTGCGGCGCGACAGGTCGGTGCCGTGGACGCGCGCCTTGTGCCCTTGGGTTCCGGCCTCGAGCAGCACCATGGCGATGGAGTACGCCTCCTCGCCGGTGGAGCATCCCGCGCTCCAGATCGTGATCTGCTTGTGCCGGTTTTCGGGAGCGGCCAGCACCGGCAGCACCTCGTCGCGGAACCCCCGAAGCTGGTACTCCTCGCGAAAGAAGTACGTCTCGCGCGTGATGAGCAGATCATAGACCTCCTGCATCTCGCCGTCTCCGGCGACGTCCTGACGCAGCACCCGGTAGTACTCCGGGAAGCCCGAGAGGCCGAGCTCACCGATCCGCTCGCGCAGACGCCGATCGAAGGCGTAGCGGGAATCGTCGGGGAACGCGAGTCCGGAGCGATCACGGATGAGATCGCGGATGGCGCGGAACTCCTCGTGGCTCATGCCGGGATCGGACGCGCCGGCGAGGTCCTGGGCGCTCCTGCGGATCGGATCGGGACCCTGCTTGTCGGGCATCGGTCAGCCGCCCCCGCCCGCGACTGGCGCGGGATGGATCGAGTCGAGGATCCGATCGATTTCCGGCCCCACGATGTCGCCGATCATGGAGCTGTCGAGCACGAACACCATGCCGTCGTCGTTGGTCGTCACGCCGGCGATGCCGCGCTGATCGCGTCCCCCGCCGAGATCGGGAGCCGGGCGCAGGCGGTCGTCGGCGGAGCCGAAGACGTCGGTGACGGCATCGACGACGACGCCGACGGTGCGGTCCTTGACGGTGAGCAGGATCCACTTGGTTTTGCGCGTATTCTCTGCGGGAGCGTTGAGGTGCAGGCGCAGGTCGATGACGGGCAGGACCTCGCCGCGGTGGTCAGCCACGCCGATGATGGACGCGTGGGTGTAGGGGAGGGGGATGAAGGGCAGCGGGCGGACGATCTCGCGCACGCGCCAGATGTCGATGGCGTAGTGGACCTGCCCGATCAGGAACCCCACGAGGTTCTTGCGCGGATCGAGTCTCGATCTGGAGCCCGTTCGCCTCATCGCCTCACCGTCGCAGAATGGGAGCCACGTCCATCAGCACGATCAGCTTGCCGTCGGGGCGACCCAGCCCGATGACGTGCTCGCCGGGCTCGCTGCCGAGGGCGCTGGACGGAGGCTCGATCTCGGCCTGGGCGAGGCGGTAGACCTGGAGCACCTCCTCCACGTACAGGCCGACCGTCTCGCCGTCTTCGAAGGGAACGAGCAGCACGCGGGTGTTGCGGTTCGGGGGCGGGCGGGGCAGGCCGAGCTTGCAGCGCAGGTCGATCACGGTGACGACCTTGCCGCGGACGCTGATGATGCCCATGACGCCGACGGGTGCTCTGGGCACCGGGGTGAGGGGAGGCATCTTGAGGATGGCGCCGACCCCCGTGATTTCGATGCCGTAGGTCTGGCCGCCGAGGACGAAGGCGAGGAACTCGCGCAGGGGACCGCGGTCCTTGCTCAGGTGGCGGGAGGCCCCGCCGCGACGCACCGCGAGACCGTCACGCATTGGCTGTCACCCCCGTGCGCAGCGCGCTTGTCGATGCCAACGCTTCCTCGATGAGGTGAGGCGTGTCCAGCACCAACGCCACACGCTCGTCGCCCAGCTCGGTGGCTCCCGCGAAGCTGCGGACCGCGCGGACCGGGCCCCCCAACGCCTTGATCACGATGTCCTGACGTCCGAGGATCCGATCGACGACGAAGCCGCAGCGTCGAGCGGCCGCGGAGCCGATCACGACGACGAGCTTGCCGGGTCGGGCGAGGGACTGGTTCAGGTCGCGGTCTTTGAAGAGCACGTCGAGGCGGCAGATGGGGAGCGACTCGCCGCGGAGGGTGACCACCTCGCGGCCTTCGACCATGCGAGCGGAGGCGGGGTCGACGGTGACGGCTTCCTGCACGCCGGACAGGGGGACGGCGTAGGTCGCGCCGGCGACCTCGACCAGCAGCGCTCCGATGATGGCGAGGGTGATCGGAAGGGTGATCGTGAACTTGGTGCCGATGCCGAGATCGCTCTGGACATCAACGACGCCGCCGAGCTTGCCGATGTTGGTCTTGACGACGTCCATGCCGACGCCGCGACCGGAGAGCTTGCCGACGTCCTTGCGCGTGGTGACGCCCGGGAGGAACACCAGGGCGAGGGCGTCCCTGCGGCTCATCTCCTGCGCCTCCTGCTCGGAGAGCACGCCCGCTTTCGCGGCCGACCGCACCAGCGCTTCGTCGTCGATCCCCTGGCCGTCGTCCTCGACCTCCACCACGACCTGATTGCCCTTCTGGAAGGCGTTGAGAGCGATGGTCGCGGTGGCGGGTTTTCCCACCTGCGCGCGCATCTGGCGCGACTCGATGCCGTGGTCGAGGGCGTTGCGCACCATGTGCATCAGCGGGTCGCTCAGCTCTTCCACGATGAGCTTGTCGACCTCGGTTTCGGCGCCGGTGATCACCAGGTTGGCGTCCTTGTCGAGCTCGCGGCCAAGCTGGCGCACGACGCGTGCGAGCCGTTCGAACACCTGGCCGAGGGGCACCATGCGCACCTCGAGGATGCCGCCCTGCATGGCGGAGAGCTGCCGGTCGAAGCTGTGGTGGATGCGCTGCATCTCGGCGGCGACCTCGTGGAGGAACGGATCGGCGCGGGACTTGTCCACGAGTCGCCCGAGGGTGCCCTTGAGGATGGCCATTTCGCCGACGAGGCTCATGAGGTGGTCGAGCTTCTGGATGTCGACGCGGACGGTTTGGGCGACGGAGCGCAGGGAGGCATCGCCGGTGCGGGCCGCGGGGGCTCGGTCGGAGATGCGCCGCAGGGCCGGGGCCTCGCTCGGGCCCCTGGCCGGTGCGGGGGGCGGGATGGAGGGAGCGGGCTCGTGCGCATCGGGGGCGTCGGTGATCGGGCGCAGCAGCTCCCGCGGTGGGGATGCCATCGACGGCACCGCGGTGCGTTTGGGGATCTCGTCGAGGTTCAACCCCGCGCCGGCGGTTTCGTTGCGCAAGACCTCGAGGGACTCGGCGGAGGCGAGCAGGATGTCGATCTCGATGGAGTCGAGGTCGACGACGCCGCCGGTGGGCAGGTAGGTGAGGATTTCGCCGAAGGCTTTGAGGCGCGCCTTGAGGGATTCGAGCCCGGCGTCGATCGTGGCGAGCTCGAAGACGACCCGCACCCGGTACAGCTTCAGGCCCCGCTGGATGTTGTTGCGCAGCCGGTGCTCTTCGTACTCCGTGAGCACCGACAGCATCCCCGGATCCAGGTCGTAGACCATCGTCGGCTCGTCCTGCGCGCGCCGCACCCCGGCCTTCTGGATCTCCAGCATGAAGGCGTCGAAGTCCTCCACCCCGGACGCCGTCCCCTCCTTCTCGGCCGCCAGCAGACGTCCGTACATCTCCACGGAGCGGAACAGCAGATCGAGGAACCGCGACTCCAGCGCGACCCGGCCCATCCGCAGATCGTCGAGCAGGTTCTCCAGCTCGTGCGACAGCGTGCCCAGCCTCATCGCATTGAACAGCCCGCACAGCCCCTTGAGCGTGTGCACGTGCCGGAACACCTCGTTGACGAGGTCCGGATCCGGTGTGCCGGTGCTCGCGGCCTGATCGAGCAGCAGCAGGTCACGGGACAAGCTCTCGACAATCTCCTGGGCTTCGGAGAAGAAGTCCTCCCGAGCCTTGTCGCCAGCGTCCGTCATCGTTTCCGGTTGTACCGCATCCGACACGCCTTGGGGAAATGTCGCGCAGCCCTCCGCTGGCGAATCGTCCGCCTCAGGGGGAGGGCGACGGCGGCGCCGAAGGCGAGGGGCTGGCCGAAGACGCAGTCGCTGGGGCCGCGTGCCCGACCCTCTCTTCGATCCAGTCCGCCAGATCGTCCCACATCAAGGGGTGCTCGCGTCCCAGGTACTCCGCTCCGTGCATCGCCCCCGGCACCTGCAGGAGCCGCGACCCTTTCGCCATCTGCGCCAGGGCCATCGCCGGCTCGGCCGAGACCGTGTCGTTGGTGGAGGCGACGATCAAGTTCGGCAGACGAAGCACTTGGCCGAAGGGGCGGTACAGGTCGATGCCCTGCAGCGCCGCGCCCGGAGAAATCAGGGCGATCCCGCGCAGCGCATCGCCGGCCGCCTTGGCGTTCAGCGTCAACGCCGTCGCTCCCAGGTCCGACCCCGCGAACACCCAGGGCGAACCCGGCGGTGCGGCCTTCATCGCGGCTTCGACATCCTTGACGATCCCGGCGAAGTCCTTGGGCTGGAGCTCGTGCCACGCGAGCTTCTTACCTTTGGGAACTGCTTTGCCCTGCACCGAGGCGCCGTGTCCGCGCAGGTCGATGGCGAGCACGTTCATGGGCGCCTTCGGGGGGAAGAGGCGCTCGACGAGGGGGATCCACTCGGCGCGGGTGCCGGCGAGGCGGTGGGCGAGCAGCACCGTGGGAGCGCCCGGAGGGCCCCCGGCCCAGTAGGAGCCGGCGATCTTGACGCCGTCGCTCGTGGTGAACTCCTTGTCCTCGGCCTTCGGCGCCGGGTGGGTGGGACGCGGAGTGCGGGCCGGGGCGGAGGCTGCGGCGGACGGCGCCGACGACGCGATCGGGGAGGCGGCATCGGACGCGAGCGGGGCATCCCCTCCGCACTTGCAGCCGGAGAGGAGCGCGGGGGCGCAGAGCGCCGCGGTGATCGCAACACGGGGGATTGTCATCGGCGGGATGCTACGACAACTTGGGGCGTGATGGGCAACGCCCCGACGCGCGCGTCAGGCCTGGGAGCCGAAGGAGCGTTCGAAGAGCTCCTCGATCGCGCGACGGCCTTCGGGACGCAGGTTGCGCGTGCCCGAGCCGGCGAAGCGCGGGGAGCGGATCACCGGGGTCGAGGCCTGCCAGGCCGAGCCATCCCAGTGGAACCAGCCGTTGCGCTCCTGATCGAACACGTGCAGATCGGCCTTCCACCGCCGCGCAAGCTCCGCGCCCCATCCGGTCCCGCCACGGACCGTGCCGTCGGGCTGGATCGCTCCCACGAAGAACACCTGCTGGCACGAACGAATCTGGTGCCAGATGCTCTGCAGGACCTTGTGCACGAGCGGGTCCTCGGGGAACACGCGCCCGAGCCGGTGGCAGACGTAGCGCAGGCTGACGTCGCCTGCGCGCAGCTCTGCATCGCCGAGGATGCGCAGGCCGCGGGAACGTACGCGCTGGGTGTGTCCTTCGAACGAGAAGGTCACCTCGGCCACGCCGTAGCGCTCGGCCATCTCGCCGAAGGCCGCTTCGGTACCGGCGGCGCCCCCCGAATGCAGCGTGAAACGCGAGCGCCCGCGCAACGACGCCGGCTCCGGCCCGTCCGCGATGAGCTGCATCGTCACCGGCTCGAGCAGCAACGACGCGCCTTCGATGACCGCACCGTGTCCCTTGAGGGCGCGCAGACGCACCTTGCCGTCGGTTGCCTCGAGCACGACGATGGCATCGACGGACGCCTCGTGACGATCGACCGGGGGCGGGTAGCCGTTGGGGTGGGTGACCTTGTCGCGGCGGTGGGAGCGCGCACCGATCCACAGCTCGGCGTCGAATCGCGAAGCGAGCTCGCGCAGCGCGGTGAGAGCGTCGGCATCGGCGGAGGCGAAGTCGAAGCCCTCGACGAGGATCAGGTCGGGCTCCGCGCCGAGAGTACCGACCGCGAGGGACGCGGCTTCGTGCAGGCGATCCGCACGCAGCGGTGCGCCGGGCAGAGAGATGAGGAGCCTGCGTCGCTCGAGCTCGAGCAGCACGCTCTGGGCGTTGGCGAGGCCCGTGGCGCGTTCCAGCTCGCCGAAGAGCTCCTCGTACCAGGCGCGCAGGTGGTCGATGGGCGCCTCGGCCGACACGTGCAGCACGCGTCGGGTGCGCAGGAGAGCGTCGATGCCGAGCTGCACCAGGCATGCAGTCTTGCCGGTGCCGGCAGGGCCGGCGATGACGCCGACGTTCTTGCGGCCCAAGGGGCCACGCATCGCGCGCTCGAGGCTGCGAATCGGGCTTCGTACCGTCACCTCGGTCGTGTCCATGGTGTCTCCTTCAACCCCGCTGCTTCTCGAGGTGACGTCGAACCAGCTCCTGCGCGAGCGCCTCGGGCACCGGGCAGTAGCGGGCAAACTCCATCGTGAACTCGCCCTTGCCCTGCGTCGAAGAGCGCAGCACGGTCGAGTAGCCGAACATCTCGGCGAGCGGAACCTGGGATTCCACGCGAACGAAGCCGTCGCTCTCCGCGGTGCCCACGACGAGACCGCGTCGCTTGAGGAGGGTGCCGACGACGCCGCCCTGGAACTCGACGGGGGCCTCGACGACGACCTTCATGACGGGCTCGAGGATTTGGGGACGGCACTGGGAGAAGACCTGACGCCACGCGCCTCGTGCGGCTTCCTGGAACGCGATGTCCGAGGAGTCCACGGCGTGCGCGGCGCCGTCGTCGATCACCATCCGCACGCCGGTCACGGGCGCCCCGATCATCGGGCCCTTGGCGAGGCAGGAGCGGAAGCCCTTGTCGCACGAGGGGATGTACTCGCGGGGGATGACGCCTCCCACGGTCTCGTCGACGAACTCGTAATCGACTTCGGCGTTGGGCTCGAGGCGCCCGGCCACGCGCGCGTATTGTCCGGCGCCGCCGGTCTGCTTCTTGTGTGTGTAGTCGAACCTCGACGGGATCTGCACGGTTTCGCGATAGGCGACACGCGGCGGGCTCGTCTCCACGGGCACGTTGTACTCGCGCCGGATGCGCTCGAGGTACACGTCGAGGTGCAGCTCGCCCATCCCCGAAATCGTGGTCTCTCCGGTCTCGGGATCCGCCGCCACGTGGAAGGTGGGGTCCTCCTTGCCGAACCTGCGCAGGGCCTTCGACAGATTCGGAAGCGACTGGGAGTTCGTCCTGACCGTCAGCGTGATCACCGGCGCTGGCACGTGGATCGACGCCATCGCGACCGACAGGGTGCCGTCGGTGAAGGTGTCGTTGCCGGCGCACTCGATGCCGAACATGGCGACGATGTCGCCGGAGGCCGCGGATTCGATCTCCTCCATCTCGTCGGCGTGCATGCGGACGAGGCGTCCGACCTTGTGGGTCTTGCCGCTGCGCACGTTGACGATCGGATCGCCGCGCCGCAGGGTGCCCTGGTACAGGCGCAGGTAGGTGAGCTGTCCGAAGCGCCCTTCTTCCACCTTGAAGGCAAGGGCGACGAGCGGATCGGAGGCCGAGCCGGAGAGCTGGACCTCGTGGTCCTCGGCCTCGCCTGCCAACGCAGTGTGGGAGCGATCGTTGGGGGCGGCGAGGTATCGGATGACCGCGTCGAGCAACGGCTGGATCCCGCGGTTCTTGTAGGCCGAGCCCATCAGCACCGGCGTGATCTGGTGCGCCAGCGTCGCCCCGCGGATCGCCCGCTGCACCAGCTCCAACTCCACCCGATCCTCGAGCATCGCCTCCGTCAGCTCGTCCGAGAACATCGACACCGCGTCGAGCAACGCCTCGCGATGCGCCCGCGCCTCGTCGAGCATCCCCGCGGGGATCGCATCGCGTCGCACCGTCTGACCCTGGTTGCCATCGAAGTACAGCGCCTCCATGGCCACCAGATCCACCACGCCCTGGAACGCGTCCTCGAGCCCGATCGGCAGCTGAAGGAGCACGGGGTTCATCCCGAGCTTCTCGCGGAGCTGATCGCGCACGCGCAGGGGATTGGAGCCGGAGCGGTCGCACTTGTTCACGAAGGCGATCCGGGGGATGCCGTAGCGACGCATCTGGCGGTCTACGGTGAGGGACTGGGACTGGACGCCGGCGACGGCGCACAGGACCAGGACGGCGCCATCGAGGACGCGCAGAGCGCGTTCGACCTCGATGGTGAAGTCCACGTGTCCCGGAGTGTCGATGATGTTGATGTGGTGGCCGTCCCAGGTGCAGTGGGTGGCGGCGGACTGGATCGTGATGCCGCGCTCGCGCTCGAGCTCCATGGAGTCCATGGTGGCGCCGACGTTGTCCTTGCCTTTGACCTCGTGGATGGCGTGGATGCGTTTGGTGTAGAACAGGACGCGCTCGGTCAGGGTCGTCTTCCCCGAGTCGATGTGAGCGCTGATACCGATGTTGCGGATGATGGTGGGGTCGAGAATCACGGCGGCTCCCTGGGGACGGACCCCGGGCCCGGGGTCTGGACTGGCCTGGCCGGGCGGGGGGCGCTCTAGCGGACGATCGACCCCTGCGCAAGCGTGACGCGGGGTTACGGGACGGAAGACGGGAATTCGTCACAAGTTTTTTGGCCACTTATGGAAGGTGGGGCGAGCGTGGCGGGCATGTTGATCCTGGCCCTTGCCATCACGGTCGCTCTGGTATTCGCGGACGTTCAAGACGTGCTTCGGAGCCGATCGGCCCGGCCCAGGAGTCTGGTGGGCTGAACGGGGCCCCGGCCCGCCGCACCTGACCCGGTGCGTGATGGCGTCGATCGCCCTGCCCCACCCCCGACTCCCAGGACTCGCTCCTCTTGCGAACTGTGCCCTTTCGGGCTGGTTTGTCACCCCCCTTCCCTCTACCCTCTTGCCCGTGACCTCCGATGAGTCGGCCGTCCTGCCCCTCGTGGCCCGCTGCAAAGCCGGGGACAAGGCCGCCTTCCGGACGCTGTACGATCGCTACCGCAACGAGGTGGCGCGGCTGGTCTTCCGCATGGTGGGCCAACGGTCCGAGCTGGAAGACCTCATCCAGGAGGCCTTCCTGCAGGTCTACCGGAGCCTGCCCGACTTCCGAGGCGATTCGCGCTTCGGCACGTGGGTGCATCGCATCACGGTCAACGTGGTGCTGATGCACCGGCGAGCCGCCCGCAGCCGCCCCGCGTTGACCGACGAGGTTTCGCCTCACCTCGAGGGGAATTCCCCCTTGCCCGACGAGGACGCGATCCGCAGGCAGCGCATGGCGGCCTTCTATGCGGTCCTCGACCGGCTCGCCGAGAAGAAGCGCACGGTCTTCATCCTGCACGAGATCGAGGGGCTCTCGCCCTCGGAGATCTCGACGCTGGTCGATGCGCCCGTCCTGACGGTCCGCACGCGCCTCTTCTATGCACGTCGCGACATGATCCAACTGCTGCGCGAAGAACCCTCCCTCGCTTCCCTGGCCGACACCATGCTCCGTCCGGGCAGCGCCGATCTCGCCTACCCAGCGCCGCGGGAGTCGAAACCATGAGCCGCCCCGAACTGCTCAACGACCTGGTGCGCGAGGCGCGCTGCGAACCGATCCCCCCCGTCGACTGGGACCGCGTCGAAGGGCGCCTGTTCGAGCGGCTGGAGCGCGAACCGATCCGGATCGCCTCCCGAAGCCACTCAGCGCGTCGGGTCTTCACCATCGCCGCGGCCGCAGCCCTCCTCGCTGCCGCCACGTCTGTTGTCTGCCGACAACGTCCGAATGCGTGCTTCGCCACGGCTCCTGCGCCCGGCGCGGGTCTCGTGGCCGTGGACCCGGCCCACCGCGACGTCATCACGGCCGCGCAGCTCCGCGAGGGCGATCGCCTCGAGTCCGGGCCGCGGTCGCTGAGCGTGCGCCATGAAGGTGTCGCAGCCTGGGAGCTCGCGCCGTCGTCCGCGGTCGCCGTCGAGAAGCTCGGCGAGGTCGTGCGTCTGTCCCTCGAGTCGGGAGCGATCCGCGTCGAGGTCGCCCCTGGTTCGGAACCCGACACATTCGTGGTTCGCGCCGGCGACACGTTCGTTTCGGTGCACGGCACCGTGTTCTCGGTGGAGCGCAGGGGCGGTCGCGTGGCCGTGCAGGTGGAGCGAGGCACGGTCGCGGTCGGTGGCCGATCGAGGCGGGGGAGCACCTCGGCCTGGCTGATGGTCGCGCCGAGCGCGGGGACCTTCAGCCTCGATGGGGCGCGCGATGCGGAGTTTTCGCCGGCCTCCGAAGTGCCGCCTGCGGGGCCGCCCATCGCGTTGCCGTCGGGAGAGCCCGCGTCGGGGGCAACCGCCGCGAGACCTGCGGGAGGGGATGGAGAAGCTGCGGCCGATGCCGCGTCCGCCCCCGTCTCGGGCATGGACAAGACGTCCGGTGTCGTGGGTGGAGCGGTGTCGTCCGCGCCGTCGAGCCCCTCGGTGCAGCCCGCGCCGGATGCTTCCCGCCCCGAGTCGCTGACCGCGGCCGCGGCGCGCCCGGTGCTCGATCGCATCGCGGCGGGTGTGGCCGACTGCCACCGCCGATTCGTGCGCGCGACGATGGGCCACGACTCGGTGCGTGTGAGCGTGCAGACCACGGTGTCGATCTCGGTGGCACCGGAGGGCAACGTGGTCCTGGGCAGGTTTGAACCTCCTTTGGCGCCGCAGGTTCAGCAGTGTGCGGGCGGCGTCCTGCTCTCGTCGCGGTTCCCCGCCGCGCGCACGTCGAGCCGCTGGCAGCTTCCTCTGCAGTTCTGAGCAGCGCGCGTCAGCGCGCCGCGCTCATGGCGACAGCGATCGCGTGGGTTTCGCGTGCGCCGAGCAACCCGAATTGCAGTCCGAGCCCTTCGGGGCTGCTCCAACGCACGATCGCGGGCAGCTCGAGGGCGTCGGCCATGCCTTCGAAGGCGATGGTAAGGGTGACGCGGGTGCCGAAGGCGGGGCGAGCGTCGGTCTCGACGAAGACGCCGCCGATGCTCATGTCGCGGGCATGGGCGCCCCACGGGGTGGGGTCGCCCTCGACCACGAGGATGGCGGGCAGGTCGATGGGCTTGCGGGCGTGTTGACGCTTCTCTCGCACGGTGGCTCCTCAGACGAGATCGTCTGGTCATCCGGGGCTACTTGGGCGATGGTCGCGAGTGAAGCGCATGGATGTCAAGACGATGTCGCGGGTGGGCAAGCATCTGCAGGGGTGGCAGGCGGGGGCGCTCGTGGTGGCCGCCGCGATCCTGGCGGCGCTGATCGCGGTGCCGCGACCGGTGCTGCTCGACGCGATCCCGTTGCCGCGGGTGGATCGGAGAATGATCGCGTCCACGTCCGAGGCGGATCGCGCGCGAGCGGCGTCGATCGACCAGCAGCGGCCGTCGTATGACATCCGGGCGCTGGGCGAGGCGATCCGGGCGTACGGAATCGCCGATGCCGCGGGCGACACGCAGGCAGGGGTGTTGCGGGAGCGCGTGGCGCGCGCGGTCCCGGCGGCGCTGCAGTCGGGGGCCGAGGCGGTGGTCGGGCTGCGGGCGTACCAGATGCAGATCTTCCTCGACGAGATCGGGCGTTTCGCACGCACGGGCGAGGAGAGCGAGGAGCTGCGTGAGCTGGGGGGCGGGGTCGTGCCGATGCTTCGGCGCGCGGGCTGGGCCACCCCGAAAGGACACGGGGTCTCGCTGATCACAGATCGCTACGTGCTCGAGATCCTGTTCCGCAAGCGATGGAACGAGCTCACTGGGCTGCAAGCGCCTCCCTTCGCGTTGACGCTCGACGAGCAGCGCGCGCTGCACGCCTTCCTGTTGGCGCACCCGGTCGTGAGCCTGGCGTCGGAGGATCCGCTGAGCCGCTGTCGCGCAGCCGACGAGTACCGCCTGCGCAAGGTCGCGGAGCTCGCGGCGATCGACAAGGAGTATCCGGGAGAGCTGGCGCGAGGCATCCTGCTCACCCGCCTGAATCGTCCCAAGCAGGCGGTGGACGCGCTCACGGCGTTCGTCGAAAAACACCCCGACGGAGGCTACACCCTGCGGGCGCGCAATGCGCTTCGGATGGCGCACGCACAGCTCCACGAGGCGATCGACGAGTAGCGCGCGAACCGTCAGTCCACGTCGTAGTACGTCGGGGGGCGCTGCCTGCAGAACCGTCGGATCGCGTCGAGCTGCTGCGAGGTCAGCCCGGACAACGAGATGCCCATGCCCGGCGGCAGATCCTCGCGCTCGTCGATCACGAATACCACCACGCCCGGCGCGTTGACCGCGTGTCCGCCGGGCAACACGAACGACAGCTCCACCGGTGTGCCGACCGGCAGCGCCTGCCAGGTCGCGACGAACAGACCGCCATCCGCGACGTCCATGGACAGGCCAGCGAAGAAGGTATTGTCGCCCGACAAGCCGACCTCGACCTCGAGGGGCACGCGAGCGCGTCGTCGCAGGCCCGAGGCCTCGAGGGGATCGACCGGGTCGTCGTTCCAGGAAGCGAGGCCCGGCGGCAGGTCACCCAGGTCGGTGAGGTCGCCATCGACGAACTCGAGCTCGGGGCAACTGGAAAAGCTTGCGCGCGGGCGCGAGGGGGAGGAGCTGCGAGTGGGGGGGGCGGGGACAGCGCGGGGCGACATGGGACACCGTGCTTGTTGAGAAGCCGACAAGAAGAAGTGATCGAAAGGGGGGTACCGGTCGGAAGGAGGAGGCTGGGTAGCGGCCCCTTCGTCCCGCACTTCAGCCCCTGTTCTCCCACCTTGGGCCCGTTGCCGGGGTCTGTCAATTTCCGTTTTCCCCGTTCGAAAAAAAGGCTTCCGCCCCGCGCAGATTCCCGATTCTACCGTCCTCGCGACGCCTCGCTCTCCTGCTTCGTGCACTTTGCCAGCTCTGCCAGCAGGCTCTCGAGCGCGTCGAGCCCGTGGCTCCACTTGTCGCGCTCCGTCACTCTGCGCGTCAGCCGCATGTCCGGGCTGACCTTGTACGGCGAGTGCTTCGCCTGCACCATCGCGATGAGCCGCTGGGTGTCGAGGCGGTGATCCTCGGCCAGGTGCAGCGTGACCGCGCGTGCGTTGGCCTCGCATCCGAGCACCCGCAGACGGCGCAGCTCGGTCTTGAGCCGCATCAGGTGCACGAGCCTGCGTGCCGGCTCGGGCGCAGGCCCGAAGCGGTCCTCCATCTCCACCGCGAGGTCTTCGGTCTCGAGCTCGTCGGTGGCGCTGGCCAGGCGCTTGTAGAGCGACAGGCGCACGCCGATGTCCGCGACGTAGTCCTCGGGCAGGTAGGCTTCGACGTCGAAGCTGAGCTCGGGCTCGATATCGTGCAGGACCGGCTCGCCGCGCAGCTCGTGCACGGCCTCCTCGAGCATCTGGCGGAAGAGGTCGAATCCGACCGAGGCGACGTTGCCGCTCTGCTCTGCGCCGAGCAGGTCTCCTGCGCCGCGCAGCTCCAGGTCGAGGGCGGCGATGTGGAAGCCGGAGCCGAGGTCGGTGTGTCGTTCGATCGCCTCGACGCGAGCGCGGGCCTCATCGGTCATGGCGTTGACGGGGGGCACGACGAGGTAGCAGTAGGCGCGCTCGCGGGAGCGACCGACGCGGCCGCGGAGCTGATAGAGCTGGGAGAGGCCGAACATGTCGGCGCGGTCGATGATGATCGTGTTGGCGCGGGGGATGTCGAGGCCGTTCTCGATGATGGATGTGGAGGCGAGGATGTCGAAGCGACCCTCCATGAACTCGAGCATGGTCCGCTCGAGGGGGCCTTCGGACATCTGGCCGTGGGCGACGGCGATGCGGGCTTCGGGCACGAGGTCCTGCAGCTTGCCGGCGCGCTCGTAGAGGCCCTCGACGCGGTTGTGCACGAAGAAGACCTGTCCGCCGCGGGACAGCTCCCTGCGCACCGCCTCGCGGATCACCTTGTCGTCGTGGCGCGTGACGATCGTGCGGATCGCCCGGCGATCCATGGGCGGCGTGGAGATCAGCGAGACGTCGCGCAGCCCGCTCACCGCCATCTGCATCGTGCGCGGGATGGGCGTCGCCGACAGCGTGAGCACGTCCACCGATCGCTTGAGCTGCTTGATCCGCTCCTTGTGCGTCACGCCGAACCGCTGCTCTTCGTCGACCACGAGCAGGCCGAGCTGCTTGAAGTGGACGTCCTTGGAGAGCAGCCTGTGGGTTCCGACCACGATGTCGACGGAGCCGTCGCGCAGGCCCTTGATGACGCGGTCCTGCTCGGTCTTGGACTGGAAGCGGGAGAGTCCTCGGACCTCGATGGGGTATCCCTTCATCCGGGCGGCGAAGGAGAGCAGGTGTTGCTGAGCGAGCACGGTGGTGGGGCAGAGCACGGCGACCTGTCGGGACTGCATGGCGGCGAGGAAGGCGGCGCGGATGGCCACCTCGGTCTTGCCGAAGCCGACGTCGCCGCACACGAGCCGATCCATCACGTGCTCGCGCCCCATGTCCTGCAGCACTTCCGCGATGGCGCGCGACTGATCCGTGGTCTCCTCGAAGGGGAACGTCGCCTCGAACGTGCGGTACTCGTCGTCGGGCGTGCCCATCG
>CAYMUE010000094.1:0-1618 GCA_964393505.1 uncultured Polyangiaceae bacterium
CCATGCCTAACACCCCGGCCCTCATTGGCGCCGGCATCACCGGCCTTTACGCCCTTTGCTCCGCTCCGCCGTCGTCGGACCTTCCCCCTCATACCACGACCGCGTGCCGCTCGGGATGGGTGTACGGCTTGCCCATCGCGCTGATGCTGCCCCGTCCCCTCCCCTCCGACGGCCCCACGTCCACGAACAGCACCTGGTCCTCCTCCCGCTCGATGATCGCACCGATCTTCCCCCGCAGCTCGAACAGCTCCCGCGCCGTCAGCTCGCACCGGAACACCGACAACTGCAGGTGATCCCCGTAGCCCCGCATCAGCTTGAACACCTTGCGCAGCCGCCTCGGATGGCTCACGTCGTAGCTCACGATGAACGTCTGCCTCATGGCCCCTCCTCAACGCGTACGGAACGACGGGTAGCTCTCCAGCTCGCCCTGCAACACCCGCCCGAGCAGCCTCGCCTGCACCTCGAGCACCCTCCGGTAGCTGATCCGGTAGCCGAATACCGGGTGGGTCACGAGCTGATCCATCCTCCGCTCGTACGCCTGGAGGATCTTCTTGCGCGCCGCCGGCCCCATCGCCACCGATGCGCCATTGGTCACGAAGTCGTCCTTGTCCACCACCCCGTTGTTGATCACCCCGATCACCATCGAGTCGGCAACCAGGGGCCGGAACTCCTCCATCAGATCGAGCGCGAGCGCCGGACGCCCGAACCGCGGCTGGTGGTAGAACCCCAACATCGGGTCGAGCCCCACCGTGCCGAGCGTCACCGCGAAGTCCTTGCTCAGCAGCGAGTACGCGTAGGACAAGAGCGCGTTGATCGGGTCTCTCGGCGGACGGCGGTTCCTCCCCTCCAGGTCGAAGGTGCCGACGGCCGCGGCCTCGCCCTTCAACATCCCGGTGAACTGCCCGAAGTACGAGCGCGCCGCCGTGCCCTCGAGACCCAGCAGCTCGTCGAGACGCTCCGCCTCAGCGGCCTTGCGCGCGAGCTGCTCGAGCTCGAAGAGCACCGCGGCGTCGGGCTGCGCGTGGTTGCGACGCAGCATCGTGCGGCAGTTCTTGATCTTGCCCACCACGATCCCCCGCGCCATCCGCAGGCAGAACTCCGGGTCCGCCGCTCGCCTGTGCTGCGCCATCCGCAGCTCGACGTTCTTGGGCTCCATGCCGGACGAGCGGCCGAGGAACCAGCCGCCATAGGAGAAGAACGCCAGCGGGATCCCGTGCTCGAGCAGCGCGCGGATCGCCTGCGTGCTGATCTGCACGTTGCCGTACACCGACACTTGCGAGGTGTGCGCGAGCCGCGCCGTGGTGCTGCCCGACTTGCCGCGCACCACCAGCTCGTGACCGTCGAGCGAGACCCGCGCCCCCTGCTCCTGCACGTACACCGGCATGCACTCCTCGCGCGCCGCGTGTAGCCTCCGGATCCCCTCCTCCGGCGCGCCGACCAGCTCCCACGGATCGCCGTCGGAGACGTCGAGCGGATCGTCCTTGTACGCCGGCGGCTCCTCCACCTCCTTGCCCGCCAGCCGCTGGAGCAACGTGGTCTCATCGGGCAGGCAGATCCCCACCAGCGAGCAGCCGTCGCAGCGGGGGTCGTCGCGAAGGGGCGCGGGCGGTCCCGCCTT
>CAYMUE010000094.1:1718-23984 GCA_964393505.1 uncultured Polyangiaceae bacterium
ACGTCGATCTTGGCGGTGATTCCGAGGGACTCGGACGAGAGCCAGACGCTGCGCGCAGTGTACGGCGGGGGCCCGGGGTCGGCGGGCTCGTCGGCGTCGTCCTGCTCGGACGACGGTTTGGGCGGGAGCTTTCCGGCAGGGAGGTCGGCGCGCTTGTGGACGAAACGCCCCTCGACGGTGAAGGCGTTGTCGGCGAAGTCCCCCTGGACCCACTCGAGGTACATGAGCCTCTCGCAGTAGAGGACCTCGTTGATCATGCGGGCCGGGACGAGCTCGGGAGGAGCGAGGTCGCGCGGCTGCAGGGGGAGCGTCTTGGCGCGGGGTTCGGGGACAGGGGGGTGCGAGGGGCGGGCGGGTATGCTCGGCATCGAGACCTCCGTGGCAGTCCGGATGCGATGATGAGGGCGGTGGGGAGAGAGAGGCAAGAAGATGGCAATTCACCGGTGTCCTGGGCTGCGATGGGGCCATCTTCAACTTGGGACCGGGTTGGGACGCCGCTCGTCAAAGGCCGCGACGACTTCGGCCTTGAACGTCACGGGGGTTCGGTGGTGGAGCGCTTGCGCTCAAGCGTCTCGGGCTGGTTTCAAGAGATGAGGCGGAGGAGGGATGGGAGAATGGTCACCGATGACGCGCTCAGCACGTGACCACCGCGGGCCCGAAGTTGCCGAAGCCCTGGCTGGAACGCCTGATCGAGGATCTGCAGAGCGCGAAGACCCCGCGGACCTTGCGCTCTCGCGCGTCGTCCTCCCAGTCGAGTTGGAGCGCGGAGCGAAGGGTCGTCAACGAGGCGGGAGGCGACCAGAGCGGCCAAGTGAAGGTCATGTCATCCCCACGGCCAACGACGGCGGTCGTGATGATTCTCGAGCCGCGCGGGAAGCTCGGCAGCAGTGGCAGTCCGCGAAATGCGAGCCATTCCAGCGGGGCGTCCACCCGGGTGCCGTCGTCGTTGGGGTTGCTCGCCATCAGCGCCCAATTGCGTTCGGCGCCCGGATCCCAACGCAAGTTGCTGCCCGGCCTCCCGCCATGACCCTTCAAGAGCGAGGTTTCGATCCATTCCCGGTCGAGGGACGCTCGAATCATCTCCACGGCGCCGAGGAACTGCTGGTTCGCTGCCGTGAAGTGGAATGCGGTCGGCTTGGTGTTGCCCTTTCCGTCGACCGCCACGTCCGTTCCGAAGGCCGCAGCATAGGCCACGGCCTCGCCGTCGCCTGCTATCCAGAACTCGAGACACCGACCGAGGAAGCCGCGGAAATCCTCTGGCGGAGCCTTGAGATCGGCAACCTCCTTGCTGCCACGCTTCTCGACCTTCGTGTACGTCAGCCGCCAACCTGGACTGCCTGCGGCGCGCTCGGCGTCGGCTGCGACCAGTGACACAAGCTCGGACGAACTCCCAATCCCGTCGAGAAAGGCAGAGAACGAGCCGTCCGGCGCGAAGCCGAGTCTGGCGCTCGGGCTCGCGACCGAGGCGACGCGCAGCAGGCCCAACGCAGCCAGGAATCCGAGCGGATTTGAGCCATCCACACCAACCAGCTCGACGCGGCTCACGATGCAACCTCCATGGACTGTCCCTCCTCGCTGGCGCGGTGATCCGCGAGCCGAAGAAGCGCCTCGAGCCAGCACAGCTCCTGCCAGCCGTACTTCGCCACCAACCGCCAGAACCGGTCGCCCACCGGGGCATCGAGACGGTACAGCTCGTGTCCGGAGGACGTCCCCGAGAACTCGATTGCCCCAAGGCCTGTGCTCCGATGCCAGGGCAGCGAGACCTCGACCGGCGTCTCGTCGATCACCACGGGCGCGAAGGGACGGCAGTATCCATGGTGGCTCGCCACCAGATGGAGCACGAGGTCGGTGTCCGGCTCCCGCGAGGAATCAATCCTCGACAAGCACGCCCTCCACGCCTCCAGCCGCCCTTCGAGCATCGCGAGCGACTGCAACTCGTGGCGCGCGCCCTGGGGATAGCCGCTCCTCCGCTGCGCCAGTCGCCGCGCCTCTCGCGCTCCCGGCGGCATCGCCGACTTGGCCCATGGGGTCTCGTCCTTCAACAGCTCGATCTCGCTGCCGCCACGGAGCATGACCTGGAATCGTCGATCGGCCTTGCCCACGTCGTGGAGCCACGCCGCCACCGCGAGGTGTGCCGCGAGCCACGGACCGAGTCCGCACCGCTCCGCGTACTCACGCGCGAGTCTCTCCACCTGGGCGCTGTGCTCGGACAGCGAGACGGCCCGACCCGCGAGAAACGAGTCGTCGCCATCGGTTGTCAGCTCCACGCCGTCCTCGATGGGTGCATCAGGCTCGATGACGGCCCGAAGCTCGGCGATCGCAATCCGTTTCCCCTGGAGCACCGTCCACGCCGGTTCACCCGCCACAACGATGGATCCGCGCCCTCCGGCAAGGCGCCGCGCCCAGAGCCGCTTCCACTCCGGCCAATCGAGGTCCTCCCGCTCGGCCTGGCGGCCGAGCAACTCGCGAGCATCGTCCGGCTCCTCGAGAGGGACCGCCACTCCCAACGCTTGAACGATCGCCGGGTGCAGACGCAGCACGGGGCGCGCACGCGCGAGCAACTCTGCTTGCTCCGCGCGATCGCGAACCGGCTCGGTCGAGGACGGGTCGAAGCATCCGCCGCGGATCCCGCCATAGGTCACCGGCACCACGATGGTGTCGCCGGGTCGCAGCGAAGGGGCATCGGCGGACTGCGCCCAGACGATCTCGCTGTCATCCCCTCTCCAGCGAAGCGCCGGGCGGCCCGACTCCTTGGAGCCCGCGTCATCCGCCGGTGCAGGCCCCTCCGTGTCCCCCACGTCGGAGGTCGCCTGCTGCGCCAGCCACGCTCTCGCCGTCGCGAACGGCAGCGACATCGCCTCGATGCTCGAAGGTCGCACCGCCGCTGCGATTGCGGTCGCTTTCTCGACCTCTCCGCGTTGCAGGAGCTCCTCGGTGAGGTCGGCGCGCCACACCACCTGAACGTCGGCGGGCCCCGAGGCCGGACCGTGCAGCCAGAGGCTCACGTCGGGAGTCTGGCTCGGCGCCGGCGAGGTCTGCGACCACAGGTCCAGGTATGCCGGGAGCAGCGTCGGCGCGTCGGGTTTCGGCGCCAGCAGCTTCTTCAACTCGTCGGCTTCCGGCAACCCGAGGGCAAGCACGCCGAAGTCAACGGAAGCACGCTTCTTGCTCCGCTTCCCCTTCAGCCACTTCACCGTCTCCGTGACGGACTTTCCGTAGACGGGATCGTCCTTCTCGCTCTGGTCGTGGACGATGACCCCCTCGGCCTTCCCGTAGCTGCCCAGCCGATCGACGCGCCCGAAACGCTGTCGCAAGCTGTCGAGGCTTGCGGACTCGGTGACGATCGCGTCGAAGTCGAAGTCGGCTCCGGCCTCGATGCACTGTGTCCCGACAACCACGCGCTTCGGAGCATCGTCACGGCGTTCTCGTCCGGTCCGGATTGCTGGGCCCAGTTCGCGCAGGACGTCGTCGCGATCCAGCGGGCGCATCCTTCCCGTGAGGAGCGTGACAATCGCAGCTCCACCAAGGCGCTCGGTGAGCTGCCGCGCGATCACGCCCGCGCTCGCAACACGGTTCACGACCACCGCGACCGTGCTGTGGCGGTCGAGCAGCGACCTCGCCTCATTGACGCATTCCCTCTCGAGCGCGGTCCGGTCCTCCGCCTCCACGATGCGGGTCGGCTTGCTCGCATGGAGGCGGGGGCCGAGAGGCGAATCCGCGCTCTTCTCGTCCTCGAGGAGAGTAAACGGCGGCTCCCGCCCTGCGCCGGGGGTGGCCGACAGGAACGCGTGCTCGAACCTCGTCCGGAACTCGCCGTTGGAGAACCTCGTGCGGAGACGCTTCAATTGGTCGAGCGTCTGCCGGAACGGCTCCGACAGGTGTACCTCGTCGAGGAGAAGCAGGGTGTCGTTGGCCAGGAGACCCGCGTGAACGGGCTTCATGCCCTGGCTCACGCCGTAGCCCTGCATCAGCATGCGCGACCCGATCTGGTCGACCGTCGATGCGACAACGAGCGGCTGGTCGGGAGTGCGCGCCCAGCCGTCGTCCTTCGGCATCCCACCGCGGAGCGTGAACACGCCGAGGGGCTCCTCGCCTGCGCGGCTGAGAGAGCGGAGGCGCTTCGCCACCTCGGCGACGACCGGGTCGGAGCTCGTGATCAACGTGCGAAGGAGAGCGCGCCCGCGCTCCGCGACCTGATCGACCACGATGCGTCGGTCCACCACCATCGCGATTCGTCGCGGGCACCATCGCTCGCCGCGCTCCGCGTCGGCGTCGAGCGCCAACGCGAACAACGCGATGTCGATGCAGGTGGTCTTCCCGCTTCCGGTCGGAAGGTCCAGCACCCGGGGCCACCGCTTCTCGCCGACGATCTGCTCGAGCAGGCGCTCCTGCCACTTGAACGGTCGCTTGCCACCATGAACGGCTGCGTGGAACGCGCCGAAGTCCGATACGTTCAGCGTCATCGGTCCTCCACAGGCAGGCAGAGCCCGAGCCCGAAGTAGCGGCCCGCGCCCAACAGCAGCGGTCCGCGAACGGGCTGATCGAAGCGAATATCGGCGTGAACCCGTGCTCGCGCGTTGCGCCCCGGGCGAGACGGCCAGGGCAGGAAGCTGCGCACGTGCTGCGCACCGGGGAGCAACGGTGCAAGAGAGACCTCGACCGAGGCTGGCCGCACGCCGACGACCCTGAAGCATGCCTCTGCGATGGTCTGCTGCGCCTCCCTGGCGGCCCTGTGCGCCGTCCCGTCCTGGTTGCTGCGCAGGTTGCCGGGGCTCTTGTCGAGAGCGACGGGAGTCGCGGTGACGAACCGCCTCGTGGGACGACACCAGAGCTCGGGTGCGAGCGACCTCTTGGATGACAGCTCCACGCGACGAACCTGGAACGGGGGGAGCGTTCCGCCGGCGAGCGTCAGGCTTCCGCGCTCGTCGGAGCGTTCCTTCTCCCACCTCGCGACCAGGCGCAGCAACAGCTCGCGGTCGTGCGCTGGAAGCTCACGCGGCAGCACGAGCGCGCAGCCCATGATCGAGCCGTCCGCGTGTTCGTGCCCCACGAAGGGCAGCGGAACGAAGGCGACGTGGGGCTGCGTGGCCGCGCCGTCCGCCGCATGACCGGAGAGGGTTGCGGGGAGGTCGTCGTCGCGGCGCTGCTCGAGAAGGGCGCCGCGCAGCGCGCGCGCGACGTCCGTGGACCGGGACGCGAGGGGGCGCGAGCCCCCGACCCGCTCGAAGACAATCCACTCGGAGGAGAAGACGCTCTGCGCCCATGGCGACGATACGAGCGTTTGGGATGCCGAGCGGTAGCGTTGCGGGAGCGCGGGGAGCACGCGACTCTCTTCGCCCCGGTGAAGCGCAAAGGCTCGCTCCAGTCGATTGAGTTGATCGCGACCGACCACGCGCAGGACTGTCTCTCCGTCGTCACTCGGGACGAGGGTCGGGGAGAGGTCCGCGTCGATGACGTTGCATCGCACGAGCGACGAGGAGTGCCCGAGGCGGGTCACGCGCGCGCAGAGTTGCTCGATCGCGGTCCGGTGTTCTGAAGGGTCGGCGTCAGCCCAGAGGAACACGAACGTCGGGTTCTCGGGGATGACGACCGGGAACGTCCGCACCTGGCGCGTGCGTCGATCGGGCATCAGAGCGATCGCCGTCCTGAGGTCCTTGTCGCTGGGGCTGGGATCGATGGCGAGCTGCGCTTTCACGAAGTCGGCGTGGCGCGCCTCGGCTTTGGCGAGCTTCTCGCACTCCTTCGCGAGCTTCTTCTCCTCGGCGGCGATTCGCTTCTCGGAGGCTTTCTTCTCGCGCGGTGACGTGGACACCGAGAGCTTCGCCTTCTCGTCCTCGACGCGGAGCCGTGCTGCCTCGACGTTCGCCCTCGGCTCGTCGAGCTTCAGCATGTCCTTGCGGATCCTTGCGTCGGCCCCGAGTGTGATGTCGTTGACGGGCACGTACACGTCGTGCACGCCACGCCGTCCCACCCTCGACTCGGGGTCCACTCGCAGCGAGGGCGCGCCCTGTTGCTCGAGCCAGGCAAGGGCCTCCCGCTCGTGGGAGTCCACCTCGTCGCGGTCGTGCAGCGCGGCGACCAGCGCGGAGAAGAAGCGCGCCGGATGCGGCGGCCACTCCGCGCTCTGCCGATCGTTGTGGGCGGTCGCGGCGTAGCGGCCGGTCAGCAGTTCGACCTCGATGGCGAGCATCACTCGTCCTCGACGTCAGCCCCGGCGACCGCTAGTTCGCGACTCTTCTTCACAAGGGCTGCGAGCTTGGGTGACGGTTCAAGTTCCGCGAGAGCCTCCCCGGCCGGCTTTGCGAACCGGAGCGGCTCCGGCAACGCTGCGACCGAGGCGTTGTAGAGAGAAACAGCGCCCTTGAGGTCCAACTCCAGGGCTGTCGTACCCCCGTCGCGACCGACCGCTTCGAGCTTGAGAGCATGGTCCTTCTTCGGAACGAGAAGGCAGCGCGAGCGCAGATCGTGTCCGCGACTCTCGGCGGCCAGCAAGGCCAGGAGGCCGAGCGCCGCCAGCACGGTGCGGGCCTCGATCGCCCCCTCGGCAAAGCCGAGACGGCGAAGCGCTGCGAGGGAGAGTACGACCGTGTGACGAGCTTCGTCGACCGTCACTCCACCGCCAACTGTGTCGACCTTGGGCACCACATTCCCGTGGACCACCGCGGACGGCTTGCCCGCCTTGTCTCCGTCGCCGAACTTGATCGGCTCGCCCTTCTCGTTCTTCTTCGCTGCATTGACGTCCGCCGTCCACATTTCGCCGGGATCCTGTGCCACGTAGACCTTGGCGCTCTGCTTCGCGATGTTGGTGGGATCGATCCTGCTCTCGGTCTTGCTCCCCGGGACGGCGTTGATGCCGACGATCTCGGAGACCAGCGCACGCTGGAACTTCGCGCCGAGGCCGCCGTTCGGCCCCGTGCTGTCCCACATGCCAAAGACCAGCGCCGTGGGACAGACCGTGAACAGCGCAGTGGCGTCCCTGGTGCTCGCATCGGTGAACGACTTGCCGGTCTTCGACAGCCGGAAGAGCTGGCCATCGAGCAGGCTGTCGCGCAGCAACGCGTCGGCGATGCGATGAGGTGCCGTCAACGACGTGACGCGGCCGACCTCGGGCGCAATCGACGAGAAGTCCACGCTCACGACCGGGAGGGCGATCTGCTTGTCGACCCACAGCGCCTGGAGGGCCTCCTCCATGCGGTTGGCCTGGCTCTGTACCGAGTCGATGAGCACGCAGCGCACGTTCTGACCATCGATGCGCCGATCCTCGAAGGCGTACTTCGCGCCGGGGTTCTTGGTGCGATCATCCACCGCGTGGGTCGGCGGGAAGATCTTGTCTCCCGGGCCTCCGGCCGGCTCCAACGTCGCCACGCCACGGATGGCGACCGTGTCGCCCACCACGAGTTCCCTCAGTCCGCTAATGTCCATCGGCATCTCTTCTCTCCTGTTGCGTGTGTCCAGAGTCGCGGCGGCCTTGCCCTTCCTCCATCATCCCAACCTTCTCGACGTGCCCGTGCCACGCCGCCGTTCTCTCGCTCCGGACGCCACCCTACCACTCCATCCCCCGCCCATCGACTCCAATCCTCCCCCCTCTGCCTGAGTCCGACATCAGGTGTCGCACATTCGTGACCCGTTATCCCGCCAACCGTTTCCCACGCTCCCCACCCCACCCCTGCACTTCTCCCCACTCCGCCTCCGACCACGCCGTTGCGCTCCCCCGCCCCCTTCGGCACAATCCTGCGCGGAGACCTCTTCCCATGTGCTTCCTCCCCGGCTTCTGTGACTGCGGTTGGGCGTCATTCGTGATCCTGCTGCTCACCCTGTTCGGCACCGCCGTCGGCGTGATCGGCCTCGTGCTCGGCGCGATGCGCAAGGGAGCGCTCGCCGCTGGCATCGGCATCGCCACCGTGTGCGTCGGTCTCGGCGTCGGTGCCGTCGGCGTCGGCGGCATGCTCCACGGACGCTCCCTGGTCGAGGCGGCCACCTCGGGCGCGTCGCTCCGCCCCGACGCGCGCGACAGGATCCGCGCCCAGGGCTACAAGGAAGCGCAGGTCTGCGTCACCGCCGGCGCCATCCACGGCGTCTTCCTCGTGCTATTCGGCACCGCCGCCGCGGGCGTCGCGCTCGCCCGACGTCGCAAGAAGGCGTGACGCCAGCTCCCCCCCCTGCTGCTACCATCTCCCCAGCCCCCACCGGGCACCCAAGGAGACCCCATGCTCGCTGCGCGCGCTCTCGCCTGGTTCCACGTGTCCCTCTCCCTCGCAATCGGCGCCGTCACCCAGGGCTGCGGCGGGGATGACACCTCCAACGGCGCTCCGCCCACCGGCGATGGAGGCACTGCGGACGTCGCAGCCGACGGCTCGCTCGACGGCACCGTGCCTGCGGACGCAGGAGTCGATGCCGCGACCGTGGGGCTTGCGCCGTGGCTGGTGTTCACGGCGGCGGGCGGCGCGACACCGAAGTCCGCCAACCGGCTGAGCAACGCGGAGTTCGAGCAGTCGAGCGGTCCGACGGTGATGCCGTCGTGGATGCCGTACGAAGGGGGCTATTCGGTCGGGCTCAACGCGGGCAGGACGGGCAACGCGCTCCGCCTCGAGAGAGCGGCAGGCGATTCGCAGGCCCGGGGAGCATCGCAAACGGTGGAGTTGAATCAGGCGACGGCGCGTCCGATTCACTTCTCCGGCTGGAGCAAGGCGGAGGGGCTGACGGGCGCTCCCGACTCCAGCGCAAGCATCTACCTCGATATCGCCTACAAGACCAAGGCCGAGGATCCGCAGAACGGGTGCGAGAAGACAGCCGACGAGACGTGCTCGCTGTGGGGTCGCGTGCCGAGCCCGCCGTTCGACACGGGCACGCACGACTGGCAGCATCGCGAGGGCTTCGCGGTGCCGGCCTACCCGATCAAGCGGGTCAGCTTCTATGTTCTGCTGCGCGGCGATCACACGGGCACGATGCTCTTCGACGACGTCGCACTCGAGGAGGTCGAGGCGGACATCGTGGAGTTCGACGGCACGCTGGTGGCATCGGCGAAGCCGTCGGCGCCGACCACGGGGGGCGATCCGATCCCGTTGGCGACGGGGGACGGGCTCGGGGTGACGCTCTGGTCGGAGGGGGGTGCGGCGAGCGCGGTGAAGCTCGACGGGGACGACGTGTTCCACGCGGACTTCGGGTACGGCAGCGGGTTCATGCTGCACGAGGCGGATGCAGCGGAGTGGTGGGCGCCCGGGGGGGCGGTGAAGCTGGAGGGCAACGGGGCGAAGCACACCGCGGAGGTTGCGCCGTTGGGGATGAAGCTCGCGGCGAGCTACGAGGCGGGCGCGGATCGGATTCGCGTGCGCGCGGAGGTGACGAGCACGACTCCCCAGGATCGCGCGGTCACGGTGTACTACGCGCTTCCGCTCGAGACCTCGGGGTGGTGGTGGGGCGACGACATCCGTCGCATGCGGGCCGTGGGGCAGGTAGCCGAGCTGACGAATCAGACATCGTATTGGGGAGAAGGTAGTCTGGGGGCGACGGGGAAGTTCAGCCGGTATCCCTTCGCGACGGTATTCGACGACACGCGGGGAGTGGCCATCGGGTATCCGCTGGATCAGACGCGCATCGCGCGGCTGGTGCACAATCCGGTGACGCGGCAGCTGTACATCGCATTCGACGTGGGGCTCGCCCAGGACGCGGCGAAGAACCCGTCCCGTGCGTCGGTGGAGCTGGTGCTGTATCGCACGCGGCCGACCGGCGCGGACCACGGGTTCCGTGCGGCGTTGCAGGGGTTCCACGCCCTGCACCCGGAGCACTTCGGACGTCGGATCCCGGCGGAGGAGGAAGGGATCTGGGTGGCCTTCGCGGATCTGTCGAAGGTGCAGAACGGCGCGGGGGAGAGCCTCGACGACTTCCACATCGGGTTCCACGAGGGGTCGGTGGGCGATGTGGGGTTCGACGATCAGCACGGGGTCAAGACGTTCCGCTATGTGGCGGAGCCGGCGAGCACGTGGCTGCAGATCACGGACAGCGCGGTGGATCCCCACGACGCGCAGCAGACGGCGGAATGGCTCGAGAAGCTGTACCAGAGCGGGGATGCGAGCCAGAAGGCGCGGGCGGAGAAGACGCTGTCGTCGGCGGCCCACAATCGCGACGGCACGCTGGCCTACGAGGCGTACGACGATGGTCCTTCGTGGTGCAAGGGCAAGTGTGCGCTGTTCTATCTGAACCCGGACCCGGATGTGTCGGAGCCGCCGTACGCGTCGAACCAGGCGAGCTACTTCTGGAACGACAAGACGAAGGAGACGTACACGACGACGCCGGGGCTGGACGGCGAGTACATCGACAGCTTCCTGATGGCGGCGAAGCTCGGCAACTTCCGTCGGTCGCACTTCAAGGCCGCGGACATCCCGCTGACCTTCACCTACGACGCGCCCCGCGCGGTGGTGACGCCGATCCTCTTCTCCACGCTGGAGTTCACGCGCTGGCTGCGCCCGCAGCTCCCGCAGGGCAAGTACTTCATCGCCAACTCGCTGCTGATCGGCGTGCCCTGGGGAGCGGAAGTCTTCGACTTCATGGGGCAGGAGATCGACTGGGTGAAGCAGGTCTCGGGCGAATACAGCGTCGTGCCCGAGGAGGACTGGCTGCTGTCGTACCGTCGCTCGATGTCGGCGAAGCGTCCCTACGGGTTCCTGATGAACACCGACTTCGCCAACATGTCGAAGGACATGGTGGAGCGGTATATGCGCATCTGCCTGTTCTACGGAATCTACCCGAGCATGTTCAGCCACAACGCGGCGGACGCGAACTACTTCGAGACGCCGGAGCTGTACCAGCGCGACCGATCGCTCTTCAAGCAGTACATCCCGCTGATCCGACAGCTCAACCGCGGGGGCTGGGAGCCGATGACCCACGCGCGGACGTCGCACGATGGGGTGTACGTGGAGCGGTTCGGGTCGTGGCCCGACACGCTGCACTTCACGCTGCGCAACACGACGGAGCAGGCGGTGACGGTGACGCTGACGATCGATCGGGCGTCGTTGGGGGTGACGGGGGTTGCGAAGGCGGATCTGCTGCTGTCGTCGGCGCCCGATGTGACGATAGCGGAGCAGGCGAGCGAGGTGACGGTGACGATACCGGCGGGTGATGTGGAGGCGATCCGCCTGGCTCCGTGATGGGCCGGGGGGTCACGGTCCACGGCCTCGGAGCGCCACGCTCGGAGCGGCGACGGCGACGGCGATGGCTACGTGGGCGGGAGGGACTGCGGGGCGGAGGCGGGGGGAGACTTGGTCGGCGATCCCATCTGATTGCCGGCGTCCTTGGCGACGAGGGCGACGCCGACGAGGATGGCGGCGACGCCGATCCACTGGGTAACGGAGAGGCGTTCGTGGAGCATGGCGCCGGCGACGACGACGATGATGGCGAAGCCTGTAGTGACCATGATCGGGTAGGCGACGCTGATCGGGAGTTTCTGCAGGGCGAAGGAGTAGAAGACGACGTTGGCGGCGAAGCAGCCGAGGCCGACGAGCAGGATCCAGTGGCGAAGCAGGAGCTTGACGACACCGAAGACGCCGTCGGACAGGATGCCGGCGCCTTGCAGCTCGAGGTCGATGGCGCGCATGCCGAACTTGATCATGAGGTTGGCGCTGGCGTTGAGCAGCAGGGCCACCACGAGGGCGATGACGTACTTGGCCATGGGGGTCTCCGAGGGGGCGAACCATAGCGGCAGAGTCGGGAAGGTGCACGCAAGACGTGCGCGGGCGAGTCGAGGGGGCGGGGCCGCTCGAAACGTTTGCACGCGCGGTATCCTGCCGCGATTGCGAGACGGGGTGTTCCATCGTGTCGCGAAACGAAGTAGTGTGGGTTCCATGGCCGAACCACGGGTCAAGGGCGTTTCGTTCCGGGCTGTCGACACGGCCTTTCTGGAGCTGAGGGGAGAAGCGGCGCGCAAGCGTGCTCGGGAGCTCATGGTCCCGGAGCTCTCGGAGACCTACCGCAACGGGCTGATGCTCGCTGCGAGCTGGTATCCGATCGGCTGGTATCGCAGCGCCCTGCAGAGCTTCCGCCTGGCGACGGGAGACGGCCTCGAGCTCATCCGGCAGATCGGACGTCGCAGCATGGAGCTCGACATGACCGGCGTGTACAAGCAGCTCCTGGTCCGCTTCGTGTCCCCGCAGACCATGCTGGCGATGACCGCCAAGATGTTCAGCACCTACTACGACACGGGCAAGCTCGAGGTGCTCGAGAAGCGCGCGGGCTTCGTGCGCGTGATGTACTCCGGCTGCACGGGCTGGGATGGCAACCTGTTCGCCGAGATCGTGGGCGCCTCGCAGGGAATGCTGGAGATCTCCGGGGCGAAGGACGTGCGGCTTCGCATGGTCCAGGGCGGGCGCGACGGGGACACGTCGCTGGAGCTCGAGGGGCGCTGGACCTGAGCCCAACCGCTGCGTCGCGCGGGACCGAGCGTGGACGAGCGCAGCGATTCGGGATACCAATACGTCCCATGATCCACCACGCTGCTCGCTTCGCGCTGCTGGGCTCTACCTCTCTGCTCGTATCCGCCTGCCTGATCATGCCCCCTCCGCAGCAGGGGGGAACGTCTGCCGCGCCGGGGGGCTCCGATCCCTCGGCCCCGCAGGCTGCGCAGCCCATGGCCACGCCGGAGGCGCCGGCCTCGCCCACCGCGAGCCCCGCTCCCCTGCCCCCGTCCTCGATCGAGGTGCGCAACACCTGCTCGAAGACGGTCCAACTCTTCATCGGGGAGAAGCCCAAGTTCGGCAGCGGCACCAAGACCTCGATCGGGTCGAACACGACCACGACGTTCCCGCGCAAGCCCGACGGGACGGCGGTGGTGTGGATCATCGACGACAAGGAGAACGGCATCCAGAGCGCGCAGGTGGGAGTGGACACGAAGAAGGTCGAGATCGGCTCGAGCTGCACCGACCTCAGCGCGAAGTAGGAATGGGGCACTCCCAGGAGCGAGCGGGATACCGTCACGCGCGCCTCGAGGCGTTGCTGCTCGACGAGCTGCGCTCGCTCCTGCAAGACGAGGTGCGCGATCCGTTGCTGCAGGCGGTGCGTCCGACTTCACTGCGGCTGTCGGTGGACTACCGCAATGCGCGAGTGGACTTCCTGCTGGCGGACACGGCGGATGCGCCTGCGCCCGAACGCGACGAGGTGGAGGAAGCGCTGGAGCGTGCGAGCTCGTTCCTGCGCTATCAGCTTGCGCAAGCGGTGGAGCTCAAGCGCACGCCGGAGCTCCGCTTCGTGTTCCAGGGCACAGCCTTGGACGGGCCGATCGACGCGTCGGACCCGCTCAGTCTCTCGCCCCCGCGTCGGACGCCCGCTTGACCAGGTCGTGAATCGCCTGCTCGATCGGCAGCAGATCGTCCGGCGCCTGATCGCCCGCGTAGCAGAACCAGCGGGACTTGCCGTCGCGCGTGAGCACGAAGTGCGACACGTTGGTGGAGTCGCCCTTGCCGGTGCGGCGGCCGACGAGCTTGTCGGGATCGGCGTTGGCGATGAGGCTGCGCAGAGCGGCGCGCGCCTCCTCGGGGACGACGCCTCGGGAGCGCCAGCGACCGGGCACACGGACGAGCCGGCTCTTGCCCGCGTCGTCCTTCACGAGGTCGGTGTCATCGTAGGTCTCGAGGCGGCCATCGGAGTGGAGGCGATAGCCGGTGCCGTGGGACATGCTCACGTGCTGCAGATCGACCTCGACGGACAGGCCTTTGGACGAAGCCCAAGGAGGGGGATTGGGGCAGCCCACGCGCACGCTGGCGGGGTCTGCGGTGCGGGACGCAGGCAACTGGTCTTCCGACGGAGAGCATCGGCAGCCGGAGCAGCAGAGGCACAGTGCGAGGAGGGGAGCGACGGGGGTTCGGGACATGGTTCAGGGAGCAGGTTGGAGCAGGAAGCGGGAGGCGATCAAGGAGACTCCTAACACGAGAGCGCCGACCATGGAGGCGATCGCGAGGGTTCGGTCTTTGGGGCGGAGCTTGCGGGCGCCGGGGATGCCGGCGATGAACGCGAGACCGATGGCAGGCAGGGCGGGGATGGCGGCTTCGAGGCTGTAGGACACGAATCCAGCCGCTGCGATCCCCGCGGCGATCAGCAGCACCCCGCGTCGCCACGGGAGCGCGTGTCGTCGCGCGGCAGCGAGCAGCAGCGCGATGAACAGCAGGTCGCCGACGCCGATGGCAGGGGCGAGGGCCGAGGTCCCCGGGACCGGGAAGGCGACGGCCATCCAGGAGAGGCCGTGTTCGCTGGCGATGACGGAGTGGGAGGGGCCGCTGGGGTGCACGACGGAGACGACGTCGGCGACGGAGGCGACGATGCTGGCGGGGAGCAGGTGGCCTGGGTCTTCGATGTGGTGGCCGATGAAGTCGCCGAGGACATGGCCGAACACGGTGAGGCTTGCGGCGATGGCGATGGCGTGGACGGGGCGGTGGCCGTTGGACAGTGCGATGGCGAGCACGGTGAGTGGAGCGGCGACGAAGAGCGCGATGCGCAACCAGCGGGGCAGGGCACCTCGGGACAGGAGAGTGAGGGCGACGAGGGTGGTGAGGGTCGCGCCGGCGAAAGCGGTGACATCGGTCCAGAGGGGAGAGATGGTGAGGTGGGGAGAGAGGACGGCCGCGATCGAGACGACGGCGGGGACGAAGGCGAGGCCGACAAGGCCGGTGAGGAGGCGTCGATCCATGGGAGTTGCTGAGGAGGATAGCTCGATGCGGGGCGTGATGCCGGGGCCGAACGGAAGGGTTTGCTGAACGCGCGGCGCGTGTCATAGTGACGGAACCTGGGAAGCCACGGCTCAGGAATGGTCCTGGCGGATTCCCCGCTCCCGGGAGCACGTGGGCGATCGGCATCGGCTGAGGCCCCCACCATGGAACGCCCGCA
The DNA here is from genome assembly GCA_964393505.1 of uncultured Polyangiaceae bacterium. Lineage (GTDB taxonomy): Bacteria > Myxococcota_A > Polyangia > Polyangiales > Polyangiaceae > JACRCQ01. The sequence goes on from CAYMUE010000094.1 coordinate 16,587, forward strand.
ATCCCCTCGATCGAAGCCGGATCGACGCCGCGGGTGCCGGGACACCGGAGGAGGGATGGCAGATATGGCAAGTACCTGTGGCCCTAACCCGGAGGCGAAGGCATAGCCTCACCAGGCGCCCTTCTCCGCAAGGGCCGGGACAAGCGGGCCGGGCGTACGAGCATGCGCGCCCGGCCCGTTCCTATTTCACCTGGCCCGCTCGGTCGCTCGAGTCCGCGCACCGTGCGCGATCTTCTGGCCATCCACCCCCTGGCCAGGGTAATGCCGGCGCATGAACCGAGCATTCATTGGCCGTAGCGTGATCCTGTTGACCCTGGTGAGCGGCCTGTGCGCGCTGGCCGGTTGCGAAAAGATAGACGAGCCCCCGCCCGGACCGCCTCGCGCGGCCGAGGTGAAGGACGAGTTCAAGATCGAGGACCTGAAGGTAGGCGCCGGGGCCGAGGCGAAGACCGGGTCCACGGTGAAGGTGAACTACCGGGGCATGCTGAAGAACGGCACCGAGTTCGATTCCTCGTACGATCGCAACGAGCCCTTGGAGCTCAAGATCGGCGCGGGCAGCGTGATCATGGGGTGGGAGAAGGGTCTTCCGGGCATGAAGGTGGGGGGCAAGCGCAAGCTGACGATTCCCTCGGACCTGGGATACGGGGACAAGGGGCAGCCGCCGAAGATCCCGCCCTATGCCACGCTGGTGTTCGAGATCGAGCTGGTCGAGGTGAAGTGACCCCGCGTGCGTGAGAGCTTGCCTCGAATCCTTCGACGGTCCGTCGAACGTGTGCCACAACGAGTGGCTGGACGGACGGCCCGGATCGGCGACATGGACTGCACAGACCCAAGAGAAGCGAGCGCGGGGGCAGAGAGCGGCGGGGACGCCGTTCGGAGTTCGAGCCTTTGCGGTTCGCGCAACCGGAGCGTGGCAGCGGCGATCGGACTGAGCTCGCTGGCGGCGCTGCTGATGGCTTCGTTGCCGGTGCGGGCCGATGCCCCGAGCGAGGAGAACCTTCCGGCGCCCAGGGCGTTGAGCTCGGCCTATGGGCCGTTGCCGCCGCCGCCGAATCGAGGGGCGCGACGCGGGGAGAACCCGTGTATGACCGCGGACCCTGGGTTCGGGGTGTACGATCGCTGGCAGAACATTTCGACCGGACAGATGATTGCGCCGCAGCGGGGCGGGGTTACGAAGGCCTGCCGGTTCGACCTGGTGGTGCACTTCCACGGCCACGAGCCGGTCCGCAAAGAGTTCGTGAAGACGGCGACCGGGCAGGTGCTGGTGGGGATCGACCTGGGGCTCGGGTCGGGTCCGTACGCCAACGCGTTTGCCGATCCGAGCCGCTTCGAGCGCGTGATTTCGAGCGTGGAAGCGGCGATGGCGAAGCGCAACAAGCGCGACAAGTGCACGGTGCGCAAGCTGGCGCTGTCGTCGTGGAGCGCGGGATACGGGGCGACCTGGCGGATTCTGCAGCAGCCTGCGGGGCGCAAGGTCGACGCGGTGATCCTGCTCGACTCGTTGCACGGCGGATACCTCCCCTCGGGCGAGGTGTCGGACTCGATGCTCGAGCCGTTCGTGGCGTTCGCACGTTCGGCCGCAGCCCGCCAGAAGTTCATGTTCCTGTCGCACTCGTCGATTCAGCCGCCCGGGTATGCTTCGACGACCGAGGTGGCGCGGTACCTGATTCGCAAGGTGGATCCGAAGGCCAAGGAGAGGTCGGCGCGTCGCGAGGACGTGCTCGGGCTCGACATGTACGCACGTTGGGACAAGGGGAACTTCCACGTGCGCGGGTATTCGGGAGACGACAAGCCGGACCACTGTGCGCACCTCGGGCTCATGGCGGATGTGATGAAGACACACCTCCAGCCGAGGTGGCAGACGCCGCGAGGACAGGCGCGACCGGCATCATCGCCGTGACAGGGACGCGTGTCCGCGACGGCGCGCCGACAGGCAAGGACCGGGCCACTGCGCCCCTCTGTCGTGTCCGATTCCGCTGCGATTTGTCCTGCATTTCGAGTCGCAATCGGGCAAGCTCGTTCCGATGAGCGAGCCGAGCTTCCAGCACCATGCCGAGCGGGCGCGCAGGGGTCAGTGGGAGGTCCATACCCTCCCATGGGACGAGCCGCTCAACCTGAGCAGCGGCAGCAAGCGCGAGCAGACGTTGAGCAAGCTCGACCTGCTCGACGTGGTGACTTCGCTCTACCACTTGAAGCTCGGGGCGCGTGGCCGGCTGGGGCGTCAACTGGTCCGCTGGTGGGGCCCTGACGAGGCGCTGCTGTCTTGCATGGAATGGCACGATGCCGACGAGCAGCGTCACGTGCAGGTGCTGCGACGACTCTTGTCGCTGGTGAGCAGCAAGGGAGAGCAGGTGTCGCGCAACGATCGTCCGCTGGATCCGTCGCCGCTCTGGCGGGTTGCGGCAGACGGCAAAGGGGCGGCAGATCAGGCGCTGCTGCACACGCTCATCGACGAAGCGGTGATGCGCACGTTGTTCTCACGGGTGGCGACGGACAATCGCATCCCGCTGGTGCGCGCGGTATTCGACGCGGCGGCGCAGGACGAGGCGCGGCACGTGGACTACCTGACGGCGATGGCGATCCTGCGGTTCGAGGGAGAGCCCCCGCACCGGCTGGTGAAGCTGCACGCCTCGGCGGTGTGGCACGTGGGGCGCCTGCTCGCGGCCCTGCGACCGTATCTCGCCTCCTTCGCCGGAGCGACCCACTCGTCGCAGGATCAGATCGCGAGTGCGATGTTCGGTGCCGCGTCGAACGCGCTGTCGGACCTCGGCGAAGGGTGGAAGACAGCCCCCCTGATGCGCCTGGTCCATCGCGCGGACTCGTCGCCCTGGATGCTCTGGATCCTCCGGTAGAGAGACGGCCGCGCCTCACGCCACGGGGAGACGCCGTCGCCCCAGGCGCGCCAACTGCCCGCAGCTCGTCCCCATCTGCGTCTCGCGTGGATCTCCAATGCTCACGATGCATCGGAATCCGAGCAACTCGAGCCGCTCCACCAGCTCCACGATCCGCGGCTCGTTCCCCGTCTCCATCGCACTCCGCAGGGCGTTCCCGCCCGCTCGATCGGTCGGGTTCAGCGGCGTCAGCTTCACCACGCAGGTGCCGGGGTCGAAGATGCTCCCCAACACCTCCGGATCGAACGCGACCCCCTCCGCCAGCGCCGCGTTCAGCGTCACTTTCCGATCCCCTCCCCTCACCCACCTTTTTGCGTATCCCGACATCTCCTCGAGCGTCCACTTCGCCACCGGCATCAGCCGATCCCGCGCAGCCTCGTCCGTCGATTGCACCGAGAACTGCACCTGGAACGATTCCGGCCCGAAGGCGCGCCGCAGCACGAGCAGGTCCTCGAACCACGCCGCTGCGGCCCGCGGCGCCGTGGTCGCCACGCAGGGGACCACGTGCGGAGTAGGAAGAATCGAAGGAAGCCGCGCGATCACGTCGAGCACCGCGGGATTCAGCGACGGCTCTCCCATGCGCGCGAACTGGACCTTCAGCTTGCGACAGCGGGCCGCGTCGCTCCCGCCCCAACTCGCGAGCAGGTGGCGAATCTGCGCCTCGATCTCCCCGGCCGTCAGGTTGCCCGCGAACCAGGTCCCCGCATCGCACATCGCGCATCCCACCGGGCAGCCGAGCTGCGACGACACCACGAAAACCATCTTGTCCTCGCGGCCGAGGGCGGGATCCAGCGCCCCCACGCACTCGATTCGCGTCCATGGCTCGTCGCGCATCTGCAGCACGAACACCTGCGCAACGTCCGGGCACCCCGCAGACTCCACCACCTTCATCATCTCTCCGTCTCCCTTGCCCCCCGCAACAACTCGAATGCAGCGAGGGTTCCGTCTCCCATCGCAATGGCCACGTGGCGCGCCGCGCGCCCCACGGCGTCGCCCACGATCCGCGCGCGATCCATCGACAGCGCATCCATCCCCTCGATTCGACGGGGCGCACGCCCGACGGCGGCCAACACCCGCTCGAACCGACGGTGGACGGTGGTAGAGCCCATTCGCAGCTCGAGCTCCACCCCTCCGGCCGCGGGGTTGGCGCTCGCAACGACGGTGTGCGCGAGCACCTCGACCCCGTCGCGGACCGCGGCCTGCCACAGCCAATGCGGAGCGCGGGGCGCGCGAGAGCGGCAGAGCACGGCAACCGCCGCGCCCCGGGCGCGGAGCGCGCGCGCCTGGTCGAGGGCCACGTCGGAGCCTCCAATGACCGCGACCGGCAACAAGAGCGCATCCTCGATGTCCGACGCGCTTCCGATCCACGGGGGCTGCAGGAGCGTCGGGAGTCCCGGGACGGGTGGAATCATGGGAGTGGCGCCGGTGGCGACCACGACGGCCCGCGCGCGCAGCTCCTCCCCGCGATCGGTGCGGGCGACCACGCACCCGGGCCGTTCGGATAGCGAATGAATCGTGGCGCGCTCCACGCCCCCGAGGCGATCGGCCTCGGCTTGCAGCAGGCGGGCGACAGCCGCGCCCGGTGTCCGGTCCGCGACGAAGGGAATCCCCCGGGTTTCGTAGGCCAGCCCGATCGCCCCACCGGCTCTGCCGCTCTCGTCGATGAGGCGGAACAACGCCCCGGAGCGCGCGGCTTCCGACGCTGCGGCGATCCCTGCGGGACCGGCTCCCACGACCATCAGATCGGCGGTCACGGGACACCTGGTCTGCGCAGGGTGCCGGGAGAAGTTCGTGCTGCGAACGATCTGCGGATTCGAAGGCATGCGCCACCCGAGACGAGGGTCTGGGTGGCTCGCGAAGCCTAGGGCATGACCGACGCGTGGGGACGACTACCCAGGGGGTGCGTGGGAGTCAAGGGTCACGAGGGATGGGGGTGGCGCGGAGGACGCTCCCGGGGACGCGAAACGCTCACCTCGCGCAGCGAAACCCGACCTTGGCGCTCCGGTCCGAGGGGGCGGACCGATGCCGATAGGACGACAGCACCTGCTTGGCGCTGGAATCGAAGGCACCGCCGCGGTGGACCCGCTGGTCGGTGGCGGCGAGGTTCGCGCAGTCCACGCACGGGTCAGCGTAGGGGATCGCATACCAGTCGAGGACCCACTCCCAGACGTTTCCGGCGAGGTTGGCCTGTCCGAAGCGTCCATCCCCGAGGGGCGACTTGCTGCCGGCGCCCTGGGGATGGAGGCCCGGTCCATAGACGACATGGAACATGTCGATCTGCGTGGATTGCGGGGGGACGGACCAGGGATACACGCGCTGCTCGTCGCCCCCGGATGCCGCGTAGTTCCACTCCGCCTCGGTCGGCAGCCGTGCGCCATCCCAGGCGCAGAACGCGAATGCCTCGTACCAGGTCACGCAGTTGATCGGGAAGTACTCGTTGTTGGGCTTCGGGCTCCAGGTGGGAGACTGTTTCTCGGCGCAAACCAGCGCGGCCCCGAGCGCCTCGGCATCGACCTCGAGGTGCTCGTTCCACGCATTCTGCCAGCCGCTTCCGGGGATCTTGCCATGCGCACCGGCGCCTTCGGCCGGAGGGGACTGACGCGTTCCGTGGCCGCTGGTGACGAAGTTGCGGAACCGGCTGACCGTGACCTCATAGACATCCAAGGTGAAGGCGGACACGGTCGCGGGATGGGAGTTGTCCTGGTAGGTCACGCCATCGTAGCTGCGCAGGAACGTGCCCCCGGGCAACGCGGCGGCCTTGCAGCAATCCACATTGTAGTTCGGACCGCAGGACGGCGCGAGTCCCTCGCAGCTGGGTGGGGTCGAGACGGATCCGCCAGAGCCCCCTTGGGACGGCGTGGTGTCCAAGGCGGCGTCGGGCAGGGTGCCGCCCGCTCCGCCAGCGCCCGCTGCCCCCGCGGCGCCGCCAGGGCCAGCTTCGGTCGGGGAAGCTTCCGCCGCTGCGTCGGGCACCGTTCCGCCGGTTCCGGCGGCCCCCTCGATGACCTGGAAGACTTCGACTTTGCCGCCGCAAGAGGCCGCGAGCATCCAAGCGAGGCAGGCACCCGCGGGCCCGGCGATCGGCTTCATTGGCAATCCCCCGTAACGCAATCCAACCCCTCGGAGGCGCAGTTCTCGCAGAGCTCGCCGCCGACTCCACACGCGTTGGGCTGGGTTCCCACGGCGCAGAGGTCTCCGACGCAGCATCCGGAGCAGTTGGTTGCATTGCACAGGGGGGCCTTGCACTGGCCGCCGCCAGGCTTGGAGTAGTCGGTCTGGCACGTCGTGCCAGAAGCGGTGCAGTTCGAGCACAGCTGACCGTCGGTGCCGCAGGCCCACGGATCCTTGCCCGGAGCGCACACGCCACCGAGGCAGCAACCGCTGGCGCAGTTGTTCGGTCCGCAGAACCCCGGATTGCAGGAGTGGGTCGCAGAGTCGCAGTCCCCGGAGCAGGTCTGGCAGAACTGGCCTCCGATACCGCAAGCCTTCGGGCTGGTGCCATCCACGCACACCGACATTGCTCCGACCGCCTGGCAGCAGCCCGTGGGGCAGTTGGACGGATGGCAGTAGGTCATCTTCATCATGCAGGCGAGAAGGTCCTTGTCGCAGGACGAGAAGCCGCTCGACATGCAATTGACACACGCATGGCCCGGAGCCCCGCATGCATCGACTTCCGTTCCTGGACGGCACTGTCCCTCCGCATCGCAGCAGCCGTTGGGGCAGACGCACGCCGTCGCCCCTCCAGCACCGCCGCTGCCGCCCGTCGCCCCTCCAGCACCGCCGCTGCCGCCCGTTGCGCCCCCAGCACCGCCGCTGCCGCCCGTTGCGCCTCCGGCGGCGCCGCCGATTCCAGCGCTTCCTCCGGGGCCAGCGTCGGGAATCCCGGCCTGACCGCCGTTGCCCGGAGAGCTGCCCGCGGCTCCCCCAGGGCCCGCGTCCTGCCCGGCTCCCCCGCCGCCATTGCCGGAGCCGGTATCGAGCGCGGCGTCGGGAGGCAGGTGCTCCGTCTCCACCTCGGTGGAGCCGCCGCACGCGAGTTGAAGAGCCGCAGCGCCCAACAGCCACTTCGAGAATCTCATCGTACTCCCTCCGATGGATGCTGGGGTCATTGCTCAGGCGAACAGGGCGGGCACAGTACAGGCGGGTACCTGGTCGAAGCTCCAGATGCCGAATCCTGCGTGGTCGGAGAGCCACCTCCGGACATGAAGCAGGCGTACCATCCGTCTTCCAGGTTGTCAAGCACCCTGGACCCCACGACAAAAAAACCAGAACACCGGATCATCGCCCGCGCCCGAGAGGCCAGGCCCAGGATGGAGTGCGAAACGCGCAGAGGGATCGATCGCGGGGCTACTTCGCCACGCAGGAGACGACCTCGGAGCAGGAGGGTTTCCGCGAGCAGGCCAGCGTGAAGGTCGAGGGCTTCATCTGGCACTCACGCACCATTCGATGGTCGCCAGGAACCGGCACGGACGGCGGCAACTCCGGACCTCGCACTCCGCGCATGCCG